>NZ_JBIWNY010000006.1:0-391569 GCF_044767465.1 Streptomyces sp. NPDC101237 | reverse complement strand
TTTTGTTGGGCGGGGTCTTTTTGGGGTCGGCGCCGCCCCACGCGGGCGGCCACCACGGAAACACGGGGGGGGGGGCGGGGGGGCCGGGGGGGGGGGGGGGCCCCCCCGGGGGGGGGGGCCCCCCCCCACCACGTGTGGTGCCCGTGTGATCAGCGGCCGAGGGCTCGACGACCGCGGCCCTGCGAGAGGACCGGCAGGTTCTTGGCCGGAGCCTGGGAACGCGTGTCCTCCTCGAGGCGAAGGGCGAGCGCCGGGCAGCGGCGCACCGCGCGTAGCGCCTTGGCCTCCGCGAAGCGCGGCACCTTCGCCTGCGCCACCGTCGGGAAGCCGTCCGCACCCAGTTCGAAGACCTCCGGAAGGATGTCCGCGCACAGACCGTGGCCCCGGCACAGCGTCCAGTCCACGTGGATCTTCTGCCGACTGCCGCCGGCTTCCTCGGGCTCCGCACCGCCGGGGATACCGGTCGGCGTCTTGCCACCCTCGAAGAGCGGCAGAACGCCCTCCACGGGCCGTCCGCAGCCGTTCCCGAGGACGTGCGCGGCCAGGTCGTCGGTGAACGCCTTGATCGTCGACTCCAGGAACATCGCGGAGCCGTCCGGATGCGAGCACGCACCACGCCGTTTGACGTTCTTGGCGACCTGCTTGAGGGCCTCCAGGGCGGCCGGACCGCCGCCGTTGAGGATGTCCTCCATGCCGCGCGCGGCAGCGGGCAGGCCGAGGTAGCAGGGACCGCACTGTCCCGCGCTCTCCTCCGCCAGCCACTGGGCGACCCGCAGCGACTCGCCCAGGGGACAGGTGTCCTGGGTGATCGGCAGGATCGCGCCGGCGCCCAGCGCACCGCCCACCGCGTCCAGCGAGTTGCGGGAGACGATCGCCTCGTTGACCGTGGCCGCGTCGATCCACTTCCCGTGGTAGCCACCGGTCAGCACACCCTGCGGCACCGGCGGGGCGCCGGCCAGCTGCAGGACATAGCGCAGCGGCACGCCCGTGGGCACCTCGATCACCATGGGACGGGCGACCGCACCGGAGACCGTCAGCATGACAGTGCCCGGTTCGTCGTACAGGCCGGTGTTGCCGTAACGCTCCGGGCCGATCCGGGCGGCGATCGCCAACTGCGCGAACGTCTCCGCGTTCGACAGCAGCGTGGGCGCGCCGCCGACACCGTTCTGGGAGGCGCTGGTCTTGCGGCCCGGCGGGATCGCGGGGCCGCCGTCGATCGAACGGACCAGTGACGCGGCGGCACCGGTGACCATGCGGACCGGGTTGCGCTGCACGAACGCCTTCAGGGCCGAACGGCGACCGGTGCTCAGACCGCGCTCGGCGAGCGCCTGCTCCATGGAACGCTGCGTGGACTCCCTGGTGACCCCCACCACGAGCGTGCGGGCGCCCAGCGCCTCGGCGCACAGCAGCGCGCCGTCCAGGATCAGATGCGGGGCACGGTTGATGAGCACCGTGTCCTTGCGGCAGGCCGGCTCGTCCTCGCTGCCGTTGACGACGACCACCGGCCGGACACCGCGTTTGATCGCCGCTTCGGCGACCGACCGCAGTTTCTTGTGGAAGGGGAAGCCCGCGCCGCCGCGACCCTTCAGGTTGATGCGTTCGGAGAGCTGCGCGAGCTGCTCCCCGCCCAAGGGCTCAAGCGGCCCGTGCACCTTGAGGTGCATGGGCAGATCGAGCCTTTCGACAAGGTCGAAACCCGACGTGAGCTGCGGAAGGCCGACCACTCGGACTTCTGGTACGTCGGGCAGGGCCTCGTTCACCTATAGCCTCCGGAAGGCGTGTTCCAAGGTTCGCCCGAACCCGGTGCGTCGTATGAAGCGCCGGGCGCTGGTTCGTTGGCGGGACCGCTGTTGTACGTGTCATTCGAGTTGTACGTGCCATAGCCGGGGTTCGTCTCACCCGTGTCGTACACATCACGTCCACCTGTTCCAGCGGCGCCCGGATTGCCATAGACCGGGATGTTGTATCCGGTGTCCTGGAGCGGGTCGTACGCGGACGGCGGCGCCTCGCCGACCGGCGGCGGCGACGGGACCGGCCAGCTGCCCGAGGTGCTGTTGGGGTCGTCCATGCGCGGGAAGGACTCGGTGGCCTGCAGATCCAGCCGCTCCATGCGGGCGGTCTGACCGGCCGCGAACGGCGACTGGGGCTGTCCCGGCGAAGTGGCACGGTAGGCGGCCGCGAAACCGGAGGCCGGCTCGGCGGAGGGTGTACCGGTCGGGAAGAGCGGATGGGGCTGCGGCGCGGAGGCGCGCGCCCGAGAGGACCTCGGCTCGCGTTCACGGTCGCGACCGCCGTCGTAGCCGGACAGACCCGACTCGCCCATCCGCGCGCGGCTGGCGTCCAGGTCGTCCAGTTCGGGACGCTCCGAGCTGCCCAGAACGGAGACGAGACGGTCGGCGACCTTGCGCTTGAACGGGCGGGGTGCGGCGCGCAGCGCGAGTGCGGCCATCACGCCGACCAGGCAGAGCTCGTACGAGATCATGAAGAAGGGCTTCGCCGCGCGGCCCGCGAACAGACCGTGGATCAGTGCGGCGCACCAGGCCGGGTAGGCCAGCATGTGCATCGCCCGCCAGCGGGCCGCCACCACGGCCGGCGCGGCGAAGTTGCTGCGCAGGGCACCGGTGACGCCAACGAAGATCATCAGCAGTCCGGCCAGCGAGCCGAGCCCGATCAGACCGGCGCTTCCGGTGACGCCGAGGGAGAACGGGATGATCGCGGCGATCACCACGGTGTGATCGAGCGCGATCTTCGTGACGATGTGCACCAGCAGGAACGCGATCGAGGCGACCGCGGTCGTCCGGTGGACCGCCTGTCCGACGATCCGCTGGCGGGTGTTGAGGAAGATGCGGTCCTGTGCGATCAGACCCCAGATCACCGAACAGCTCAGCGAGACGAGCGACAGCACGCCCGCGCCGAAGTTCAGAAACGATTGGAACTGGCTGCCACCGGTCAGCACGACCACGGGTATGAGCAGCAGAACGACAGCAGACGCCACCCCCCAGACCGAACGGCCTGGCTTGGGGAGCGAGCTGTTACTACGACGAGGGTTCATGGGGGCAACTCCGAGCAGTTCGGGAAAGCGGTCCCGGTGCCGCAGCCTAAGTGGCGCCATACCGATCAGTACGAGGTTTGAGTTATTGCGTTGTTACCAAAGGGCAATATGGGTCGCGTGATGCCCCTTAGCGGTTGTTACGCGAAGTAATTTTTGAACCTGGTTCAACTTTCGTCCTGATTGTCGCCTTGGGCGTACGTGTCAACCGTTGATACGTAAGCGCGTCGCGGCTTGCTCAAGCGCTGCGGTACCCTGACGCCATGCGTGCCGTACGCCTTCTGCTTAGCGGGCCGCGCTGATCAGCACCGACCGCCGGACCATACGGCCGGTCGGCATCGGCGCGGCGTCCCCTCCTGTGCGAGGGGATTTTTCGTTTCTAGAAAGTCGCAGCCGCAGGCAGAGACGATCGATGGAGCTTTGAGGATCATGAGCGAGACGAACCCCGCTGCCGCCGCCACGTCGACGGAGGCTGCGCCGCACCGCTACACGGCCGCCCTGGCGGCTGAGATCGAGGCACGCTGGCAGGACTTCTGGGACGCCGACGGCACCTACGCCGCACCCAACCCCAAGGGCGACCTGGCCGGCGACCCCGAGCTCGTCGCCCGGCCCAAGAAGTTCATCATGGACATGTTCCCGTATCCGTCCGGGGCGGGACTGCACGTCGGCCACCCCCTGGGGTACATCGCCACCGACGTCTTCGCCCGCTTCCAGCGGATGAACGGCCACAACGTCCTGCACACCCTGGGCTTCGACGCCTTCGGCCTGCCCGCCGAACAGTACGCGGTGCAGACCGGCACGCACCCCCGCGTCTCCACCGAGTCCAACATCGAGAACATGAAGGCCCAGCTGCGCCGGCTGGGCCTGGGCCACGACAAGCGGCGGTCGTTCGCCACGATCGACCCGGACTACTACAAGTGGACCCAGTGGATCTTCCTGCAGATCTTCAACTCCTGGTATGACGACGAAGCGGACAAGGCCCGCCCGATCTCCGAACTGATCGCCCAGTTCGAGTCCGGTGAGCGCGCCGTACCGGGCCACACGCGCGCGTGGAACGAGCTGACCGCCACCGAGCGCGGCGACGTCCTGGGCGAGTTCCGGCTGGCCTACGCCTCCGACGCACCGGTCAACTGGTGCCCCGGCCTGGGCACCGTGCTGGCCAACGAGGAGGTCACCGCCGACGGGCGCTCCGAGCGCGGCAACTTCCCCGTCTTCAAGGCCAAGCTGCGCCAGTGGAACATGCGCATCACCGCCTACGCCGACCGGCTGCTGGACGACCTGGAGGCGCTGGACTGGCCCGAGGCGATCAAGCTGCAGCAGCGCAACTGGATCGGCCGCTCCGAGGGCGCCCGCGTCGACTTCCCGATCGATGGCGAGAAGATCACCGTCTTCACCACGCGCCCCGACACCCTGTTCGGCGCGACCTACATGGTGCTGGCCCCCGAGCACCCGCTGGTCGACACGTTCGTCCCGGCCGCCTGGCCCGAGGGCACCCACGAGGTGTGGACCGGCGGCCACGCCACGCCCGCCGAGGCCGTGGCCGCGTACCGCGCGCAGGCCGGCGCCAAGTCGGACGTGGAGCGGCAGGCCGAGGCCAAGGACAAGACCGGCGTCTTCACCGGCGCGTACGCGACCAACCCGGTCAACGGCGACAAGGTCCCGGTGTTCATCGCCGACTACGTGCTGATGGGCTACGGCACCGGCGCGATCATGGCCGTCCCGGCCGGCGACCAGCGCGACTTCGAGTTCGCGCGCGCCTTCGAACTGCCGATCGTGTGCATCGTCGAGCCGACCGACGGCCGCGGCACCGACACCTCCACCTGGGAGGACGCCTTCGCCTCCTACGACGCGAAGATCATCAACTCCTCCCACGACGACATCAAGCTGGACGGCCTGCCGGTCGCCGAGGCCAAGGACCGCATCACCGAGTGGCTGGCCCGCAAGGGCATCGGCGAGGGCACGGTCAACTTCCGACTGCGCGACTGGCTGTTCAGCCGCCAGCGCTACTGGGGCGAGCCCTTCCCGATCGTCTACGACGAGGACGGCGTCGCCCACGCGCTGCCCGAGTCGATGCTGCCGCTGGAACTGCCGGAGGTGGAGGACTACTCGCCGCGCACCTTCGACCCGGAGGACGCGGACACCCATCCCGAGACGCCGCTGTCGCGCAACGAGGAATGGGTCAACGTCACCCTGGACCTGGGCGACGGGCCCAAGAAGTACCGCCGCGAGACCAACACCATGCCCAACTGGGCCGGTTCCTGCTGGTACGAGCTGCGCTACCTGGACCCGCACAACGACCGCCAGCTGGTCGACCCGGAGATCGAGCAGTACTGGATGGGCCCGCGCCAGGGCATGCCGCACGGCGGTGTCGACCTGTACGTCGGCGGCGCCGAGCACGCCGTGCTGCACCTGCTGTACGCCCGTTTCTGGTCGAAGGTCCTGTACGACCTGGGACACGTCTCGTCCGCCGAGCCGTTCCACAAGCTGTTCAACCAGGGCATGATCCAGGCCTACGTCTACCGCGACAGCCGCGGCTTCCCGGTGCCCGCCACCGAGGTCGAGGAGCAGGACGGCGCCTACTTCCACCAGGGCGAGAAGGTCACCCGCCTGCTGGGCAAGATGGGCAAGTCCCTGAAGAACGCCGTGACTCCCGACGAGATCTGCGCCGAGTACGGCGCCGACACGCTGCGCCTGTACGAGATGGCGATGGGCCCGCTGGACGTCTCCCGCCCGTGGGACACGCGCGCGGTCGTCGGCCAGTTCCGGCTGCTGCAGCGGCTGTGGCGCGTCATCGTCGACGAGGCGACCGGTGAGGTCACCGTCACCGACGGCGAAGCGGACGACGAGACGCTGCGTGCGCTGCACAAGGCGATCGACGGGGTCCGTCAGGACCTGGAGGGCCTGCGTTTCAACACCGCCATCGCCAAGGTCACCGAGCTGAACAACCACCTGACCAAGGCGGGCGGCGCGGTACCGCGGACGGTCGCCGAGCCGCTGGTGCTGATGATCGCGCCGCTGGCCCCGCACGTCGCCGAGGAACTGTGGCGCAAGCTGGGCCACACCGACTCGGTCGTCCACCGGGACTTCCCCGTCGCCGACCCGGCCTACCTGGTGGACGAGACCGTGACCTGCGTCGTGCAGATCAAGGGCAAGGTCAAGGCACGCCTGGAGGTGCCGCCGGGCATCTCCGAGGACGAGCTGGAGAAGGCCGCGCTGGCCGACGAGAAGGTCGTCGCGGCGCTGGACGGCGCGGGCATCCGCAAGGTGATCGTCCGCGCCCCGAAGCTGGTGAACATCGTCACGGCCTGACGGCCGCGGGCCGCCTCCCCGGCGGCCCCCTACGGGCAGGTTCGGGGTTTTTCTGGAACTCCGGGCCTGCCCTTTGCGTTTACCGTTGAAGAGGGCGGCCGCCCCCGCCGTGCTCGGAAGCGGTCGAGCGACCGGGAGCCGAGGAGGAGCACCGTGGAAACAGTGATCGCCGTATTCGCCGTGCTCTTCCTGCTGTTCGTCGCGGGCGGGGCCTACGTCACCTTCAAGGCCGTCGGCGCCGCCAAGCGCGGTGTGGACCGCACGATCACGCAGGCCCGGCGGACCGTCGAGGACCACACCCTGCGCGCCAAGTCCGTGGTCCAGATCGGTCCGGCCGCCGAGATCGCACAGCTGCGTCTCGCCCTGCGCACCTCGATGCGGGCCACCCAGGACGCGCTGGACGCCGGCGCCGCCGAGGACGAGTCGCTGAAGGAGTCCCTCGCCCTCTTCCAGCGGCTCAGCGTGCACGGGCACGAACTGGACAGCGATCTCAGGCGCCTGGAGGCCGAGCCCGACCGCACCACCCTCGCCGCCCGACTGCCCGACCTGCGGGGGCGCACCACCCGCATCACCGAGTCCGCGGACGCGCTGCGATGGGCGGTGCGCGACCGGGCCCACCGGTTCGCCGACGACGATCTGGACACCCTGAGCACGCAGATCGGCGTCGAGGCGGACGCCCTGCGGCACTGGACCCGTCCCACCCCGGCCTCCGCCTCGGCGTCTTCGCCGTGGCCCGAGGCCGCCGCCGGCCAGGCCGGCCGGCAGACCTGGCCTGAGCCTCCCCGCTCCGCCCCGGACGAGGGTCCGGCACAGCCCGCGATCACCCCGCCCGGCCGCCGTCAGGCCTACCCTTGGCAGAAGAAGCCCCGGCCGGAGAGCACCACTTGAGACGGCCGGTCCTGGTCGGGACGGTCGGGGGCGGGCTGCCGCCCCTGGACTACGCCAGGTAACCTCCAGCTCATGTCCCGCCATGTCGCGATCGTCACCGATTCAACGGCCTACCTGCCGCCGCGGGCGATGGCGCGGCACGGCATCACCGCTGTTCCCCTGACCGTCGTCCTCGGTGACCGGGCTCTCGAAGAGGGCACCGAGATCTCGACCCGTTCCCTGGCCCAGGCGCTGCAGAAGCGGCGCTCCGTCACCACGTCCAGGCCCAGTCCCGAGGTGTTCGCCGAAACGTACCGCAGGGTCGCCGATGCCGGTGCCACCGACATCGTCTCCCTCCACCTGTCCGCCGAACTCTCCGGCACCTACGACGCGGCGGTCGTCGCGGCCCGTGAAGCACCCGTCCCGGTACGGGTGGTGGACACCGGGATGGTCGCCATGGCGCTCGGGTTCTGCGCGCTCGCGGCGGCCGAGGCCGCCGAGGCGGGCGGCACCGCCGACGAGGCGGTCTCGGCGGCGGAGAAACGCGCCGCGGGCACCTCGGCGTACTTCTACGTCGACACCCTCGACTATCTGCGCCGCGGCGGCCGTATCGGCACGGCCCAGGCGCTGCTGGGTTCGGCGCTGGCCGTGAAGCCCCTGCTTCAGCTGGACGGCGGACGGATCGAGCTCCTGGAGAAGGTACGGACGGCGTCCCGGGCCATCGCCCGCCTGGAAGAACTCGCCGCGGAGCGGGCCGGCGGCGCCGAGGTGGACATCGCCGTCCACCATCTCGCCGCCCCCGAGCGGGCCTCCTCCCTCGCCGACCGGCTGCGGGCGAGGGTGCCGGGGCTCGCCGAGCTGCATGTGAGCGAGGTCGGCGCGGTGATCGGCGCGCACACCGGCCCCGGCCTGCTCGGAGCGGTCGTCTCACTGCGGTGACCTGTGGATCACCGGGCGGCCGGCCCGTGGCTCTCACTCGTACGGGTGGTGAAGTTGTCCACAACCGGGCCGCCGTCCACGGAACTTGAGCAAGATCATCGCGGATCGGTGACGAGCCCCATCCTCGTCGCATGGCACTTCGATCACGCTCACACACGACCCATGCGACCAGCGGCCCAGGCAGGGGCCCCACCTCGGACGGCCGGAGCCGGAACCGCCGGCCCGCGGTTCTGCTCCGCGCCCGGCACCGCCCGGCCCCCGCGGAAGAACTCCGCCGCCGGGCGCAGCTGCTCTTCGGCGAACGGGGAGTCACCAGGCCCGGACCGGAACACGGACCCCCGCGCGCGGGAACGGTGACCGGTACCGGTGCGGCGGCCGGACTGACCGCGGCCACCTCCGGGATGCGCGCCGCCGCGTCCGGGGTACGCACCGCCGCGGCCGTCCTGTCCACGGCCGCCGCCGTGATGTCCTCGGCCCGCGTGCTCGGCGACGACAGCAGGGCCCCGCGCCGCCCGGCGCTTCCCGCCCTGCGGACCCGCGTCGGGCTCGCCGTCCGTGAGCGCATGCCGGTGTGGCTGCAGGCCCGCTGCGGGCTGGAGCGCCGGGGCGCGGTCGCGCTCGGCGTGGTCCTCGTCGTCGCCGGCGCCCTGGCCGTGCACCACTTCTGGTCGGGCCGGACCGAGACCGTGAACGCCCCGGAGGTGGTGCGGGCCGAGGCACCCTACGAGAAGAGCGGACAGAAGGTTCCCGCCGAGGCCGGCGACACCACTGCGGCGCCTGCCGGGCCCGCGCGCTCCGGTGGCGAGGTCGTCGTGGATGTCACCGGCAAGGTGCGTGAGCCGGGCGTGCACTCCCTGCCGGCCGGCTCCCGGGTCGCCGACGCGCTGCGGGCGGCGGGCGGGGTACGGCCCGGCACGGACACCGGCGGACTCAACCGCGCCCGTTTTCTGGTCGACGGCGAACAGATCGTCGTCGGGGGCCCCGCCCCGCCGGCCGCTCCGGGGCAGGCGCCAGGCGGTGCCGCTGCGGGAACGGGTCCGTCCGCACCGATCTCCCTGAACACGGCGACCGTGGAGCAGCTCGACGCCCTGCCCGGCGTCGGCCCGGTCCTGGCCCAGCACATCGTCGAGTACCGCACCGCGCACGTCGGATTCCGCTCGGTGGACGAACTCCGCCAGGTCAAGGGCATCGGCGACCGCCGCTTCTCCGACCTGCGGGACCTGGTACGGCCATGAGCACCACGACCGACGAGGCACAGCCGGGCACCAGGACCGTACGCGGGGCCCCGCACGCCCGGTCTGGTGGCCGGCTCGGCACCGCGCACCCCCGGCAGGACGCGGCGGCCGACCTGCGGCTGGTGCCGCCGGCGCTGGCCACCTGGGCGACGGCGGCGCTGACCCTGGACGCGCCGGTCACATGGACGGCCGGAACCGCCGCCGTCTGCCTCGTCGTCGGCCTGGCCCTGCTGTGGCGGAGCCGGGCGAACCGCGGGCCTGGCACGGCGACGGCCGGCCCTCCGGCACCCGCGCCCAGGCTGACGATCGCCGGCGCATCTCCGCACCACCAGCCCGCCGACCCCGTCGCCGACGAGGTCCCGGCCCTCCGACCGGCCTGGCGCCGAGCCTCCGTCGGCGCGCTGCTTCTCTGCGTCGCCGGAGCCGCCGCCTCCGCGGGGCTGCACGGGGCGGACGTGCACCGCGGCCCGGTACCCCGGCTGGCCCGCGCCTACGCAACCGTGACCGTCGAGGTGGATCTCACCGGCGACCCGTGGCTCAGCAGGCCACGGGTGCGCGGAGACCATGCCACTCCGGTCGCCGTGCTGGTGCGCGGCGAGGTACGGCGAGTGGAGAACGACGACGGGACGGCGGTGACGACGCGGTCACCGGTGCTGATGGCCGTCGACCCGGGCGTCCGGGCACCCGGCGGCGGTGGCCGCGCGCAGTGGCTCGGGCTGCTCCCGTCCACACGTCTGCGGGTGAGCGGCCGCCTGGCCCCGGCGACGGCGGGTGGGGACCGGACCGCCGCGATGCTGCGGGTACGGGAGCATCCGGCGCCGGCGGTGGTGGGCGAGCCCAGCGCTCCACAGCGGCTGGCCGGACGGTTGCGGGCAGGGCTGCGGGAGGCGACCGAGGGGCTGCCCGCGGACGCGCGGGCCCTGCTGCCCGGACTGGTCGTCGGCGACACCTCGCGCATCACGCCCGAACTGGACGAAGCATTCGAACAGACCGATCTCGCGCACACCCTCGCGGTCTCCGGCAGCAACCTCACCATCCTGCTCGCCCTGCTCATCGGCCCGCCGGGACTGGCGCAGCAGGTCGAGCGGCGCGGCCTCGCCCCACGCCTGGGACTGTCGCTGCGATCGACCTCCCTGTTCGCGTCCGCACTCACCCTCGGATTCGTGGTCGTGTGCCGGCCGGATCCCAGCGTGCTGCGGGCCGCGGTCTGCGGAGCCGTCGCCCTGCTGGCCCTGGCCACCGGCCGCCGCCGATCCCTGATCCCGGCGCTGGCCACGGCGGTTCTGCTGCTGGTGCTCTACGACCCGTGGCTGGCCCGCAGTTACGGCTTCGTGCTGTCCGTGCTGGCCACCGGAGCGCTGCTGGTGCTGGCGCCCGGCTGGAGCGAGGCGCTGCGACGGCGCCGGGTGCCGGAGCGGCTGGCCGAGGCACTGGGCGCGGCCGCCGCCGCGCAGGCGGTGTGCGCGCCGGTGGTCGTGGTGCTGTCGGCGCGGGTGAGCCTGGTGTCCGTCCCCTGCAATCTGCTGGCCGAGATCGCGGTCGCGCCGGCCACGGTCCTCGGGTTCGCGGCGCTCGCGGCGGCCCCGGTGGCGATGCCGTTCGCCAAGGCGCTGGCCTGGTGCGCGGGTTGGCCGGCCGGATGGATCGCCGGGATCGCCCGGTCCGGGGCCGCGTTGCCGGGCGCGGGAGTGGACTGGCCCGGCAGCTGGGCGGGGGCGCTGCTGCTGGCCGCGGTCACGGTGGTCGTCGTACCGCTCGGACGGCGGGCGCTGCGGCATCCCTGGTGGTGCGGGGCGTTCGCGGTGCTCCTCGCGCTGTTGGTCGTGCGGCCGGCGCCGCTGACCCGGGTGATCACGGGCTGGCCGCCGCCCGGCTGGCGGCTCGCGATGTGCGACGTGGGGCAGGGCGACGCCACGGTGCTCGCCGCGGGCGCCGGCACGGGTGTGGTGGTGGACGCCGGACCCGATCCGGCCCTGGTCGACCACTGCCTGCGGGAACTCGGCATCACCCGCATCCCGCTGGTCGTCCTGACGCACTTCCACGCCGACCACGTCGCCGGGCTGCCCGGGGTGCTGCGCGGGCGGACGGTGGCGCAGATCGAGACCACCGGGTTCGAGGAACCCGCGGAGCAGGCCGAGTTCGTGCGCAGAGAGGCGGCCGAGCACCGGATCCCCGTCACCCGCGCGGTCGCCGGAGAGCGCCGCGCCACCGGTGGGCTGGACTGGCAGGTGCTCTGGCCGCCCCCGGACCCGGTGGCGTCGCCCGACGGCCCGAACGACGCCAGCGTCGCCCTGCTGGTCCGTTCGGCCGGACTGCGGATGCTGCTGCTCGGGGACCTCGAACCGCCGGCCCAGCAGGAGCTGCTGAGATCACCGGCCGCCGCCGAGCTCGCTCGGGTGGACGTGCTGAAGGTGGCCCACCACGGGTCGGCATACCAGGATCCGCGGCTGCTGCGGCTGGCGGCGCCCCGGGTGGCGCTCATCTCGTGCGGGGCGGACAACCCGTACGGGCACCCGGCGCCCGACACGGTGGCGCGGCTGCGGGCCGCGGGGGCGGTCGTGCTGCGGACCGACCGGGACGGTGCGCTCGCCGTGACCGGCGGCCGGACGGGGCGCGGCGCGGGGGAGCTGGCGGTGGCGCGAGACTGAGGGCATGAACTCGCTGAACCCCGCGCAGACCGACGCGTACCTCCGCCGGCTCGGGGCCGCCCGCCCGGCCCGGCCCACCGCCGAGACCCTCCACGATCTGCATCTGAGGCATCTGCGAACCGTGCCCTTCGAGAACCTGTCGATCCACCTCGGCGAGGAGATCGTGCTGACGCCGGAGCGGCTGCTGGACAAGGTGACCAGCGCTGGCCGGGGCGGGTTCTGCTACGAACTCAACGGCGCCTTCTCGGCGTTGCTGGCCGCGCTCGGCTTCGAGGTCACGCTGCTGGCGGCGCGGGTGTACGGGG
This sequence comes from Streptomyces sp. NPDC101237, assembly GCF_044767465.1. Classification (NCBI taxonomy): domain Bacteria; kingdom Bacillati; phylum Actinomycetota; class Actinomycetes; order Kitasatosporales; family Streptomycetaceae; genus Streptomyces; species Streptomyces sp. NPDC101237. The sequence continues at coordinate 379,217 of NZ_JBIWNY010000006.1, read as the reverse complement.
ACGAGGGGCGGCTCGGGATCCCCTACGACCATCTCGCGCTGCGCGTCGGGACGGCGGACGGCAGTGAATGGCTCGCCGATGTCGGGTTCGGGGCGCACAGTCACCGTCCGCTGGCGTTCGCGGAGCGCGGTGAGCAGGAGGATCCGGGTGGCACGTTCCGGATCGCCGGAGCCGGGCCGGACGCGGCGGGCGCCGGGGGAGACGCCCGTGCGGGCACCGGGGATCTGGACGTGCTGCGGAACGGCAAGCCGCAGTACCGGCTGGAGGTCCGGCCGCGCGTCCTCGGGGACTTCGCGGCCGGAGCGTGGTGGCACAGCACCTCGCCGTCGTCCCACTTCACCCGGTCACTGGTGTGTTCCCGGCTCACCGAGGACGGCGGCCGCATCACCCTCGGCGGGCGGACGCTGACGACGACCGCCGCGGACGGGGCGCGCGAGGTACGGGACTTGGAGGGGGACGAAGAGGTACTGGCGGTCTACCGGGAGCGGTTCGGCATCCAACTGGACGGTGTGCCCGCCGTACGGGACGCGTCGGTCACCCGCTGAAACGGCTGATCCGGGCGGTGCGGAAGGCCTCGCCGGCACGGATGCCCCGCCTGCTCCTCGCAGGCGGTTCCGGCGTATCTGCCGGATTCCCGGAATGTGGTCCCGAGTTGCCCCGAAAGCATCTTCGATGATCGAATGTTCCTTCGTCGGTGACGGTGGCGAGGTGCGCAGAGGTGACGTGGATGTTCGGCGGCTTGAGGGGAAACCGGACGAATCGCGCGCAGCGGACGAGTCCCCTCACGGCGGTGCAGACCCCGCCCGACGCCGGAGTGGTGAGCTGCCGGGTGCTCGACCCGGTCGACCAGCCGGTCACGAACGCCGAGTTCACGGTCACCGACACCCTGGGACGCACGGTGGTGAGCGGCGGTGTGGATCCCTATGGCTCGTTCGTGACGGCGGTGCCGGCCGGCGAGTACCGGGTGGCGGTGTCCGCCGAGGGGTTCACGCCGTACCGGGCCGTCACGCAGGTCGCGGAGAACAGCCTCGCCTCGCTCGGTGACGTCACCCTCCAGGCCGCCCGGCCGCCGGAGCTGCCCGCGGCGGGGGACTGGGAGATCGAACCGACGCACTCCTCGATCGCCTTCACCGCGCGGCACATCGGACTGGCGAGGATCCACGGGCGGTTCAACTCGTTCGCGGGCGCGGTACGGATCGGTGATCCCATGGAGCGGTCCGCCCTGCACGTCGTGATCGACGCCGCGACCATCGACACGGGCGTGCGGATGCGGGATGACCATCTGCGGTCGGCGGACTTCCTGGACGTCGTGCGCTTTCCGACATTGGAGTTCTACGGCGACCGGTTCGCCCACCGGGGCGGCTCCCGGTGGGCCGTCACGGGGGCGCTGTCCCTGCACGGCGTGACCCGGACCGTGACGCTCGACACCGAGTACCTGGGCCTCGGCAACGGCATGGAGGGCGAGGTCCGGGCTGCCTGCCGGGCCACGACCGAGCTGCACCGCGACGACTTCACCGTGAGCTGGCAGACGATGCTCGCGCGCGGGATCGCGGTGGTCGGACCGAGTATCCGCGTCGACCTGGACGTGCAGATCGTGCCCAAGGGCTGAGCCGGTCGGGCGCCTCCTCGCCGCCGACGGCCGTGGCCGACAATGGTGCCGTGAGCGATGTGAGACACGTGCTGGTGCTGCCGGACCGCGACGCGGCCGAGGAAGCCGCCGAGGCGCTCGGGGAGCGCTTCGGGATCGGTGAGGAGCCGCGGCTGGTCCGGGACGCGCTGGCGGGGGAGGACGACGCCGAGGACGCCCAGTGGCTGGTGCTGCTGAGGGACGCCGAGGCCCGCCTGGACCCGGCGGCGCTGGACGAGTTCGCCGGCGAGTGGGAGGGATGGCGGGAGGAGCCGTAGTAGGCGCGCGGCGGCGTTGTCAGTGGGCCGTGGGATGCTTGGCGCGATGGCAAAGAAGACCGCTGATGACGATCCGCTCGCCCCGCTGACGCTCGCCGTGGGGCAGGAGGAACTGCTCCTCGACCGCGCCGTGCAGCAGGTGGTGGCCGCCGCCCGGGCCGCCGACGCCGACACGGACGTACGGGACCTCACCCCGGACCAGCTGCAGCCCGGCACGCTCGCCGAGCTGACCAGCCCCTCGCTCTTCGCGGAGCGCAAGGTCGTCGTCGTACGCAACGCGCAGGACCTGTCCGCGGACACGGTCAAGGACGTGAAGGCCTACCTGGCCTCGCCCGCCGAGGAGATCACACTGGTGCTGCTGCACGCCGGCGGCGCCAAGGGCAAGGGGCTGCTGGACGCGGCCCGCAAGGCGGGGGCGCGGGAGATCGCCTGCCCGAAGATGACCAAGCCGGCGGACCGGCTCGCGTTCACCCGCGGAGAGTTCCGCGCGCTGGGACGCTCCGCCACTCCCGAGGCCTGCCAGGCGCTCGTCGACGCCATCGGCAGCGACCTGCGGGAACTGGCCTCCGCCGTGACCCAGCTCGCCGCCGACGTCGAGGGCACCATCGACGAGGCCGTCGTCGGGCGCTACTACACCGGGCGCGCCGAGGCGTCGAGCTTCACCGTCGCCGACCGGGCCGTGGAGGGGCGTACGGCGGAGGCGCTGGAGGCGTTGCGCTGGTCGCTGGCGACCGGGGTGGCCCCGGTGCTGATCACCAGTGCGCTGGCGCAGGGTGTGCGGGCGATCGGGAAGCTGTCGGGCGCGCGCGGCGGACGGCCGGCGGATCTCGCTCGGGAGCTCGGAATGCCGCCCTGGAAGATCGACCGGGTGCGGCAGCAGATGCGTGGCTGGACGCCCGACGGGGTCGCGGTGGCGCTGCGGGCCGTCGCCGAGGCCGACGCGGGAGTCAAGGGCGGCGGAGACGATCCGGAGTACGCCCTGGAGAAGGCCGTGGTGACCATCGCGCGGGCGGCCCGCTCACGCGGCCGGAGCTGACCTCCGGACCGGAGCGAAGGGGCCTGGGTGACGCGGGCGGCGAGCCGCCGTGGAACGGGGCGCGCCCGGAATGCCGGAAGCCCCGGCGGTCTCCCTGGGGAAGGGGGACGTGCCGGGGCATCGGTTCAAGCTTTTCGAGCCCGTTCCCGCGTGGCGAACGCAGGCCGCGAACAGGCTCTGGGGGCCGTCAGGGGGCGGATGAGAGAGGGCCCGCCCGGATCCTTCCGGCTTCGTATCAAGTGTCAGCCCTGGAGGGACGCGACCTTGGAAGCGAGCGCCGACTTCTTGTTGGCGGCCTGGTTCTTGTGGATGACGCCCTTGGAGACGGCCTTGTCGAGCTGACGCGCGGCAGCGCGCTGGTACTCGGTGGCCTTCTCGACGTCACCCGCGGCAGCGGCCTCACGGGCCTTGCGGATCGCGGTCTTCAGGGAGGACTTGACGGCCTTGTTGCGCAGCCGAGCCTTCTCGTTGGTCTTGATCCGCTTGATCTGGGACTTGATGTTCGCCACGAATGAGCCTTTTCAGGTTCTGGTCCGGAACCACGCGGATCCCGTACCGATGAATTCTTGAGAGGTGCCTCGCGCTGAGAGGGCATGAGACACAGCTGCCCAGACTAGCAGCGGGGCGGGGGACGGCCCAAACCGGTCCCTGGTCCCCTGTCGTGGGACCATGGAGGCTACGTATCGATCCGACCCGAGGCACAAGGCGCCTCAAGAGACAGGACCCTGCGTGCCCGCGACCCCAAACAATGTGCCCGAGCCGAGCCGTACCGACCCGGCGCTGATCCGCAATTTCTGCATCATCGCGCACATCGACCACGGCAAGTCCACGCTCGCCGACCGGATGCTCCAGCTGACCGGTGTGGTCGAGCAGCGGCAGATGCGTGCTCAGTACCTCGACCGGATGGACATCGAGCGCGAGCGCGGCATCACGATCAAATCCCAGGCGGTGCGTCTGCCCTGGGCCCCTACCGAGGGCCCCGACCAGGGCAGCACGCACATCCTCAACATGATCGACACCCCGGGGCACGTCGACTTCACCTACGAGGTCTCGCGGTCGCTGGCGGCCTGCGAGGGGACCGTCCTCCTCGTCGACGCCGCCCAGGGCATCGAGGCGCAGACCCTCGCCAACCTCTACCTGGCGATGGAGAACGACCTCACGATCATCCCCGTGCTCAACAAGATCGACCTGCCGGCCGCGCAGCCCGAGAAGTTCGCCGAGGAACTGGCGAACCTGGTCGGCTGCGACCCGGACGACGTGCTGCGGGTCTCCGCGAAGACCGGTGTCGGCGTCGACGCGCTGCTGAACAGGGTCGTCAAGGAGGTCCCGGCGCCGGTCGGTGTCGCCGACGCCCCCGCCCGCGCGATGATCTTCGACTCGGTCTACGACTCCTACCGCGGTGTCGTCACCTACGTCCGTGTCATCGACGGCCAGCTCAACAAGCGCGAGCGCATCAGGATGATGTCGACCGGCGCCACCCACGAGCTGCTGGAGATCGGCACGAACTCGCCCGAGATGCTGGGCGCCGACGGCCTCGGCGTCGGCGAGGTGGGCTATCTGATCACCGGCGTGAAGGACGTCCGCCAGTCCAAGGTCGGTGACACCGTCACCAGCCAGAACAAGGGCGCCACGGAGGCCCTCGGCGGCTACAAGGACCCGAAGCCGATGGTCTTCTCCGGTCTGTATCCGCTGGACGGCTCCGACTATCCGGAGCTGCGCGAGGCCCTCGACAAGCTCCAGCTCAACGACGCCGCGCTCGTCTACGAGCCGGAGACGTCCGCCGCCCTCGGTTTCGGCTTCCGCGTCGGCTTCCTCGGCCTGCTGCACCTGGACGTCATCCGGGAACGGCTGGAGCGCGAGTTCGGGCTCGATCTCATCGCGACCGCCCCGAACGTGGTCTACCGCGTCGTGATGGAGGACGGCAGCGAGCACACGGTCACCAATCCGAGCGAATTCCCCGAGGGGAAGATCGGCGAGGTGTACGAGCCGGTCGTGCGCGCCACCATCCTGGCGCCGAGCGAGTTCATCGGCTCGATCATGGAACTGTGCCAGACCCGGCGCGGCACCCTGCTCGGCATGGACTACCTCTCCGAGGACCGCGTCGAGATCCGGTACACGCTGCCGCTCGCGGAGATCGTCTTCGACTTCTTCGACCAGCTGAAGTCGAAGACGCGCGGATACGCGTCGCTGGACTACGAGCCCACCGGCGAGCAGACGTCCAGCCTGGTCAAGGTCGACATCCTGCTGCACGGCGACAAGGTGGACGCCTTCTCGGCGATCACGCACAAGGACGCGGCGTACGCGTACGGCGTGCGGCTGGTCGCCAAGCTGCGCGAGCTCATCCCCCGGCAGGCCTTCGAGGTGCCCATCCAGGCCGCCATCGGCTCCCGGGTGATCGCCCGCGAGACCATCCGCGCCATCCGCAAGGACGTCCTCGCCAAGTGCTACGGCGGCGACATCTCCCGTAAGCGCAAGCTGCTGGAGAAGCAGAAGGAAGGCAAGAAGCGGATGAAGATGGTGGGTTCCGTGGAGGTTCCGCAGGAGGCCTTCATCGCGGTCCTCAGCAGCGATGACAACGCGGGATCGGCCAAGAGCAAGAAGTGACCACCGGTAACATCCGGCCGCGGCCGTAAAACGGGTGCAACAGGGGTCCGCGGTACGAAAGTGCGTCGGGCCCCTACGCGTGCGTAGGGTCGCTCTCGGTGGAACATGCGGGAAAACAGACAGGCCGGGGCCCCTTACGTACGGGCCGGTCGCGGCTTACTCTGATCCCTGCTCGATAGTTACTCACGAGTTAAACAAGTAGTCCGTACCGCACCGTGAGTGACCCCAGCCGCACTGAGCCAGCCGCACCGTCGCGGGCCCCCGGAGGATGTCGTGAGTGACACGCAGACACTGATCGAGAACCGTCCGCCGTCTGTGGCGGCCCTCTTCCTGGAGCGTGTGGCGGCCACACCGGACGCCGAGGCCTACCGGTACCCGGTGCCCGCCGCCTCCGGCGAGGGCCCGGACGAATGGAAGTCGCTGACCTGGGCGCAGGCCGCCGAACGCGTCTACGCGATCGCCGCCGGACTCATCGAACTCGGCATCCAGCCCGAGCAGCGCGTCGCTCTCGCCTCCTCCACGCGCGTCGAGTGGATCCTCGCCGACCTCGGCATCCTGTGCGCGGGGGCGGCCACCACGACCGTCTACCCGCAGACCAACGCGGAGGAGTCGGCGTTCATCCTGTCCGACTCCGGCAGCCGGGTGCTGATCGCCGAGGACGCGGCACAGGTCGCCAAGGCCCTGGAGAAGCGCGCGGAACTCCCCGAGCTCATCCGGATCGTCGTCATCGACCCGGCCGGCCCGGAGACGGGCGAGGGGGTCATCAGCCTGGCCGAGCTGGAGAAGCGCGGCGCCGAGTACCTGGAGGAACACCCCGAGCTGATCAAGGAGCGGGTCGGGGCGATCACCAAGGAACAGCTCGCCACGCTCATCTACACCTCCGGCACCACCGGCCGTCCCAAGGGTGTACGGCTGCCGCAGGACAACTGGTCGTACATGGCGAAGGCGATCGCCGCGACCGGCCTGATCGGCACCGACGACGTGCAGTACCTGTGGCTGCCGCTCGCCCACGTCTTCGGCAAGGTGCTCACCTCCGGGCAGATCGAGGTCGGACACGTCACGGCCGTCGACGGCCGCGTCGACAAGATCATCGAGAACCTGCCGATCGTGCAGCCCACCTACATGGCCGCCGTACCGCGCATCTTCGAGAAGGTCTACAACGGCGTCGCCGCCAAGGCCCGCGCCGGCGGTGCGGCCAAGTACAAGATCTTCCAGTGGGCGGCCGACGTCGCCCGCGAGTACGCCAAGGTCACCCAGGACAACTTCCGCCGCACCGGTGCCGCGACCGCGCCGTTCGCGCTGGCCGCCAAGCACAAGGTCGCCGACGGGCTCGTCTACTCCAAGCTGCGCGAGGCCTTCGGCGGACGGCTGCGGGCCTGTGTCTCGGGCTCGGCCGCGCTGGCACCCGAGATCGGCTACTTCTTCGCCGGCGCCGGTGTGCACGTCCTGGAAGGCTACGGACTGACGGAGTCCTCCGCCGCGTCCCTGGTCAACCCGGGCGAGGCCTACCGCACCGGCACGGTCGGCAAGCCGCTGCCCGGCTGCGAGGTGCGCATCGCCGACGACGGGGAGATCCTGCTCCGCGGACCCGGCATCATGGAGGGCTACCACGGCCTGCCCGAGAAGACGGCCGAGGTCCTGGAGGCCGACGGATGGTTCCACACCGGTGACATCGGTGAACTGTCCCCCGACGGCTATCTGCGGATCACCGACCGCAAGAAGGACCTCATCAAGACGTCCGGCGGCAAGTACATCGCGCCCGCCGAGGTCGAGGGACAGTTCAAGGCGGTCTGCCCGTACGTCTCCAACATCCTCGTGCACGGCGCCGACCGGAACTTCTGCACCGCCCTGATCGCCCTCGACGAGGCCGCGATCCTGGAATGGGCCAAGGAGAACGGCCTGGAGGGCAAGTCCTACGCCGAGGTCGTGGCGGCGCCGGCGACCGTCGAGATGGTCGACGGTTACGTCAAGCAGCTCAACGAGGGCCTGCAGCGCTGGCAGACCATCAAGAAGTTCCGGCTGCTGCCCCGGGACCTGGACGTGGAGCACGGGGAGATCACGCCGAGCCTGAAGGTGAAGAGGCCGGTGGTGGAGCGGGGCTACAAGCACCTCATCGACGAGATGTACGCGGGGACGCGCGAGGCGTAGCGGCCGCGCCGTCAGGTTCCGGCGCGCGGGGGCTGGTCGCGCGGCCCTCCGCGCCCCCGCGGCCTGATCAGCCGGCGCAGCTCGCCGACCTCGGCCCGCAGGGCCGCCGCGTCCGGCGGGCCGTCTTGCGACAGGTGGTCCTCCAGGACCGCCAGACGGGTGCTCAACTCGCCGAAGTCCGCCTGTTCCCGGGTCAGCAGGGTCTGCAGCTGCTGGTTCTTCCTGTGCAGCTCCAGGAACACGTTGACCTTCGCCCGCAGCACCCACGGGTCGAAGGGTTTCGTCAGATAGTCCGCCGCGCCCGTGGCATAGCCGCGGAAGGCGTATCCGGCGCCCTCCTCGGCTCCCGTCAGGAAGATGATCGGGACGTCCTTGGTCTGGTCGAGGCGTTTGATGTTCGCGGCCGTCTCGAAGCCGTCCATGCCCGGCATGCGGATGTCCAGGAGGACGACGGCGAAGCGGCCGCGCAGCAGGGCCTTCATCGCCTCCTCGCCGGAACGCGCGCGCACCATCGGCTCGTTCAGGGATCCCAGTACGGCCTCCAGTGCGGTCAGGTTGTCCTCCATGTCGTCGACCAGGAGGATGCCGGCCCGCTCGTCAGTGGTCATCGCCCCGTCCGTTCCCTGGTGGCGGCCGCGTCGTCCTGCGCGCCGTCGGGGTCCAGGCGTGCGAGCGTGGACGTCGAGCCCCTGCCCTGTTCGCCCGCCGCGACGACACGGCCGCCGGGCAGGCCCGCGATCTCGCGGCTGACGGACAGGCCGAGGCCGGTGCCGCCGTACTCGCGGCCGGCCGAGACGCGTTCGTCGAGGCGGCCGTGGCGCACCAGCTCCCGTTTCACGCGCTGCACCTCGGTGGTGAAGTGCACGCTGCGGTCCATGATCTGGTGGAAGACCGCCGCGAGTTCGCCGACGATCCCCTCCCCGCTCTCCGGCGCCTTCGGGAAGTCGCCGTCGCGGGCGGCGGTCGTCGCGGCGAGCGGTGGGCGCAGCTCGGATGCTCGGAGTTGGTGCGGTTTCTGTCCGTCTTCGAGCACACGCGTAGCACGGTTCTCACTCATGGCGGCCCACTTCGGTAACTCGGTGCTTATGGGCGCAGTCAGTCTGTCACTCTGTCCGCATCGACCGGGATGCATTCGTCCGAACTGCTCGGGGAGCTCGACATGGGGGCCATACCCACGCAACGGGAGACCGTCTCCCGGGTCCGTGAGGCGCCTGCGCACCACGAGGCGCCCGCGCACGAGGTCGCGGGCGCGTACGCGCAGGGGCGCGCGACCCTGCCCGGCAGCCCCCTCGCGCCGGGCTCCGCCCGCGCGCTGGTGCGCGCCAGCGTCGACGAGTGGACGGACTGCGGCCTGCTGGAGCCGGGACAGCGGGTCGCCGAGGACGCCATGGTCGTCGTCAGCGAACTGGTCACCAACGCCGTCGTGCACGCCGGCACCGACGTCGAGGTCGACTGGTGGCTGGAGGAGACGCGGCAGGAGACGGCGTTCGTCGTCGAGGTCACCGACCACCATCCCTCCCGCGCCCCGCGCGACCATCCGGGCGAGACGCCGTACGAGACGCCGGAGTACGGGCGCGGGCTGCGCCTGGTCGCCTCGCTCGCGGAGTCCTGGGGCGTCACCTACCGCATCGGCGCGAAGACGGTGTGGGCCCGCCTGACCGGCCGGGGCGGCACGCTCCCGGACGAGCAGGAGCTGAAGGTGGCCGAGATCCTCGCGCCGGAGCCTCCCGCGCACCCCTCCGCGCCGGAGCGCGGCTGCCTGAGGCGTTCGGACCGGGACCGGGACTGGCTGGACAGGGGCGCGCTGTCCTTCCTCGCCGAGGCCTCCGACCTGCTCGCCGGGCAGCTCGACGAGAACCTGGTGGCCGCGTTGACCGGCCAGCTGATCGTGCCGCGGCTGGCGGACTGGTGCGCGGTGTGGCTGGAGGACGAGTCGACCGTGCGGCCCGGCGGCCACGGCGAGGCGAACGGCGCGGGCGGGCCGCGCCTGGCCCGGGTGTGGCACGGCAGCGAGAACCGCATCGAGGACCTGCGCCGGGCGCTGGAGAAGGACCCGCCGTGCGTGACGGGCGGCCTGCGGTCGGGGCCCGAGCCGTATCCCTGGCCCGGCGAGGCGCTCGGCGGCCCGCAGGGAGCGGTCGGCTCGGCGCTCGCCTACCGGCTGATCGCCGGCGGACGTCCGCTCGGCACGCTGGTGATCGGGCGCCTGGGGCCGGCCGGTTTCCCGGACGAGATCACCGGCCTGGTGGAGGACTTCGGCCGCCGGGTGGCGCTCGCCATCGGCGCGGCCCGCCAGTACGCCCGGCAGGCCACCATCAGCGCCGTCCTGCAGCGCGGGCTGCTGCCCGGCGCGGTCGCCGAGATCCCGGGCATGCGCAGCGCCCTGGTCTACGAGCCCTGCGACAAGGGCGGTCCCAGCGGTGACTTCTACGACCTCTTCCCGGCCGGCGACGGCCGCTGGTGCTTCGCCGTCGGCGACGTGCAGGGCAAGGGTCCCGAGGCCGCGGTCGTGATCGGTCTGGCCCGGCCCTGGCTGCGGCTGCTCGCCCGCGAGGGCTACCGGGTCGCGGACGTCCTGGACCGGCTCAACCAGCTCCTCCTGGACGACGCCACCGAGGCCGCGGACGCCGCCGCACGCGCGCTGGTCGCCGCCGGCGGCCGCGCGGTGCCGCCGGGCGACGGTCCGCAGACACGTTTCCTTTCGCTCCTGTACGGCGAGCTGACGCCGCTGGAGGCGGGCGGGGTCCGCTGCACCCTGGCCTCCGCCGGACATCCGCTGCCGCTGCTCCTCGGTCCCGGCGGCGAGGTCCGCACCGCGGCCCGGCCGCAGACCCTGCTCGGCGTCGTGGAGGACGAGACGTACACCAGCGAGACCATCGAGCTCGGGCCCGGCGACAGCCTGCTGTGCGTGACCGACGGGGTCACCGAGCGCCGCTCGGGCTCCCGGCAGTTCGACGACGGCGACGGGCTCGCGCGGGCGCTCGCGGGCTGCACGGGCCTGAGCGCCGAGCTGATCGCCGAGCGCATCCGACGGCTCGTGCACGAGTTCGGCGGCGGCCAGCCGGCGGACGATCTCGCGCTGCTCGTCCTGCAGGCCGAGTGAGCCCGGCGGCCGGCGTCGAACGCTTCGGGCGGCGTACGGGACAATGGAGGACATGCCTTCCGCACTCCCCGACGGCGAGCCGGTCCCGGACGACGGCGCGCTCCCGGCGCACGCGCTGGCCGGTGCCGCCGACCGCCCTCTCGGGTTCTACCTGCACGTCCCGTACTGCGCGACCCGCTGCGGCTACTGCGACTTCAACACCTACACGGCGACCGAGCTGCGCTCCACCGGCGGTGTCCTCGCCTCCCGCGACAACTACGCCGACACCCTGGTCGACGAGGTCAGGCTGGCCCGCAAGGTCCTCGGCGACGACCCGCGCGAGGTCCGCACGGTGTTCGTGGGCGGCGGCACGCCGACGCTGCTGGCCGCCGGCGACCTGGTGCGGATGCTGGGCGCGATCCGGGACGAGTTCGGCCTGGCCGCCGACGCGGAGGTCACCACGGAGGCGAACCCGGAGTCCGTCGACCCCGCCTACCTGGCGGCGCTGCGCGAGGGCGGCTTCAACCGGATCTCCTTCGGCATGCAGAGCGCCCGGCAGCACGTGCTGCGCGTCCTGGACCGCACGCACACCCCCGGACGCCCCGAGGCGTGCGTCGCCGAGGCCCGCGCGGCCGGTTTCGAGCACGTCAACCTCGATCTGATCTACGGCACGCCGGGCGAGTCCGACGACGACTGGCGGGCCTCGCTGGACGCCGCGGTCGGGGCCGGCCCCGACCACGTGTCCGCGTACGCGCTGATCGTCGAGGAGGGCACCCAGCTGGCCCGCCGGATCCGCCGGGGCGAGGTCCCGATGACCGACGACGACGTGCACGCGGACCGCTACCTGATCGCCGAGGAGATGCTGTCGGCGGCGGGCTTCGACTGGTACGAGGTGTCCAACTGGGCCACCTCGGAGGCCGCCCGGTGCCTGCACAACGAGCTGTACTGGCGGGGCGCCGACTGGTGGGGCGCGGGACCGGGCGCGCACGCCCACGTGGGCGGCGTGCGCTGGTGGAACGTCAAGCATCCGGGGGCCTACGCGGCGGCGCTGGCGGCGGGACGGTCGCCGGGCGCCGGGCGCGAGGTCCTCACCGACGAGGACCGCCGGGTGGAGCGGATCCTGCTGGAGCTGCGGCTGCGCGAGGGGGTGCCGCTGACGCTGCTGAAGGAGCGGGGGCTGTCGGCGGCCCGGCGCGCGCGGACGGACGGGCTGCTGGAGAGGGGCCCGTACGACGACGGACGGGCCGTGCTGACGCTGCGCGGCCGGCTGCTCGCCGACGCGGTGGTCAGGGACCTCGTGGACTGAAGCCGGGGGAGCCGGCCCGAACCCCGGCGGCCCCGGCGGCCCTGGCGGCCCCGGCGGGGGCGCCGGGGCGGGGCGGCGGTGACCGGCTAGGGAGCCGTCACGAAGTCGATCAGTTCCTCCACCCGGCCCAGCAGTTCCGGTTCCAGGTCCTTGTAGGAGCCGACGCGGGCCAGGATCGCCTGCCACACCGCGCCCGTGTTGTCCGAGGGCCAGCCGAGCGCCCGGCACACGCCCGTCTTCCAGTCCTGGCCGCGCGGGACCCGCGGCCAGGCGTCGATGCCGACGGCGGCCGGTTTCACCGCCTCCCAGACGTCGATGTACGGGTGGCCGACCACCAGGGCGTGTTCGCTGGTGACCGACTCGGCGATGCGCCACTCCTTGGTGCCGGGGACCAGGTGGTCCACCAGGACCCCGAGACGGGCGTCGGGGCCCGGCGCGAACTCGTCGACGATGGCGGGGAGGTCGTCCACGCCCCCCAGGTACTCCACGACCACGCCCTCGACGCGCAGGTCGTCGCCCCAGACCTTCTCGACGAGTTCCGCGTCGTGGCGGCCCTCGACGTAGATGCGGCCGGCGCGGGCCACGCGCGCGCGTGCGCCGGGCACGGCGACCGAACCGGAGGCCGTCCGGGAGGGACGCGCGGGCCCGGCGGCGGGGCGCACGAGGGTGACCACCCGGCCCTCCAGCAGGAAGCCGCGCGGCTCCAGCGGGAAGACGCGGTGCTTGCCGAAGCGGTCCTCCAGCGTCACCGTGCCCGCCTCGCAGCGGATCACCGCGCCGCAGAAGCCGGTGCCGGGTTCCTCGACGACCAGGCCGGGTTCGGCGGCCACCTCCGGGACCGGTTTCGGCTTCTTCCACGGCGGGGTCAGGTCGGCGGAGTACTGGCGCATTCGGATGACGATAGGAGAAGCGGGGGCGGCGTGGTCACGACACGCCGAAGCGGGCGGCCAGCGCGTCGCGCTGCCGCCTGACGAACGCCGCGTCCACCACCGCTCCGTGACCGGGCACGTACCGGGCGTCCTCGCCGCCCAGGGACAGCAGGCGGTCCAGCGCGGCCGGCCAGCCGGGCGGTACGGCGTCGGGTCCGGCCTGCGGCTCGCCTGACTCCTCCACCAGGTCGCCGCAGAACACCACCGCGGGGTCGCCGGGGACGAGGACCGCGAGGTCGTGCCCGGTGTGGCCGGGGCCCACGGCGGCCAGCAGGACCCGGCGGCCGCCGCCGAGGTCCAGGGTCAGTTCGCCGCGCACCGTGCGGCCGGGCTCCGGCAGCGCGGCCACCGCCTCGGCGGCCTCGGCGGCCGGCAGGCCGTTGCGGACCGCGTCCCGGCGGATCTCCCCGCGGCCGTGCGCGAACACGGCCTCCGCGCCCGCCGCCGCGTACACCTCGGCGCCCGCGAACGCCGGGGTGCCGAGGACGTGGTCGAAGTGGGGATGGGTGAGCGCGAGATGGGTCACACGGCGCCCGGCCAGCCGCCGGGCCTGCCCGCGCAACCGCGCGCCCTCGGCGAGGCTCGACCCGGCGTCCACCATCAGGACCGGGCCCGCCCCGAGGACCAGCCCCACCGTGCAGTCCCAGCCCGGCAGCCGGCACCGGCCGACCCCCTCGGCCAGCCGCTCCCAGCCCAGCTCTTCCCAAGTCACCGTCATACCGGGACGCTAGCTGCAGAACGCAACGGGTCCCGGCCGACCTTGCCCGGTCGGTGCCCGACGGCCGTACACTGGGCCGGGGACCTGGCACTCGGGATCACAGAGTGCCAGACGAAAGACCCGCAAAGGCCGCGGGGACGACTTTCTGGAGGTGTGGCGCCGCATGCTGAGTGAACGCAGGCTTCAGGTCTTGCGCGCCATCGTCCAGGACTACGTCGGCACCGAGGAGCCGGTCGGCTCGAAGGCGCTGACCGAGCGGCACAACCTCGGCGTCTCCCCGGCGACCGTCCGCAACGACATGGCCGCCCTGGAGGACGAGGGGTACATCGCCCAGCCGCACACCAGCGCCGGGCGGATCCCGACCGACAGGGGCTACCGGCTGTTCGTCGACAAGCTGGCCGGCGTCAAGCCGATGACCGCGCCCGAGCGGCGGGCCATCCAGAACTTCCTCGACGGCGCCGTCGACCTCGACGACGTCGTGGCGCGGACGGTGCGGCTGCTGGCGCAGCTGACCCGGCAGGTCGCGGTCGTGCAGTACCCGTCGCTGACGCGGTCCACCGTGCGGCACGTGGAACTCCTCGCGCTCGCGCCGGCCCGGCTGATGCTGGTGCTGATCACCGACACCGGACGGGTCGAACAGCGTATGGTCGACTGTCCGGCGCCCTTCGGGGAGTCCGCGCTGGCGGATCTGCGGGCACGGCTCAACAGCCGGGTCGCGGGCCGCCGGTTCTCGGACGTGCCCCGGCTGGTGGAGGATCTGCCGGAAGCCTTCGAGGCCGAGGACCGCGGTACGGTCTCGGCGGTGCTCTCCACCCTGCTGGAGACGCTCGTCGAGGAGAACGAGGAGCGGCTGATGATCGGCGGCACCGCCAATCTCACCCGCTTCGGACATGACTTTCCCCTCATGATCCGGCCCGTCCTCGAGGCGCTGGAGGAGCATGTCGTGCTCCTCAAGCTCATGGGCGAGGCGGGGGATTCGGGCATGACCGTACGCATCGGTCACGAGAACGCCCACGAGGGACTCAACTCCACGTCTGTGGTGTCGGTCGGCTACGGTTCGGGCGGCGAGGCACTCGCCAAGCTCGGCGTGGTCGGACCGACCCGCATGGATTACCCGGGAACGATGGGAGCGGTACGAGCGGTGGCACGGTACGTCGGACAGATCCTGGCGGAGTCGTAAGTGGCCACGGACTACTACGCCGTTCTCGGCGTGCGCCGCGACGCGTCGCAGGAAGAGATCAAGAAGGCCTTCCGTCGGCTCGCGCGCGAGCTGCACCCGGACGTCAACCCGGATCCGAAGACCCAGGAGCGGTTCAAGGAGATCAACGCCGCCTACGAGGTGCTCTCGGACCCGCAGAAGAAGCAGGTCTACGACCTCGGCGGCGATCCGCTCTCGCAGAGCGGCGGCGCGGGCGCGGGCGGCTTCGGGGCCGGCGGCTTCGGGAACTTCTCGGACATCATGGACGCCTTCTTCGGCACGGCGTCGCAGCGCGGTCCGCGCTCGCGCACCCGCCGCGGCCAGGACGCCATGATCCGGATCGAGGTCGAGCTGGACGAGGCGGCCTTCGGCACGACCAAGGACATCCAGGTCGACACGGCGATCGTCTGCACCACCTGCAACGGTGAGGGCGCGGCGCCGGGCACCTCGGCGCAGACCTGTGACATGTGCCGCGGCCGCGGTGAGGTGTCGCAGGTGACGCGGTCCTTCCTGGGCCAGGTCATGACCTCGCGGCCGTGTCCGCAGTGCCAGGGCTTCGGCACGGTCGTGCCCACCCCGTGCCCGGAGTGCGCGGGCGACGGCCGGGTGCGCTCGCGCCGGACGCTGACCGTGAAGATCCCCGCCGGTGTCGACAACGGCACCCGCATCCAGCTCGCGGGCGAGGGCGAGGTCGGCCCCGGTGGCGGTCCGGCCGGTGACCTGTACGTCGAGATCCACGAGCTGCCGCACTCCACGTTCCAGCGGCGCGGCGACGACCTGCACTGCACGGTGACGATCCCGATGACGGCGGCGTCCCTCGGCACGAAGGTGCCGCTGGAGACGCTGGACGGCCTGGAGGAGGTCGACATCCGGCCGGGCACCCAGTCCGGGCAGTCGATCCCGCTGCACGGGCGCGGTGTCACGCACCTGCGCGGCGGCGGCCGGGGCGACCTGATCGTGCACGTCGAGGTGACGACCCCGACCAAGCTCGACCCCGAGCAGGAACGGCTGCTGCGGGAACTGTCGAAGCTGCGCGGCGAGGAGCGTCCCACGGGCCAGTTCCAGCCCGGCCAGCAGGGTCTGTTCAGCCGTCTCAAGGACGCGTTCAACGGGCGCTGACCGGCCGCCGGGCCGGGGCGCCGCCCCCGCGGGCCGGACATATGCGGCAGGTGCCGAAGGGGCGGCCCGATTCGGTCTTGTCCGGAGGACGTGACAACATGCCGTCATGTCCTCCGCACTGACCGATCTCTTCCCGCTTCCGATCGTGCAGGCCCCGATGGCGGGCGGGGTCTCCGTGCCGCAGCTCGCCGCCGCCGTGTCCGAGGCGGGCGGGCTCGGGTTCCTGGCCGCCGGGTACAAGACCGCCGACGGGATGTACCAGGAGATCAAGCAACTGCGGGGACTGACCGGCCGGCCCTTCGGCGTGAACCTCTTCGTGCCGCAGCCCGAGCACGCCGAGTCCGGCGCGGTGGAGGTCTACGCGCACCAGCTGGCCGGCGAGGCCGCCTGGTACGAGACCGAGCTCGGCGACCCGGACAGCGGCCGGGACGACGGCTACGACGCGAAACTCGCCGTGCTCCTCGACAACCCGGTGCCCGTGGTCTCCTTCCACTTCGGCGTGCCGAGTCCCGAGGCGCTCGAGGCGCTGCGCCGGGCGGGCACCCTCACCCTCGTCACCGCCACCACCGCCGAGGAGGCGCTCGCCGTCGAACGGGCCGGCGCCGACGCGGTGATCGCCCAGGGCGTGGAGGCCGGCGGGCACCAGGGCACCCACCGGGACGTGCCGGAGAACGACGGGTCCGGGACGGGCCTGCTGGCGCTGGTCGGCCGGATACGCGAGACCGTGGGTCTCCCGGTGGTGGCGGCGGGCGGCATCATGCGCGGCAGCCAGATCGCCGCCGTCCTCGCCGCCGGGGCGAGCGCGGCCCAGCTGGGCACCGCCTTCCTCGCCACCCCCGAGTCCGGCGCCGCCGAACCGCACAAGCGGGCGCTGACCGACCCGCTGTTCACCCGGACCGCGCTGACCCGGGCGTTCTCCGGGCGGCCCGCCCGCGGCCTGGTCAACCGCTTCCTGCGCGAGCACGGCCCGTACGCGCCCGCAGCCTACCCCGAGGTCCACCACCTCACCTCGCCGCTGCGCAAGGCCGCCGCCGCGGCCGGCGACGCGCAGGGCATGGCGCTGTGGGCCGGGCAGGGGCACCGGATGGTCCGCGAGCTGCCCGCGTCCCGGCTGGTGGAGGTCCTCGCGGAGGAACTCGCCGCCGCGGCGACAGCGTTGTCCGCCGGCGCCGGGGAGCCGGGCGTCACGGGGGCCGGGCGGTGACCGCCCCGGTGTTCGTGGTCGACCCGCTGACCGTCCTGGGCGGCGAGGTCGTCCTGGACGGACCCGAGGGCCGGCACGCGGTCTCCGTGAAGCGGCTGCGGCCCGGAGAGGACGTCATCCTCACCGACGGACGCGGGCGCTGGAGCGAGGGCGTCGTCAAGGCCGCCGAGGGCAAGGACCGGCTCGTCGTGACGGACCTGGACACCCTCCACGAGGAGCCGCCGCCGCGGCCCCGCATCACCGTCGTCCAGGCCCTGCCCAAGGGCGACCGCGGCGAGGTCGCCGTGGAGACGATGACCGAGGTGGGCGTCGACGCGATCGTGCCCTGGCAGGCCGCCCGCTGCATCACCCAGTGGAAGGGCGACCGGGGCCTGAAGTCCCTGGCGAAGTGGCGGGCCACCGCCCGCGAGGCCGGCAAGCAGTCCCGCCGGGTGCGCTTCCCCGAGGTCACGGACGCGGCGACCACCAAGCAGGTCGCCGCCCTCCTGGCCGGCGCCGACCTGGCCGTCGTGCTCCACTCCGACTTCGGACACGCCGTCGAACCCCTCGCCGCCGCGGCGCTGCCCGCCGACGGCGAGATCGTGCTGGTCGTCGGGCCCGAGGGAGGCGTCGCCCGGGACGAGGTGGCGCTCTTCGAGGAGGCGGGTGCCAGGGCCTGCACCCTGGGCCCTACGGTGATGCGTACGTCGACCGCCGGAACCGCGGCCGCGGCCCTGCTCCTGGGCCGGACCGGCCGGTGGTCCTGACCCGTACGACACCACCCCGACCCGAACCGCACCCCAGGGGGAACGCGCCGTGGAACTCGCCCAGGTCCGGCTCCTCGTCTCCGACTTCGCCGCCTGCTACCGCTTCTACGCCGAGGTGCTCGGGCTGAAGCCGCAGTCCGGGGCGAGCGAGGGACCGTACGAGAAGTTCAGCCCGCACCCCGGGTCGGCGGGGATAGCCCTGCAGGACCGGACCGTGATGGCCGAGGTGCTGGGCGAGCTGGGGGACGCCGCGACCGGGCACCGTTCGCTGGTGGTGCTGCGCGTCGACGACCTGGACGCCTACTGCGAGCAGCTCGCCGCGCGCGGCGCGGTCCTCGTGCACGGGCCGGCGCCGATGACCGAACGCATGCGCGTCGCCCACCTGAAGGACCCGGAGGGCAACCTGGTGGAACTCCAGGAATGGCTGCTGCTGCTCACCTGACGGGACACGGGCCACGACCCGTGCGGGTGACCCCCGCGAACACGTGAGTGGCCGCACGCCCCCTACCGTCACGGACCGGACGGTGGCAGTCTGCCTCCCATGGGGGCATCGAGGCCGCTTCGGCGGCGCCCGCGCGTGACCGGGCCGGCGGCCGTGGCCGGGCTCGTCGTGATCGCCGTGACCGGCCTGGCGGGCTGCCGGCCGACCGACCTGAACTCCGCGACCGTCGCGTACACCACCGACCGGACCGCCACCGCCGAGCTGCAACGCCAGCACGTCGACGTCAGCTGGCTCACCTGCACCGGGAACTACGGCTCGGCGGCCCCGAGGACGCCCTCGGCGTCCGAGACCGCCGTCGTCTCGGTGGACTGCCGGGGCCGGACCAAGGACGGCCGGGACATCACCGTGACCGGGCGGATCACCAAGGCGGTCAGCGGGGCCTGCGTGCGCGGGAACCTCGTCGCCAAGGTGGGCGGCAAGGAGTGGTTCCGGGTGTCGGGCCTCGGCGACTGCGACGCCACCCCGGCGCCCGTCTCCAGCACCTACCGGCCGCCCACCTTCGGACAGCGGCCCGGCCCCACCGTGACCGTGACGAGGACCCTGTGGTGCCAGGACGACCCCAAGTGCCGGCCCGTGCAGGGCAAGTGATCGAAACCGGTCACCGCGACCGGTCCGGCGTGCATAGTCTGAGCGGGTGACTCAGGGTGCAGCGACAGGACCGCGGTCCTACCTCCGATTTCCCCATGTCCACGGCGACCTGGTCGCCTTCACCGCCGAGGACGACGTGTGGCTCGCGCCCCTGGACGGCGGCCGGGCCTGGCGGGTCAGCGCCGACAACGTCCCGGTGACCCTGCCCCGCATCTCGCCCGACGGGACCACACTGGCCTGGACCTCCACCCGCGACGGCGCCCCCGAGGTGCACACCGCCCCCGTGGACGGCGGCTCCGCCACCCGCCTGACGCACTGGGGGAGTTCCCGCACCCAGGTGCGCGGCTGGACCGCCGACGGGCAGGTCCTCACGATCAGCACCTACGGCCAGGCCGGCCTGCGGCGCAGCTGGGCCAGGACCGTCCCGCTGGACGGCGGACCCTCCACCCTGCTGCCCTACGGCCCGGTCGGCCACGTCGCCCTCGGACCGCACACCGTGCTGCTCTCCGCGACGATGGGACGCGAGGCGGCCGCCTGGAAGCGGTACCGGGGCGGCACGGCGGGCCGGCTGTGGATCGACCGCGAGGGCGCGGGCGAGTTCGTCCGGCTGCACGGGGAACTCGACGGCAACATCGAACAGCCCGTGTGGGCCGGCGACCGGATCGCCTTCCTCAGCGACCACGAGGGGACGGGCGCCCTGTACTCCTCCCTCGCCGACGGCTCCGACCTGCGCCGGCACACCCCCCTCGGCGGCTTCTACGCCCGGCACGCGTCCGGTGACGGCACCCGCGTCGTCTACGCCTGCGCCGGTGAACTCTGGCTCCTGGACGACCTGGAGGGCGCCGAGCCGCGCCGGCTGGACATCCGGCTCGGCGGGGCCCGGGTGGACCGGCAGCCGGGCCCGGTCGACGCGGCCCACTGGTTCTCCTCCGCCTCGCCCGACCACACCGCGCGCGGCAGCGCCGTCCTGGTCCGCGGCGGCGTGCACTGGGTGACCCACCGGTCGGGCCCGGCCCGCGCCCTGGCCGCCGAGCCCGGCGTGCGCGCCCGCATGCCCGTCACCTTCCGCGCGGACGCGGAGGAGTGGGTGGTGTGGGTGACCGACGCCGAGGGCGACGACGCCCTGGAGTTCGCGCCCGCCACCGGACAGGTGCCCGGCGCCACCCCGCGCCGGCTCGCCGCAGGGCAGCTCGGCCGGGTCCTGGACCTCGCCGTCGCCCCCGACGGCGGCCGCGTCGCGGTCGCCGCGCACGACGGACGCCTGCTCCTGGTCGAACGCGAGACCGGCGAGGTGCGCGAGGTCGACCGCAGCGAGGACGGCGACGTGGGCGGGCTCACGTTCTCACCCGACTCCGGCTGGCTGGCCTGGTCCCACCCCGGCGTCGGCGGTCTCGCCCAGCTCCGCATCGCCCACACCACCGACCTCACGGTCACCGAGGCGACCCCGCTGCGCTTCAAGGACTACGCGCCCGCCTTCACCCGCGACGGCAAACACCTCGCCTTCCTCTCCACCCGCTCCTTCGACCCGGTCTACGACGAGCACGTCTTCGACCTCGCCTTCGTGGTCGGCGACCGGCCGCACCTGATCACCCTGGCCGCGACCACCCCCTCGCCGTTCGGCCCGCAGCGGCACGGCCGCCCCTTCGAGACCCCCGACAAGGACGAGACCCCGGACGCCGAGGGCACCCCCGCCACCCGCGTCGACCTGGAGGGCCTCGCCGACCGGATCGTGCCCTTCCCCGTCGAGGCCGGCCGCTACTCGGATCTGCGCGCCGCCAAGGACGGCGTGCTGTGGCTGCGGCACCCGGTGCGCGGCGTGCTCGGCGCCTCCCGCGCCCATCCCGAGGACCCCGACCCCAAGACCGAGCTGGAGCGCTACGACCTCGCCCAGCGGCGCATCGAGTACCTCGCCTCCGACGCCGACCACTTCGAGGTCAGCGGCGACGGCAAGCGCGTCCTGCTGTGGGCCGACGGCAAGCTCAAGGTCGTACCCAGCGACCGCCGTGCCTCGGGCGACGACGACAGCGACACCAACGTCACCGTCGACCTCTCGCGCGTGCGGCAGACCCTCGACCCGGCCGCCGAGTGGCGGCAGATGTTCGACGAGACCGGCCGCATCATGCGCGACCAGTTCTGGCGGCCGGACCTCGGCGGCCTCGACTGGGACGGCGTCCTGGACCGCTACCGCCCGCTCGTCGACCACGTCGCCACCCACGACGACCTGGTCGACCTGCTCTGGGAGGTGCAGGGCGAACTGGGCACCTCGCACGCCTACGTCACCCCGCGCCACGGCCACGGCCACGGGCCGCGCCAGGGCCTGCTCGGCGCCGACGTCTCCCGGCACCCGGACGGCAGCTGGCGCATCGACCGGATCCTGCCCGCCGAGACCTCCGACCCCGGCGCCCGCTCCCCGCTCGCCGCACCGGGCGTCGCGGTGCGCCCCGGCGACGTTATCGTGGCCGTCGCGGGCCGGCCCGTCGACCCGGTGACCGGACCCGGACCGCTCCTCGTCGGCACCGCGGGCAAGGCGGTCGAGCTGACCGTGTCGCCCGCGGGCGGCGGGGAACTGCGCCACCCCGTCGTCGTCCCCGTCGCCGACGAGGAACCGCTGCGCTACCACGCGTGGGTGGCCGGCCGCCGGGCCCGGGTGCGCGAGCTGTCCGAGGGCCGGCTGGGCTATCTCCACGTGCCGGACATGCAGGCGCCGGGCTGGGCGCAGATCCACCGCGACCTCGGCGTGGAGATGGCCCGCGAGGGCGTCGTCGTGGACGTCCGGGAGAACCGCGGCGGGCACACCTCGCAGCTCGTCGTGGAGAAACTGGCCCGCCGGATCGTCGGCTGGGACGTGCCGCGCGGCATGCGTCCCTTCAGCTATCCCGGTGACGCGCCCCGGGGCCCGGTGGTCGTCGTCGCGAACGAGTTCTCCGGTTCGGACGGGGACATCGTCAACGCGGCGATCAAGGCGCTCGGCATCGGCCCGGTCGTCGGCACCCGCACCTGGGGCGGGGTGATCGGCATCGACAGCCGCTACCGCCTGGTCGACGGCACGCTGGTCACCCAGCCGAAGTACGCGTTCTGGCTGGAGGGGTACGGCTGGGACGTGGAGAACCACGGCGTCGACCCGGACGTGGAGGTCGTACAGACACCGCAGGACTGGGCCGCCGGCCGGGATCCGCAGCTGGAGGAGGCGGTACGGCTGGCGCTGGAGGCGCTGCGGACCACGCCCGCGAAGACTCCGCCGGCGCTGCCCGGGTGAGAACGGCGCCCGGTCCGGCGGCGCGCCCGGCCCCCGCCGTCCCGCGGCCCGACCGACTACGATGCCCCCGAAGCTGATCACCGGTGAGGAGAAGCCATGGCAGGGGAACCCGAGGACGACTGCCTGTTCTGCAAGATCGTCGCAGGCCAGGTCCCCGCGACCGTCGTCCGCGAGACCGAGACCACCGTCGCCTTCCGGGACATCAACCCGCAGGCGCCCACGCACGTCCTGGTGATCCCCAAGGTCCACTACGCGAACGCGGCCGAACTCGCCGCGGCCGAACCCGAGGTGGCCGCCGGCATACTGCGCGAGGCGCGGGCCGTCGCCGACGAGGACAAGCTGGAGAGCTACCGCATCGTCTTCAACACCGGCAGCGGCGCCGGGCAGACCGTCTGGCACGCCCACGCGCACGTCATCGGCGGCCGTGGCCTGCAGTGGCCGCCCGGCTAGGTCGCCGTGTCCGTCCGTGAACTGGTGGTCCTCGGCACCGCCAGCCAGGTTCCCACCCGGCACCGCAACCACAACGGCTACCTGCTGCGCTGGGACGGCGAGGGCATCCTCTTCGACCCCGGCGAGGGCACCCAGCGGCAGATGCTGCGGGCCGGGGTCGCCGCGCACGACCTGAACCGGATCTGCGTCACCCACTTCCACGGCGACCACAGCCTCGGCCTCGCCGGGGTGCTCCAGCGCATCAACCTCGACAGGGTCCCGCACCCGGTCACCGCGCACTTCCCGGGGTCCGGGCAGCGGTTCTTCGACCGGCTCCGGTACGCCACCGCCTACCGGGAGACCGTCGGCGTCACCGAGGCGCCCGTCGACGCGGACGGCGACCTCGCCGTCACGCCCGCCTACACGCTCCAGGCCAGGAAGCTGTCCCATCCGGTCGAGTCCTACGGCTACCGGCTGGTCGAGCCCGACGGCCTGCGCATGCTGCCCGACCGGCTCGCCGCGCACGGCGTGAAGGGCCCGGACGTCGGCCGTCTGCAGCGCGAGGGCGTCCTCGGCGACGTCACCCTGGACCAGGTCAGCGAGGTGCGGCGCGGGCAGCGGTTCGCGTTCGTGATGGACACCCGCCTCTGCGACGGCGTGCACGCCCTCGCCGAGGACTGCGACCTGCTCGTCATCGAGTCCACGTTCCTCGACGAGGACGCCGCGCTCGCCGCCGAGCACGGCCACCTGACCGCCGGTCAGGCGGCCGCCGTCGCACGGGACGCCGGGGTACGGCACCTCGTGCTGACCCACTTCAGCCAGCGCTACCCCGACCCGGAGGAGTTCGCGCGGCAGGCACGGGACGTGGGCTACGCGGGCGAGTTGACCGTCGCGTACGACCTGCTCCGAGTGCCGGTTCCGAAGCGCAGGTGAAGCGGCCTTACGATGCTTTGATGCCCCTCCCCAAAGCGGAACTGCACCTCCACATCGAAGGCACCCTGGAACCGGAGCTGGCGTTCCGGCTCGCCGCCCGCAACGGCGTCGTGCTGCCGTACGCGGACACCGAGGCCCTGCGCGAGGCCTACCTGTTCAAGGATCTCCAGTCCTTCCTGAACCTGTACTACGAGCTGATGACCGTCCTGCGCACCGAGCAGGACTTCGAGGACCTCGCGAACGCCTATCTGGCGCGGGCCGCCGCGCAGGGCGTGCGGCACGCCGAGATCTTCTTCGACCCGCAGGCGCACATCGCGCGGGGCGTCCCCATGGGCACGATCGTCGAGGGGCTGTGGCGGGCGCTCGGGCGGAGCGCGGACAACCACGGGATGTCCACCCGGCTGATCATGTGCTTCCTGCGGGACGAGTCCGCCGACTCGGCGCTGGAGACGCTGGAGGCGGCCCGGCCCCACCTGGACCGGATCATCGGCGTCGGGCTGGACTCGGCCGAGGTCGGCCACCCGCCGGCCAAGTTCCGCGAGGTGTACGAGATGGCCGCCGACCTCGGACTGCGCCGCGTGGCGCACGCCGGTGAGGAGGGGCCGCCCGCCTACATCACCGAGGCCCTCGACCTGCTCGGCGTGGAGCGCGTCGACCACGGGCTGCGCTGCGTGGAGGACCCGGACCTGGTCGCCCGGCTGGTGCGGGAGCGGATCCCGCTGACGCTGTGCCCGCTGTCGAACGTCCGGCTGCGCGCGGTCGACGTGCTCGCCGAGCACCCGCTGCGGGCGATGCTCGAAGCGGGCCTGCTGTGCACGGTCAACTCCGACGACCCGGCCTACTTCGGCGGTTACGTCGCCGACAACTACCACGCGGTGCGCGACGCGCTCGGCCTGTCCAGGGAGCAGATGCGGGAACTGGCCCGCAACTCCTTCCTCGCGTCCTTCCTGGAGGACGACGAGGACCTGCGCGCCCGCTACCTCGCCGAGGTGGACGCCTACGAGTTCGGCGACGGGCCCCACCCCACGCCCGGCAGGCCCTAGGCGGCGACGTCCAGGCGGACCGGTGCGTCGGTCAGTGACGGGTAGGCCGTCGTGACGGTGGTGGTCCGGCGCCGCAGGGCCACCGCCGTCAGCGGGACCGCGACCGCCAGCAGGCCCGCCGCCAGGACCGCGCCCATCGCCGGGAACCCGGCGCGGGCCGACAGCAGGCTGCCGGTCATCGGGCCGACGGCCGTCCCCAGCGACGACGCCGATCCGACCAGCACCGCCCAGCGGCCCCGCGGGTCGAGGGAGGCGGCCAGACCGATGACGTACGACAGGACGACCGGGTAGAGCAGGTTCCAGGCGATCTCGCCGGACGCGAACGTCCTCAGGTCCGTGGCCGACGCGCTGAGCGCGATGCACCCGGCGATCAGCACCGTGCCGAGGCCGATCGGCAGGGCCTGCCCGAGCCGCGGACCGAGCGCGCCGGCCGCGACCACGCCCAGCAGGCCGGCGCCGAGCGCCACCGCGAAGACCACGCCGACGGTCACCTCGCCGAGGTGCGCCTGTGTCAGGCCGATGCGGCCGCTGACCCCCCACAGCGAGTTCTGCGCCGCCGACCAGCACGGCATCGCGGCGGCCAGCAGCAGACCGGAGCGCAGGTGCGGCAGCTTCGGGCCGCGGGTGACGGCGACGGTCCGCGCGGTACGGGGGGACAGGCGGGCGGTGAGCGGCCAGACCGCGAGCGCGGTGAGCGCGATCGCGGCGAGCGGCTGCCCGTGACCGGGCCCGAGGTGCGGGACCGTCAGGTACACGGCAGCGGCGAGCGCGGAGACGCCGAGCAGGCCGAGCGTGGTGACGCGGTGCGGGTCGCGCTGGGCGGCGATGCCGGTGGCAGCCACCGCGGTGACCGTGCCGGAGCCGAAGCCGCCGGCCAGCACGCCGGCCACGACCGCGGGGACGTACCCGGTGAGGGCGGCGCCGCCGTAGCCGAGCACGGCGAGCAGGAGTCCGGCGCGGGCCAGGGTGCGGGGGCCGGCGCGGTCCACGCGGGAGGCCAGCAGGAAGCCCGCCGCCGCGGAACTCAGCAGCAGGGCGCTGCCGATGACGCCGGCCTGGGTGGCGGAGACGGGCAGCCCCGAGTCGAGCCGGCCGACGGTGGTGGGGAGCAGGTAGGGGGAGAGGTACCCGGCCGTGAAGAGGGCGACGAGCGGCCAGGGGGTGGTGCGGGCGAACACGGGCGTTCCCAGGGCATGCGAAAGGAGCGACGGAGCGGGGGAAGGGGGCGCAGGCCGTCGACGGACAGGAACGCGCGGGCAATTTGTATCAAGTGCGGGGAGGGCGGAAGAAGGGGCGGTGGTGTGATGTGGGTCATGTTCCGTTTGGAGGGTGACCCGAGGGGCAGGAGCGCCGCGCGCCGTGGCGGACCGAGCGGTTCCGCCCGGTCCGTGACCGGCCGGCACGTGCGGTTCCGTCAGCGCCAGTTGACGGTGCCTCCGGTCGTCGCCGCCTCGATCCTCGCGCGGATCTCCCGCATCACGGCGACGATCCGGTCCTCGTGGTCCGGCGTCAGACGGGTCACCGGCACCGAGCAGCTGACGGCGTCCTGGGCCGGGGTGTCGTAGCGCAGGGCGAAGCCGAAGCCGGTGATGCCGGTGACGGCCTCCTCGCGGTCGATCGCGTGGCCCCGGGCGCGGACCTCGGCGAGGTCGGCGGCCAGCGCGTCCCGGGTGGTGCGGGTGCGCGGCGTCAGGGACTCGTACGGCCCCTCGGGGAGGTCCTCGTCGGGGCGCTGGGCGAGGAGGGCCTTGCCCAGGGCGGCGGCGTGCGCGGGCAGCCGGCGGCCCACCCTGCTGATCGTGCGCAGGTACTCGTGGGACTCCCGGGTCGCCAGGTACACCACGTCCCGGCCGTCCAGGCGGGCCAGGTGCACGGTCTCGCCCAGCTTCTGCGACGCCTCGTCCAGGTACGGGCGCACGAGGCGGACGCGCGGGTCGGAGTCCAGGTAGGTCGTGCCGGTCAGCAGGGTGCGGATGCCGACGCCGTAGAGGGAGCCGGTCGTGTCGGTGCGCACCCAGCCCCGCGCGATCAGGGTCTGCAGCAGGGCGTACATCGAGCTGCGCGGGACGCCGAGTTCGTCCGCCAGTTCCTGGAGGCGGGCCGGGCGGTCGCCGCGGGCCGCGAGGAGCTCCAGCAGCTCCACCGTGCGCGCCGCGGACTTCACCTCGCGGACGCCTGCTGTCTCGGACATGTGCCGATCGTAAGGGGCCCGGGGCGGGGTGCGCCGTTGACGGGGGGTGTTCGCATATCTAGTCTTGGTTCTCATACGTGTATGACATCTACATGGGGAGATGGATCGGTGGCCGGAGAGCCGAAGGACGTGGTGCAGAGGCTGCGGGACGCGATGGCGGGCGGGGTGCTGTCGTTCCCGCTCACCGCCTTTCACGCCGACGGGTCCCTGGATCCGGACGGATACCGGGAGTACGTCCGCGGGCAGCTCGCCGCCGGACCGGGCGCGCTCTTCCCGGCCTGCGGGACGGGCGAGTTCTTCTCGCTCGACGAGGACGAGTACCGGCAGGTCGTCGCCATCGCCGTCGAGGAGGCCGCCGGAGCGACCCCGGTGGTCGCCGGAGTGGGGTACGGCTGGGCGCAGGCCGCCCGGTTCGCCCGGGCCGCCGAGGAGGCCGGCGCCGACGCCCTGCTCGTCCTGCCGCACTACCTCGTCGCCGCCCCGCAGGACGGCCTGGTCGCGCAGCTGGAGCGGATCGCGGCCCGGACGTCCCTGCCGCTCATCGCCTACCAGCGCGGACAGGTCGCCTTCACCGCCGGGTCGCTGGCCCGCATCGCCCGCCTCCCCGGCGTCATCGGGCTCAAGGACGGCCACAGCGACCTCGACCGGCTGCAGCGGCTCACCCTCGCCGCCCCCGAGGACTTCCTGTTCTTCAACGGCGCCGCCACCGCCGAGATCCAGGCCCGCGCCTACGCCGCCGTCGGCGTCCCCGCCTACTCCTCCGCCGTGCACGCCTTCGCGCCGGAGATCGCCGACGCCTTCTTCGCCGCCCTCGGCGCCGGCGACCACGGCACGGTCGACACGCTGCTGCGCGACTTCTACGTGCCCTTCGTCGAACTCCGCGACCTGGTGCCCGGATACGCGGTGTCGCTGGTGAAGGCGGCGGCCCGGCTGCGCGGCCGGCCCGTGGGCCCGGTGCGCGCCCCGCTCACCGACCCGTGCGCCGCCCACCTCGACGACCTCGGGACGCTGCTGCGCACCGGCCTCGGCCTCGTCGGAGCGTCCCTGTGAACCCCGCGTCCGCCGCCGGGCGCCCGGCGGCGGACGGGCGGCGACGGCACGCTGCGTGACGGGGCTCCTTCGCGCGGTCGTACGGCGGGAGCCCCCGTCACCGCCCCGGCATGGTGCAGACTGGCCGGATCCGCACCACGTCCAGGGAGCGCACCGTGACCGCGTCCAACGCGTTCGCCGGAGAGGAACCGGAGTACCTCGACGACGACAGAGGAGCAACGACTTCGCACTGCGCCGCCCAGGTCGACCCGCTGGCCGGCCTGCGCGCGCCCGGCGATCCGCCGTGGGACGTCTACCTCACCGGCACCGTCTTCCTCGACATCGTCTTCACCGGCCTGCATGCCGCGCCCGTGCGCGGCACCGAGTCCTGGGCCCGGGGCATGGGCTCCAGTCCCGGCGGCGTCGCCAACATGGCCACCGCGCTGGCCCGGCTCGGCCTGAAGACCTCCCTCGCCGCCGCGTTCGGCGACGACCACTACGGCGAGTACTGCTGGGACGCCCTCGAACAGGGCGAGGGCATCGACCTCTCCCCGTCGCGGAGGGTGCGCGGCTGGCATTCGCCGGTCACCGTGTCCATGGCCTACGAGGGCGAGCGGACCATGGTCTCGCACGGCCACGAGCCGCCCGCCGACGCCCTGTTCCGGCAGCAGAACGCGGCCGGTCACCCGGCCCACGCGCGGGCCGCCGTCGCCTCCCTGACGCCCGGCACCCGCAGCCCCTGGATCGCCAGGGCCGCCGCCGAGGGCACCCGGATCTTCGCCGACGTCGGATGGGACGACACCGGCGCCTGGGACCTGGCCGGGCTCGCCGACCTGGAGCACTGCGAGGCGTTCCTGCCGAACGCCGAGGAGGCGCGGCGCTACACCGGCGCCGACTGTCCGCGGGCCGCCGCCCACGCCCTCACCGACCACGTGCCGCTGGCCGTCGTCACCCTCGGCGCGGAGGGCGCCTACGCCGTCGACGGGCGGACCGGCGAGTCCGCGGAGGTCCCGGCGATCGCCGTGGAGGCCCTCGACCCGACCGGCGCGGGAGACGTCTTCGTCGCCGGGTTCGTCACCGGCACCCTCGCCGACTGGCCGCTGGCCGACCGCCTCGCCTTCGCGGGCCTGACGGCGGCGCTGTCCGTCCAGGAGTTCGGCGGCTCCCTGTCCGCGCCCGGCTGGTCGGAGATCGGCGCGTGGTGGCGCGAGGTCCAGTCGGTGGACGGCCAGGACCCGGCGGCGCTGCGGCGGTACGCGTTCCTGGACGCACTGGTGCCGGAGGAGGACCTGGTGCGGCCCTGGCCGCTGCGCCGGGCGGTCCCGACGATCGGCTTCGGCCGGGCGGGGTGACGGTGCCGGTGGGGCGGGGGGCGGGTGCGCCGCCGTCGTGGTCGTCGCCCGCGCGGTTCCCCGTGCCCCTCAAGGGGCGCGGGGAACCGCGCGACAAGCCCCCACCTGCCCGCGGCCGGCGACGGACCCGCCCGCCCCCGCCTACGTCCCGGTCACCCCCGCGATCTGCTGCCGCACCAGCGCACGTCCCCCCTCCGACACCCCGGCCAGCGCCCCGGCGAACAGCTCCTCCACCGCGTCCCCGCCGGCCGCGGCCGACCCGCTGCTCACCACGTACCGCTCGCGCACCGCGACCCGCAGCACGCCCTCCGTGTCCACCGCCGCCGCGGCGATCGTCGGCACCTCGCCGCCCGCCGGGTCGGCGACCTTCGCGTACGCGCCCCGCACCGGCTCCCGCCAGCGCAGCGCCAGCAGGACCGGCGCCTTGGCCTCCAGCTCGGCCAGGTCCACCTCGTCCACGCCGTCCGCCGTGAGCACCTCGGCCCACGCGTCCAGCACGATCGCCGCCGGCAGCAGGTCCCGCAGGGCCGACCCGGCGATGTTCCCGCCCACCGTCGCCGTCCGGCGCACCGAGCCCGTGCCGACGCCCCTCGCCGCCGTCCGCAGCACCTCGGGAACCCGCTCGTCCACCTGGTGCAGCAGCACCGCGCCGCCGAGGACGCCGTCCCCGATCGCCGTCGCCTCCGGCACGTTCCGCAGGGACACCGCCTGTTCCGGGAAGCCGTCCCGTTGCCAGAGGGCCCAGACGAGGGTCGCGCCGCCGACGGGTATCGCTCCCTCGGCCAGGCACCGGCGTGCCTCGGCCACCGACGTGGGCAGACACAAGCGCACGGCTACCTGCCTTTCCGGACGGACAGGTGGCGCGGAGCGGACGCGGCCCCCCCCGGCCACGCGTGGCGGTGAACCCGGATTCTGCCGCGGCGCACCGGAGCGCATGCAGGGCTCACGGCGGCAATGGGGGCGCCTTCCGCCGGGAAAAGCCCTACGGCGTTGTCACCCCGGCGTCGTACGCTTGGTAACGCGAGGCCGCCCTCAGCTACGCGGCCGTGACGAGGAGGAACCGCAGGCCTTAAGCGCCGGCCCATGACTCAGACACCGACAGCTCACTCTCCCGCGCAGCCGCAGGCCCGAGCTCAGTTCGAGGTTCCCGCCCAGCACCCGATGGTCACCGTGCTGGGATCCGGCGACTCCCTGCTGCGTGTGATCGAGAAGGCCTTCCCGGCGGCCGACATCCATGTCCGGGGCAATGAGATCAGCGCGGTCGGCGATGCCCGTGAAGTCGCCATCGTCCAGCGCCTGTTCGACGAGATGATGCTGGTGCTCCGCACCGGACAGCCGATGACGGAGGACGCAGTGGAACGCTCGATCGCCATGCTGCGGGCGAGTGAGAACGGGGAGGGCGCGGAGGAGACCCCGGCCCAGGTTCTGACCCAGAACATCCTGTCCTCGCGCGGCCGCACGATCCGCCCGAAGACCCTCAACCAGAAGCGGTACGTCGACGCGATCGACAAGCACACGATCGTCTTCGGCATCGGCCCCGCCGGTACCGGCAAGACCTACCTCGCCATGGCCAAGGCGGTGCAGGCCCTGCAGTCCAAGCAGGTCAACCGCATCATCCTGACCCGGCCCGCCGTCGAGGCGGGCGAGCGGCTCGGCTTCCTGCCGGGCACGCTCTACGAGAAGATCGACCCGTACCTGCGGCCGCTGTACGACGCGCTGCACGACATGCTCGACCCGGACTCGATCCCGCGCCTGATGGCGGCCGGCACCATCGAGGTGGCACCGCTCGCCTACATGCGCGGCCGCACCCTCAACGACGCCTTCATCATCCTCGACGAGGCCCAGAACACCTCGCCCGAGCAGATGAAGATGTTCCTGACCCGGCTCGGCTTCGAGTCGAAGATCGTGATCACGGGCGACGTCACCCAGGTCGACCTGCCCACCGGGACCAAGTCCGGTCTGCGCCAGGTCCAGGACATCCTGGAGGGCGTGGAGGACGTCCACTTCTCCCGGCTGACGTCCCACGATGTCGTACGGCACAAGCTGGTGGGCCGTATCGTCGACGCGTACGAGCAGTACGACAGCACGCACGGCACGGAGAACGGCTCCCCTCAGGGCGGCCGCTCGAAGTCCGGGCACAAGGGGAAGTAGACGAGCACAGCGCCATGTCGATCGACGTCAACAACGAGTCCGGAACCGAGGTCGACGAGCAGGCGATCCTCGACATCGCCCGCTACGCCCTCGCGCGGATGCGCATCCACCCGCTCTCCGAGCTGTCGGTGATCGTCGTGGACGCCGACGCCATGGAGCAGCTGCACATCCAGTGGATGGACCTGCCCGGGCCGACCGATGTCATGTCCTTCCCGATGGACGAGCTGCGTCCGCCGTCGAAGGACGACGACGAGCCGCCGCAGGGGCTGCTCGGCGACATCGTGCTCTGCCCGGAGGTCGCCGCCAAGCAGGGTGCCGAGGCCGACACCCAGCACTCCATGGACGAGGAGCTCCAGCTGCTCACCGTCCACGGAGTGCTGCACCTGCTCGGCTACGACCACGAGGAGCCCGACGAGAAGGCCGAGATGTTCGGCCTGCAGGCGGCCATCGTGGACGGCTGGCGCGGAGAGAAGGGCCTGACCGGCCCCTCGCCCGCGCCCACGGTCTCCTAGCCGGGCGGTCGTCCTCACATGAGTCCCCAGATCGTCGCCGGAGCGATCGCGCTGGTCGTCGTCGCATGGCTGGCCGCCTGCGCCGAGGCCGGCATCGCCCGCGTCTCCAGCTTCCGCGCCGAGGAAGCCGTGAAGTCGGGGCGGCGCGGCAGCGCCAAGCTCGCCCAGATCGCCGCCGACCCCACCCGTTACCTCAACGTGGCGCTCTTGGTGCGCGTCGCCTGCGAGATGGCCGCCGCGGCCCTGGTCACCTACGCCTGCCTGAAGGAGATCCCCGCCACCTGGGAGGCGCTGCTCGCCGCGATCGGCGTGATGGTGCTCGTGTCGTACGTCGCCGTCGGCGTCTCCCCGCGCACCATCGGCCGCCAGCACCCGCTGAACACGGCCACCGCCGCCGCGTACGTCCTGCTGCCGCTGGCCCGCGTGATGGGCCCGGTCCCGAACCTGCTCATCCTCCTCGGCAACGCGCTCACCCCCGGCAAGGGCTTCCGGCGCGGTCCGTTCGCCTCCGAGGCCGAGCTGCGCGCCCTGGTCGACCTCGCCGAGAAGGAGTCGCTGATCGAGGACGAGGAGCGCCGGATGGTGCACTCGGTCTTCGAACTCGGCGACACCCTCGTGCGGGAGGTGATGGTCCCGCGCACCGACCTCGTCGTCATCGAGCGGTACAAGACCATCCGCCAGGCCCTCACCCTGGCCCTGCGCTCCGGTTTCTCGCGCATCCCCGTCACCGGGGAGAGCGAGGACGACATCGTCGGGATGGTGTATCTGAAGGACCTGGTCCGCAAGACGCACATCAGCCGGGACGCCGAGTCCGACCTGGTCTCCACCGCGATGCGGCCCGCGTTCTTCGTGCCCGACACCAAGAACGCCGGCGACCTGCTGCGCGAGATGCAGAAGGAACGCAACCACGTCGCCGTCGTCATCGACGAGTACGGCGGCACGGCCGGGATCGTCACCATCGAGGACATCCTGGAGGAGATCGTCGGCGAGATCACCGACGAGTACGACCGTGAACTCCCGCCCGTCACCGCCCTCGGCGACGGCCGCTACCGGGTCACCGCCCGCCTCGACATCACCGATCTCGGCGAGCTGTACGGCCCGGAGGAGTACGACGACGAGGACGTGGAGACCGTCGGCGGGCTGCTCGCCAAGGCGCTCGGCCGGGTGCCCATCGCCGGTGCCGCCGCCCAGGTCGAACTCCCCGACGGCCGGAAGCTGGCGCTGACCGCGGAGACCGCCGCGGGCCGCCGGAACAAGATCGTGACGGTGCTGGTGGAGCCGGTGCCGGTGCCCGACGACGCCGAGGAGGAGGCCGAGTGACCCCCGACCGGCTCCGCGCCCTGTGCCTCTCCTTCAACGCGGCGGCGGAGGAGTTCCCCTTCGGCCCGGACGCCTCCGTCTTCAAGGTGCTCGGCAAGATGTTCGCGCTGAGCCGGCTGGACGCGCGGCCGCTGACGGTCAACCTCAAGTGCGACCCGCAGGACGCGGTCCGGCTGCGCGCCGGCCACGAGGGACTGATCGTTCCCGGCTATCACATGAACAAGCGCCACTGGAACACGGTGACCGTGGACGGCGGCCTGCCCGACCGGCTGGTGAAGGAACTCGTCGAGGACTCCTACGACCTGGTCGTGGCCGGCCTGCCGAGGGCGGAACGGCTGCGGCTGGACCGGGCCTGACGCGGGCGTCCCGGGTGTCTGACCGAGTCAGGTTGTTCGTATGCTCGGAGCATGACCGAGAGCAGCGCGCTTGACCCCGAGGACCGGAAGATCGTCACCCTGGCCCGCTCGGCCCGGGCCCGCAACGGGGTGCCCGAGGGGGCGGCGGTCCGGGACTCGACGGGCCGCACCTACGTGGCCGGCACGGTGGAGCTGGCCTCGCTGAAGCTGAGCGCGCTGCGGACGGCGGTGGCCATGGCGGTGGCGTCGGGGGCGGAGTCGCTGGAGGCGGCGGCGGTCGTGACCGGCGCCGACGGGATCGGCCCCGAGGACCTGGAGGCGGTGCGGGATCTCGGCGGTGCGGGGACGCCGGTGCTGCTGGCGGGGCCGGACGGGGAAGTGCGGCTGACCCTCCCGGCCTGACCCCGTTGACTGCGTCGGGGGCCGGACGGGGACCGTTGACTGGGGTGGACCGCCGTCGTGGTTGCTCGCGCGGTTCCCCGCGCCCCTTTCGGTGCGCGGCCACCCCCCGCGCACCCGCACCCGCACCCGCCCGCGCGACCGTGCCGTCCCCTCGCAGTCGGCCAGATTTCAACCTTGTCGGTGTGTGTCGCTCGCGCATCAATGGGACCGTACGTTCCGACGGACCGTCAGATCAGGGCGGTGCGCAGGAACCGGCGCCCCGCGGTGTGCCCGCATCCACCCGGACCGGGGTCGCCATCCCCACATGGCATTCCCCCAACGGGAAGGGAGCCCGATCCCCATGAAACGCTTGACCACCGGTGCGGCACTCGCGGCGGGGACCCTCGCCGCCACGGCGCTGGTCTTCGCACCCTCGGCCGCCGCCGTCACCCCGACCACCGCGACCACCACCGCCAGCTGCGGCATCTTCGGCGGCGGCGCGGCCACCCTCACCGCGACCCAGAGCGGTACCTCGGCCACCCTCACGCTCACCTCCACCGCGATCACCACCCCGCTCGCCCTGTCGGCGAACTCCATCGCCTCCACGCTCACCATGGCCAACTCGCACGGCAGCAACGTCGTCTTCAGCGGCACCGTGAACCCGGCCATGGCCGCGGGCAGCGCCGTCACCGTCGGCCCGCTGCCCGGCACCGTCGCCTCCGGTGACAGCCTCGACTTCCGCGGCGGCTCGCTGAAGATGGTCATCTTCGGCATCACCGTCACCTGTACGTCCAGCGCGGCCCAGTCGCCCGGTCCGTTCGTCTTCTGATCCCGGGCGCGCTGACGGGTTCGTTCCGGATGCCGCAGAAGCTGATGAACCGTCAGGTTTCTGCGGCATCTCCATTGACTTCTCACGCGCCCTCCACATCAATGGCCCCCTGTCGGCGCAGAGGAGCCGCTGCGCCCGCAACCCTCAGGAGGGGGCTTCCATGGGTTCACCCCCAACATCACGAAGATCCCGACGGTGGCGCCTGGTCTCACTGTTCGGGGCGACCGCGCTCGCGGTCACGGCCGGGGGCGCGCTGGCCTGTCCGGCCGGTGCCGCCGGGACGAACGTCGACTTCGCCACCCACTGCATCCCGCCCGCCGTCGCGGGCCTCCCGCCGATCGACGGCACGACCACCGCGAGCGTCTCGGTGGACGACGCCGCACCCAAGGTCGGCGACACGGTCACCGTGACCTACACCGTGGTCACGCCCGCCGCCAACAACCCCACCGCGCTCGCCCTGCCGGCCGACATCATGACGCCGACCGGGAAGGTGACGCTGGGCGGGGCGCAGAGCGGGGACGTCACCGTGACCGGGCCGAAGAAGAACGACCCGGTGCCCGGCTACGGCACCTTCCCGTCGTTCTCGATGACCGGCACCTTCACGGTCACCTCGCCGGGTGCCATCACCCTCTCTCCCGGCGACTACAACATCCACACCAGCTACATCCTGGAGCTGGACACCCCCTGCACGGTCACCAACCCGCCGGCCCCGGTGTCGCAGACCGTCACGGCGACCGACTCGACCCCGGTCAACAACCGTGCCATCAGTCTGAGTTCGGCCTCCGGGAACGCCGGTGACAGCGTGACCGTCAGCGGGCGGAACTTCACCCCGGGCGCGGCCGTCACGCTCGCCGGCCGGTCCGGGAGCAGCCAGACCGCGGACACGGCCACCGCGACCGCGGGCTCCGACGGTTCCTTCAGCGCCCCGATCACCGTCGTGGACAAGACGACGACCGGGATCGTGGCGTACGAGGGAAGCGCGTGGAGCGACACGGCGGGCGCCGGTCCCGCCGCCTACGTCGTCAACGACACCACTCCGGTGCCGGACGGCAGCCAGAAGCTGACGACCACCGTCAAGGCGGGCACCCTGTCCATGTCCCAGGCCGGGAACTCCGTCGCGCTGTCGGCGGTCGACTTCGGCCAGGGCGGGGCGTCCACCGGCGCGCTGCAGACCGTCACCGTGAAGGACTTCCGCGGCGGTCCCGCCGGGTGGTCGCTCACCGGCAAGGTCACCGACTTCACCGGGCCCGGCGCCAAGATCGGCGCCGGGAAGCTGAGCTGGACGCCGTCCTGCGCGACCAAGGCGGGCAGCCCGAGCACCTGTGCGGCCGGTTCGGCGGGCGCCGTCGGCACCGCAGGAGCGACCCTCGCCTCGGCCCCGGACTCCGCCGTCACCGGCGGCGAGTTCACCGTCGGCGCCGGACTCTCCCTGGACGTACCGGCGTTCACGCCGCCGGGATCGTACTCGGGAGTCCTCACCCTGACGCTCAGCTGAGCCGTCTCCCCGTGGCGACCGGGCCCGCCGGACGGACCCGGTCGCCACCCGAACCGCTTCCGACCGGGGGTCCGCACCCATGCGTCGCGTCAAGCCGTACGTCCTCCTCCTGAGCCTGCTCCTTGCTCTCCCGTGCGCGGTGGCTCCCGCGCACGCCGCCGACAACGGCAGCTGGTCCGTCTATCCGGTCGCCTCCAGGATCGCCGCGCGGCCGTACTTCTACCTCTCCCTCGACCCCGGGCGGACGATCACCGACAAGGTGGCCGTCGCCAACAAGACCGGCAGGCCGCTCGCCTTCCGGCTGTACGCGGCCGACGCCTACAACACCGCGCGCGACGGCGGGTTCGCCGTCCGGACCGTGCGCGAGCGGATGCGGGGGGTGGGGGCCTGGGCGCGGATCGCGAAGACCCGGATCACCGTGCCGCCGCACCGGACGGTCACCGTCCCCTTCACCCTCCACGTGCCCCGGGACGCCGAACCCGGCGACCACCCGGGAGCGGTCGTGGCACTGGACGAGCGCGTCGACCCGGGGGCCGGCTCCCTCGCGCTCGGCGTGCAACGGGCCGTCGCCGCCCGCGTCTACCTGCGGGTGAGCGGACCCACGCTGCCTGCCGTCTCCGTCGAGAACGTGGCGCTCGTCCACCACCAGCCGCTCGTGCCCGGCCTCGGCGCCAGCACGGCGACGGTCTCCTACACCCTGCACAACACGGGAAACGTGACGCTGGACCCCCGGGTCCGGCTGCGGGCCGAGGGACTGTTCGGCCGTACGCTGCTCAGCCGGGACCTCACCGGCGTCCCCTCCGAACTGCTGCCCGGTGAGCGGGTACGCCTCACCGCACCCTGGCGGAACGCACCCCAGCTCGACTGGGGGAAGGTCACGCTGACGGCCAGCGCGACCGGCACCGAGGAGTCGGCGAGCACGTCGTTCCTCGCCCTGCCGTGGCTGGTGGTGGGGCTGGTCTTCGCCGCCGGAGTGGCCGGCGGGGTGCTGCTGGCCCGGGTGCGCCGGCGCGGCGGTCCGCCGCGGCCGTTCAGAGCGCGTCGGGGCCGCGCTCGCCCGTCCGTACCCGTACGACCGTCTCCACCGGCTGCGCCCACACCTTCCCGTCCCCGATCTTCCCCGTCCGCGCGGCCGTGACGATCGCCTCGATCACCGGCTCGGAGTCGGCGTCGGCCACGACCACCTCGATGCGGACCTTGGGGACCAGGTCGACGCGGTACTCGGCGCCGCGGTAGACCTCCGTGTGGCCGTGCTGCCGGCCGTACCCGCTGGCCTCGGTCACGGTCAGGCCGTGCACACCGATCTCCTGGAGTGCGGTCTTCACGGCGTCGAGGCGATGGGGCTTGACGATCGCGGTGACGAGCTTCATGGCTGGGGCTCGACCTTCTGGGCGGAGGGGAGGAGGGACGCGCCGACCGGGGCGCCGTGGCCCAGGACCCCGTGATCGTAAGCCGTCCCGGCGTGCGCCGTGAGGTCGGGACCGGTGTGCTCCTGGTCCTCGCCGGCCCGGAAGCCCGGTGTCCTGTCCAGCAGCCTGCCGAGCCCGTACGTCACGGTGAACGCGTACGCCGCGACGGCCGCCACCGCCACCGCCTGCTTCCCGAGCCGCGCCAAGCCGCCGCCGGAGGCCGCGCCCAGGGGGGTCGGGTGGCCGTCGCGCCGCTGCCCCACGAAGAGCCGGCCCGGCAGGCCCGTGCGGCCGACGGCCAGGGTGTTCAGGAAGACGGCGGCCGCGAGACCGTTCGCGCCGAGCGCGCTGCCCGCGTGGAACCGAACCAGCCGAACCAGAGCAGACCGGCGCCCAGGACCTCCGTGACGTTTCGTCGCCGCCGCGTCACCGAATTCTCACGGTACGGCGGGGCTCCGTGGATCAGGGAGAATGGGGGCCATGAGCGTTCGCAGCCAGTCAGCCGAGCCGTCGGAACCGTCGAAGGCCGCCCACCGGGCGGGCTTCGCCTGTTTCGTCGGGCGCCCCAACGCGGGCAAGTCCACCCTCACGAACGCTCTGGTCGGGCAGAAGGTGGCGATCACCGCCGACCAGCCGCAGACCACCCGGCACACGGTACGCGGCATCGTGCACCGGCCGGACGCGCAGCTGATCCTGGTCGACACCCCGGGCCTGCACAAGCCGCGCACCCTCCTCGGCGAGCGCCTCAACGACGTCGTCCGCACGACCTGGGCCGAGGTCGACGTGATCGGCTTCTGCCTGCCGGCGAACGAGAAGATCGGTCCCGGTGACCGCTTCATCGCCAAGGAGCTGGCCGGGATCCGCAAGACCCCGAAGATCGCCGTCGTCACCAAGACCGACCTGGTCGACTCCAAGGCCCTCGCCGAGCAGCTGATCGCCATCGACCAGCTGGGCAAGGAGCTGGGCTTCGAGTGGGCCGAGATCGTGCCGGTGTCGGCGGTCGCCGACAAGCAGGTGGCACTGCTGGCCGACCTCCTCGTCCCGCTGCTGCCCGAGGGCCCGGCGCTCTACCCCGAGGGCGACCTCACCGACGAGCCCGAGCAGGTCATGATCGCGGAGCTGATCCGCGAGGCGGCGCTCGAGGGCGTCCGTGACGAACTGCCGCACTCCATCGCGGTCGTCGTCGAGGAGATGCTGCCGCGCCCGGACCGCCCCGCCGACCGGCCCCTCCTGGACATCCACGCCAACCTGTTCATCGAGCGCCCCAGCCAGAAGGGGATCGTCATCGGCCCCCAGGGCAAGCGCCTGAAGGAGGTCGGCATCAAGTCCCGCAAGCAGATCGAGGCCCTGCTGGGCACCCCGGTCTTCCTGGACCTGCACGTGAAGGTCGCCAAGGACTGGCAGCGGGACCCGAAGCAACTGCGGCGGCTGGGGTTCTGAGGGCGCCGGGCATCCCGGGCCTCGGTGCCCTTCCCCGGGGCCCGGCGCGGCCCCGGCGAACGAGACCGTCGCCTACGGTGACGACGAGGTGCCGTCATCGGCGACAGCGTGCAACCCGGACGCGAGCGTGCGGACGCGCCGCGGGTCGCCGGGCGTCGGGTCCCGGTCCAGATCGAGTGGCTGCCAGTCCGCCGGTCGGTACCCCGCCATCACCCACAACCTCCGTCGCCGTCGTCCACTTCAGTGCGCGTGCGTCCCGGCAACGGTGTCCGAGGGGTCAGGAGCGGCTCGGTGCCATGTCCTGGAGCCCCACCACCCGCAGCAGTCGCAGGCGTTCGTGGGACGCGGTGCCCGGGCGGGCGGTGTGGACGACCAGTTGCTGGTGGGTGTCGGCGTTCAGGAGGACCTCGCAGTCCAGTTCCAGGAGGCCGACGACGGGGTGCAGGAAGCGTTTGGTCGTGGCGCGCCGGACCGCCACCTCGTGGTCGGCCCACAGGCGGGCGAACTCCTCGCTGCCCGAACGGAGTTCGGTGACGAGAGCGGCGAGGGCCGGGTCGGCGGGGCGGGCCGCGGCCACCGCCCGCAGGGACGCCACGTGGTCCCGGGTGTGGGCCGGACGGTCCTCCGGCGGGAACAGGTCACGGGCCGACGGGTCCAGGAAGTACCGCCGGAGCAGGTTGCGTTCGCGCGGCGGCCGGGCCAGGACGTCACCGCTGAGCGCCCGCGACAGCGCGTTCTGGGCCAGCACCTCGCCGTAGTCGGTCGTCACCAGAGCCGGGGTGTCGTGCAGCCGGTCCAGGACCAGCAGGAGGCCGGGGCGGACGTGGGTGCTCGTCGCCTCCCGGCGCGGCGGCTCCTCACCGGCC
Organism: Streptomyces sp. NPDC101237; assembly: GCF_044767465.1. Taxonomy (NCBI): domain Bacteria; kingdom Bacillati; phylum Actinomycetota; class Actinomycetes; order Kitasatosporales; family Streptomycetaceae; genus Streptomyces; species Streptomyces sp. NPDC101237. Next base: position 339,140 of record NZ_JBIWNY010000006.1, on the reverse strand, counting down.
AGGTGGAACAGGTGGTCGCGTTCGTCCTCCGTCAGCCGCAGCGCGCGGGCCATCGCCGTGAGCATCTGGCGGGACGGGCGCGGGCCCCGGGACTGTTCGAGGCGGGTGTAGTAGTCCGCCGACATGCCGGCCAGGGACGCCACCTCCTCGCGGCGCAGTCCCGGCGTGCGACGACGGGAGCCGGCGGCCAGGCCCACGTCGGCGGGGTCCAGGCGGGTGCGGGCGTGGCGCAGGAAGTCGGCGAGTTCGGGGCGGTTCACCCCTCCAGGGTGACGCGGGCCGCCCGGCTTATCCAGGGACTGCCGCTCCCCTGATCGGGAGGTCTCTCCCGGTGCCGGGCCGGCGGGCCGAGGGTGGTGGTGACGGAGCGAAGGCCCCAGAAGGAGAACGTCATGATCACTCTTGTCACCGGAACGACCGGACAGGTCGGACGGCGGTTCGTGCCCAGGCTGCTCGGCCAGACGAGGCCCGGGGAGCGGGTGCGCGTGCTGGTGCGGGACGCGGCCCGCGGCGAGCCGTTCGCGGCCCTCGGCGCCGAGGTGGCCGTCGGCGACCTGCGGGACGAGGAGGCGCTCGGGAAGGCCGTCGCCGGGGCGGACGCCGTCGTGAACGTCGCCGCGGCCTTCCGCGGGGTGCCGGACGAGGAGGCGTGGGCCGTCAACCGCGATGCCGCGGTGGCCCTCGGCAAGGCCGCGCGCTCGGCCGGCGTACGACGGTTCGTGCAGGTCAGCACCGGGAACGTGTACGGCACCGGGCGCGGCAGGCCGCTGACCGAGGAGGACGAGAGCCGGCCCGGCGGCGAGCTGTGGGGCGCCTACCCGGAGTCCAAGGCGGCCGCCGAACGGGAGCTGCTCGCGCTGGCGGGCGCCATGGAGGTGCGGATCGGGCGGCTGCCGTTCGTCTACGGCGAGGGAGATCCGCACCTGGCCGCCGTCATGCGCTGGGCCGTGCACTGGGCGCCCGCCCAGCGGCTCCAGATGGCCCACCACGCGGATGTCGGGCAGGGGCTGATGCGTCTGCTGTACGCCCCGGCGGTCGGCGGCCCGCTCTACAACATCGCCGACGACGCGCCGGTCACGACCGTCGAACTGCACCGGCTCAACGGCGTGGAGATGCCCGCGGACCAGCACACCCGCACCGACCCCGACCCCTGGTTCGGGATCATGTCCAACCAGCGGATCCGCCGCGACCTCGGCTTCCGCCCGATCTACCCGAGCGTGTGGACCGCCCGCGACGCCGGCGCCCTGTGAGCGGCTGAGCGGCTAGTCGACCCCCCGTATCCGCCCCACCAGCCCCGCCCCCGCCAGCCCGATCACCGCCGCGAGCAGGTAGAGCACCCGGTAGCCGCCCAGGTAGGTCACGACCGGCGCGGCGAGGGCGGGGGCGGCGACCTGGGGCAGGGCGTTGGCCACGTTGATGACGCCGAGGTCCTTGCCGCGGTCCAGGGCCGTCGGCAGGACGTCGGTCATCAGGGCGAAGTCGACGGAGGTGAACACGCCGAAGCCGACGCCGAGCAGGGCCGCCGCGACGATCGCCCCCGGCCAGGTCTGCCAGACGGCCAGCAGCGCGGTCGCCGCCGCCATCAGCATCCCCGACCAGATCACGAACGGCTTGCGCCGGCCCACCCGGTCCGACCAGATGCCGCCGACCACGACGGTGGCCATCAGGGTCAGCCCGTTGACCGCCGTCAGGATCAGCACGCCCTGCTCGGGGTCGAAGCGGTGGAGGCGGTCGCGGAGGTAGTACAGCAGGTAGAGCAGGACCAGGGCGTTGCTGAGGTTGATCAGGAAGCGGGTCAGCCACGCCCAGCCCAGGTCCGGGTGGCGGCGCGGGCTGAGCCAGAACCCGGCGAGGAAGCCCCGCCGGGACCAGGGCGGCCGGTCCGCGGGCGCGAGCCGCAGGTCCGGGTAGCGGAGCACGTACGGCAGCACGCCGAGCGCCGTGAACACCGCGCACGCCGCATAGCCCGCCCCGACGCCCCCGGCGGCCGTCGCCAGGCCCGTGCCGCCGACCACCCCGAGGATCTGCGCGGCGCCCAGCCAGCCGCCCACCGCGCCCCGCTGGCTCCTGGGCACCCGGTCCGGCACGGCCGCCGTGACGGCCGCGAACGCCGCGTTCAGCGTCAGCTGGACCAGGCACCAGCCCAGCATCATCGTCCCCAGGCCGCCGGCGCCCGCGAGGAGCAGCAGGGACAGCGCCCCGCCGGCCGTGCCCGCGACGATCCACGGCGTACGCCGGCCCCGGCGGGACGCCGTACGGTCCGACAGCGCGCCGAAGAGCGGGTTCGCGGCCAGCGACACCACCGCGCCGACGCCCGTCACCCACGCGAGCATCGTCTCCTTCGACATCCCGGAGCCGGGCGCGAAGTCCTTCGCCTGGGAGGCGAGGAGGATCTGGAGCGGCCCGTACCAGCCCACCCAGATCGCCCCGTTGGCGAGGCTGAGCGCCGCGGTCCAGCCCCGGCCGACCCGCTCGGCCGGTTCGGCCAGCGCGGCCGGCTCCCGCGTCCGGGTCATCCGCGCGCCCGGGATCCCTGGGCCCGGAGCTGGTCGCGGAACCAGCGGTAGGACGACTTCGGGGTCCGCGTCTGGGTGTCGTGGTCCACGTGGACCAGGCCGAACCGGCGGGCGTAGCCCTCCGCCCACTCGAAGTTGTCCAGCAGCGACCAGACGAAGTAGCCGCGCACGTCCACCCCGGCCTCCACCGCCCGGTGCAGCGCCCGGATGTGGCCGTCCAGGTAGGCGATCCGGTCCTGGTCGTCGAGGCCCTCGTAGGAGCAGCCGTTCTCGGTGATGACGATCGGCGGGAGCCGGTCGCCGTAGCGGTCCCGGAAGCCGGTGAGGAGTTCGGTCAGGCCCTCGGGGACCACCGGCCACCCGAAGTCCGTCACCGGCACGTCCTCGATGTCCTGGACGGAGAAGGGAAGGTCGGCCGGGAGGGTGAGGCCGCCGAACTCGATCTCGGTGCCGCGCGGGGCGCCCACCTTCGTCGGGGCGTAGTAGTTGACGCCGTACCAGTCGAGCGGCTCGGCGATCACCGTGAGGTCCGCGGCGACGTCGCCCGGCATCAGGTCGCCCATGCCGTCCGGGTACGCGCCCAGCAGGACCGGCTCCGCGAACAGCCGGTTGAGGAGGAGGTCGTGGAAGGCGGCCGCGTCCAGGTCCGGCTGCGCGGGGGAGGCCGGCCAGGTGGGGCCGTGGGAGTTGGCGATGCCGATGTCGGCGGCCCCCGCCGCGCGCAGCGCCCGAACCGCCAGGCCGTGGGCGAGGAGCTGGTGGTGGGCGGCCGGGAGCGCGTCGAACATCAGCCGCTCGCCGGGGGCGTGGGCGCCGAGGGCGTGGCCGAACAGGGTGTGCTCGGCGGGCTCGTTCAGGGTGATCCACTTGTGGACGCGGTCGCCGAGCCGGTCCGCGACCGTCGCGACGTGGTCGGCGAACCGGGCCGCGGTGTCCCGTTCCAGCCAGCCGCCCTTGTCGTGCAGGGCGGTGGGCAGGTCCCAGTGGAAGAGGGTGGGGACCGGGCGTACGCCCACCGCGCACAGCTCGTCCACCAGCCGGTCGTAGAAGTCCAGGCCGCCGGCCGAGCGCACCCTCGGCCAGGAGACGGAGAAGCGGTACGCGTCCACGCCGAGACCGGCCAGCAGGGCGACGTCCTCGCGGTGGCGGTGGACGTGGTCGCAGGCCACCGCCGCCGTCGAGCCGTCCTTGATGCGGCCCGGCGCGGCCGAGAACACGTCCCACACGGAGGACTCGCGCTCGTCGGCCGCGCCTTCGATCTGATGGGCCGAGGTCGACACACCCCACAGGAAGCCGTCGGGGAAGCCGGGGAGCGGGGGTGCCGGATGGACCGCGTCAGTCGCCATGGCCGGGATCATCCTTACCACCGGTAACGGAAGTCAACGTCCTTGCGTGAACTACCCGTTGCCGGCGTCGTTCAGGCGCCCTCCTTCAACACCCTTGTGATCAGCTCCCGTTGTCCGGCGGTCAGCTGCGGATCGGCGGCGTACACGGTCCGCCCGTCCACCGTGATCCGGTACGCGAACCCGTCCGGCACGCCGTGCGGCGGCGCGCCCCGGCCGGCCGCGAGCGCGTGCTCGGCCAGGGTCTGCCACTCCTGGGCGTCGGGCCGCCCCGAGGTGTCCACCTCGGCCTGCCGCTCGATGCCCGCGAATCCGCCCGTTCGCCTCACCTGAATACGCATGGGTCCCTGTGTAGTACGGGATCAGGCGGTCTGCACACCCACCTGGGCCCACGCCTTGAGGACGGCCTCGCTCTCCTCGCCCTCCTCGAAGCGGGACCTGGCCGCGGCCACGGTGAGCTTCGCGAAGTCCGTGAAGCCGGCGTCCGCGCGCAGGTCACCGCCGGTGAGCACGTCGTACCAGATCTGCCCGGCCCGTTCCCAGGCGTTGCCGCCGAGGGCGGCGGCGAGCAGGTAGAAGGCGTGGTTGGGGATGCCGGAGTTGATGTGGACGCCGCCGTTGTCGCGGTTCGTCCTCAGATAGCCGGCCATGGTCGCGGGCTGCGGGTCCTTGCCGAGGCGGGGGTCGTCGTACGCGGTGCCGGGAGCCTTCATGGAGCGCAGGGCCACCCCGCGCACGCCCTCGGCGAGCAGCCCCTCGCCGATCAGCCAGTCGGCCTGGTCGGCGGTCTGGCCGAGGGAGTACTGCTTGATGAGCGAGCCGAAGACGTCCGAGACCGACTCGTTGAGCGCGCCCGACTGGCCGTAGTACTCCAGGTTGGCGGTGTACTGCGTGACGCCGTGGGTGAGTTCGTGGCCGATGACGTCGACGGAGCTGGTGAAGTCGGTGAAGATCTCGCCGTCGCCGTCGCCGAACACCATCTGCTCGCCGTTCCAGAAGGCGTTGTCGTAGTCGCGGTCGTAGTGCACGCTCGCGTCGAGCGCGAGTCCGGCGCCGTCGATGGAGTCGCGCTCGTACGCCTTCAGGTACAGCTCGAAGGTGGCGCCGAGACCGGCGTAGGCGCGGTTGACGCTGGCGTCCCGGCCGGGCTCGGAGCCCTCCTCGCGGACCTTGGTGCCGGGCAGGTCGGTGCCGTGCCCGGCGTCGTAGACCGTGCGGCGCGGCGCGCTGTCCGGGGCCGCCGGGGCGGCGACGGCGGTCAGCGTGCGCACGGCGGTGACCCGGCGCCGGGTACGGGCCGCGGAGTCGTGCTGCAGGGTGCGCAGCGCGGAGTCGGCGAGTGCGCCGTCCTCGTGCCGGGCGAGCTGGTCGAGGATGTGCGGCGGCACGATCCCGCAGAAAACGGGCGTGCGGCGGATGACGGGCTCAGAGCCCCCGTTGGTCGTCATGCACCGCACCCTCGCACTGGGTCATGCCGGTGTCACTACCCGCAACCATGATTGATGAAATACCGCGACAATTGATGACTCTGCGTGAGCGTGAGTGGTATGGCGCACGTTTTGTCCCTTTCGTTCTCGCGGTCCCGCATACTGATACGGCGCCCCGCGTCCGAAGGGGCTCGACTAGCATGCGGAGCATCATGCGTTTCGGGCTGCTTCTTCTTAGCTGCCGCGGCGAGGGCCTGTAGTCCAGGTCGACTCCCTCCCCGCGGAGCTTCGTGTTGCGTCGTCGGCCGTCCTTCCGGACATCCTGAGGAGCCCCGCATCATGGCGAACCGCCAGCAGCCCACCACCATGCCGGTCCACAAGTACGGCCGCTACGACCAGGTGGACATCCCGGACCGCACCTGGCCCCAGCGGCGCATCACCACCGCGCCCCGCTGGCTCTCCACCGACCTGCGCGACGGCAACCAGGCCCTGATCGACCCCATGTCGCCCGAGCGCAAGCGCCGGATGTTCGACCAGCTGGTGAAGATGGGCTACAAGGAGATCGAGGTCGGCTTCCCCGCCTCCGGCCAGACCGACTTCGACTTCGTGCGCTCCATCATCGAGGAGGAGGGCGCGATCCCCGAGGACGTCACGATCTCCGTGCTGACCCAGGCTCGCGAGGACCTGATCGAGCGGACCGTGGAGTCCCTGAAGGGCGCCCGGCGGGCCACCGTGCACCTGTACAACGCCACCGCCCCGGTCTTCCGCCGGGTGGTCTTCCGCGGCTCCAGGGACGACATCAAGCAGATCGCCGTCGACGGCACCCGCCTGGTGATGGAGTACGCGGAGAAACTGCTGGGCCCCGAGACCGAGTTCGGCTACCAGTACAGCCCGGAGATCTTCACCGACACCGAACTGGACTTCGCGCTGGAGGTCTGCGAGGCGGTGATGGACGTCTACCAGCCCGGTCCGGGCCGCGAGATCATCCTCAACCTGCCCGCCACCGTGGAGCGTTCGACGCCGTCCACGCACGCGGACCGCTTCGAGTGGATGCACCGCAACCTGTCCCGCCGCGAGCACGTCGTGCTCTCCGTCCACCCGCACAACGACCGCGGCACCGCCGTCGCCGCCGCCGAACTGGCACTGATGGCCGGCGCCGACCGCGTCGAGGGCTGCCTGTTCGGGCAGGGCGAGCGCACCGGCAACGTCGACCTGGTCACCCTGGGCATGAACCTGTTCTCCCAGGGCGTCGACCCGCAGATCGACTTCTCCGACATCGACGAGATCCGTCGTACGTGGGAGTACTGCAACCAGATGGAGGTCCACCCGCGCCACCCGTACGTGGGCGACCTGGTCTACACGTCCTTCTCCGGCTCCCACCAGGACGCCATCAAGAAGGGCTTCGACGCCATGGAGGCCGACGCGGCCGCCAGGGGCGTCACCGTCGACGACATCGAGTGGGCCGTGCCCTACCTGCCGATCGACCCGAAGGACGTCGGCCGCTCCTACGAGGCGGTCATCCGGGTCAACTCGCAGTCCGGCAAGGGCGGTATCGCCTACGTCCTGAAGAACGACCACAAGCTGGACCTGCCGCGCCGCATGCAGATCGAGTTCTCCCGGCTCATCCAGGCCAAGACGGACGCCGAGGGCGGCGAGGTCACCGGCTCCGACATCTGGGCGGTCTTCCAGGACGAGTACCTGCCGAACCCGGAGAACCCCTGGGGCCGCGTCCAGGTGCGCACCGGCCAGTCGACCACCGACACCGACGGCGTGGACACCCTCACCGTCGAGGCCGTCGTCGACGGCGAGGACACCGTCCTGACCGGCTCCGGCAACGGACCGATCTCCGCGTTCTTCGACGCGCTGCAGGGCCTGGGCATCGACGTACGGCTCCTGGACTACCAGGAGCACACGATGAGCGAGGGCGCCTCCGCACAGGCCGCCTCGTACATCGAGTGCGCGATCGGCGACAAGGTTCTGTGGGGGATCGGCATCGACGCGAACACGACGCGTGCCTCGCTGAAGGCGGTCGTCTCCGCCGTCAACCGCGCGACGCGATAACCCCTCTGACCGGCGGTTTACCGGCCCTGATCGCGAGTTGCCGCGATCAGGGCCCCGTCGTATACCGGCCATCGGGCCGTGGAGGTCACGGAAAGGTCTCGTACGGGGTACTGACTCCACCTCACCGATGTGGCTAACATCACGCCAGCGGTGGCGATGTTGCCACGGCGTTAAGGAGGTGCGACGTGCTGCCAGTACGGGGACGAGACGGCCGAACCGCCAGGCCTGCCCGCATTCTGGGCACCCGCACCGCATGGACACCCGTCGGCGACGGCGAGTTCTTCTGCCCCGGCTGCGGAGGCGACCGCAACTACCAGCGGCTCACCGGCCGTCGCCGCTTCACCCTGCTCGGCGTGCCCGTGCTGCCGCGCGGCACCACCGGACCCGTCGTGGAGTGCGCCGCCTGCCGCCACCACTTCGGCACCGACGTCCTCGACCACCCCACCACCTCCCGCTTCTCGGCGATGCTGCGCGACGCCGTGCACACCGTCGCCCTCGCCGTCCTCGCCGCCGGCGGCACCTGCGCCCGCACCTCCCTGGAGGCGGCCGCCGGCACCGTCCGCGCGGCCGGCTTCGAGGACGCCACGGAGGACCGGCTCAGCGCCCTCGTCGACGCGCTCGCCGCCGACACCGGCAGGGTCTTCGAGCAGCCGGGCGGCGCGAGCCTCGCGATAGAACTGCACGAGGCCCTCGACCCGCTGGCCCCGCACCTCGCCCCCGGCGGCCGCGAGTCCCTGCTCCTGCAGGCCGCCCGGATCGCGCTCGCCGACGGCCCCTACACCAACGCCGAGCGCGAGGTCCTCGGCACGGTCGGCGCGGCCCTGACCATCTGCGCCGCCGACGTGACCCGCCTGCTGGCGGCGGCCCGCACCCCGTCCTGACCTGACGGTGCGCCAGAGCGCCTCACCCGTTCGGCCGTTGCGGGGATGCGGTGGCGACGGCGTGGAGGACCATGGAGGCGTGAGCCATGTGTCTCCTGTGACCCGTGCGAGCCGGATCTCCCTCGCCGCCGCCCTGCTGCTCGGGGCGTTCACCGCCGCACCCAAGGCCTGGGCGGCCACCTGCGAGTCCTCCGTGCCCTACACGTCAGGGACGGAGGGCTACGCCCAGTTCCGCATCCCGGCCGCCGTCCGCACCGGCCACGGCACCCTGCTCGCCTTCGCCGAGGGCCGGCACAGCACCACCGGCGACAGCGGCGACATCGACGTGGTCCTCCGACGCTCCTCCGACGGCGGCTGCACCTGGGGCCCCCTCCAGGTGGTGACCGACGGCAACGGCGACACCCGCGGCAACCCGGCGCCCGTGGTCGACCCGCGCACCGGCGACGTCGTCCTGGTGACCTCCTACAACGACGGCTCAGTGAACGAGGCGCAGATCATGCGCGGCCAGGTCACCGAGGAGCAGAGCCGCCGGGTGTTCGTGCAGCGCAGCAGGACCGACGGCCGCTCCTTCACCGCCCCGCGGGAGATCACCGCACAGGTCAAACGCGCCGGCTGGCGCTGGTACGCCACCGGTCCCGGCCACGCCGTCGCCCTCACCGAGGGACCGCACCGCGGCCGCCTGGTGGTCGCCGCCGACCACTCCGGGCCGCCCCGCGCCGGCTCCACCGACACCGGCCGGGAGGCCAGGTACTACGGCGGCCACGCGATCTACAGCGACGACGGCGGCCACCGCTGGCACCTCGGCTTCGCCGACGACTCCTACACCGGCCGCGACAACGCCAACGAGACGACCGCCGCCCAGCTCCCCGGCGGCCGGATCTACTTCAACGCCCGTGACCAGAACGGCTCCAGCCCCGGCAACCGCCTCGACGCCTGGTCGAGCGACGGCGGGCAGACCCTGGACGCGCCCTACACCGTCCAGCCGACCCTGCGCCGGGTCCCGGTGGTCCAGGGCTCGGTCCTCCAGCTCCAGGGCCCCGACGCCCCGCTGCTCTTCTCCGCCCCCTCGGTCCCCACCGCCCGCCAGGCCATGGCCCTGTGGACCAGCACGGACCAGGGCATCAGCTTCGACCAGCTCCTCACCCTGTCCACCCTCAAGGCGGCCTACTCGGACCTGGTGCAGGTGAACCGCGGCACGGTGGGAGTGCTCTACGAGACGGGGACGCGGACGGCGTACGACACGATCGAGTTCCGGCGGGTGGCGGCACCCCGGCCCTGAACCCGGGCGCCGGGCAACCGAATCGGCGCGCCGGATGGCCGGGTGGGTGAGGGGGTGGCTGATGCGGGCCGAACTCGAGGCCCGGTTCCAGGAATTCGTCAGAGCGCGGTGGTCCCCTCCGGTGCGGACCGTCCATCCGCTCACCGGCGACCCGCACCACGCGCAGGACCTGACGCCGCGGAGGTCCGGCCGTCACCGGTGCCCCGCCCCGAGATCCGGCGGCGGGGCCTGCGGCGGCAGCACCCGCGAGGCCGCCCTGGACCACGGCTGGTTCGTCGCCACCGGCACCCTGGACCGCCAGGTCACCGCCGCCCACGGGTCCGCGGACACGGCCACGACGGCACACTCGTCTACGACTCCGACCAGGACCCCTCCTACGAGAGGACCCTGCCCCAGGCATGTCCGGCGCGCGTCATCGGTCCGACCTCTGATGGTTTACGCCATTCGTGTGCGCTGCCTTGACCGTCCCGAAACCCCCTCTTATGGTCACGCTTACACACGAGTCCGACGTCTCCTTCCCCCCACGCCGGAGGCACCGTGCGCGACGAGGCGACCCACGGCCGCAGGACGTTCCTGAAACACGCCGGGGCGCTGGGCGCGACCGCCTCGCTGACGACGCTGGCCGCCTGCGGACCCCGATCGACGATCGACCTCGGCGGCGACGGCACCGACCGCACCCTCACCGCCGTCATCGGCTACGGCAACGACGGCAGCTGGGACCCGACCCAGACCGCGTCCGCGTTCGCGATGGCCGCCAACAACCACATCTACGAGGGCCTCGCCGACACGGACCCGATCACCCGCGCGCCCTACCCCGCGCTGGCCACCCGGCTGCCCGCCGACCCGTCCGCCACCACCTGGCGGTTCACCCTGCGCCCCGGCGCAACCTTCCACGACGGCACCCCGGTCACCGCCGACGACGTGGTCTTCGTCTTCGACCGCATCCTCGATCCGGGCACCCAGACCCTCGCCAAGGGCTTCTTCGCGGGCTGGCTGAAGGAGGTCCGCAAGGTCGGCACCATGACCGTGGACCTGGTCCTCGCCTTCCCCTTCCCGGACGGCCTCGCCCGGCTCACCCTCGCCAAGATCATGCCGAAGCACGTGTTCTCCCGGCCCGGTGCCTGGGACGACGCGATCAAGGGACTGGCGGTGGGCACCGGACCGTACCGGCAGACCGCGCACCACCCGAAGTCCAACACCACCTTCGCCGCGTACGACGGCTACAACGGCCCCCGCCGGCCGGCCTTCCGCGCGATGAACTGGCTGACGATCGTCGACGCGGCCTCACGGGTCGCCAGGATCTCCGGCGCCGGCGCGGGCGCCCAGATCTCCGACAACATCCCCTACGCCAACATCCCCCGCCTCGAACAGGGCGGACTGTCGGTCGGCGGCGGCGCCGGGATGAACAACCTGTTCCTGATGTTCAACACACGGCACAAGCCCTTCGACGACGTCCGGGTCCGCCAGGCCCTGCACTACGCCATCGACAAGGAGCAGCTGGTCGAGGTCGCCCTCAAGGGCCACGGAAGGCCAGCGAGTTCGTTCCTCAACGAGACCAACCCCGCCTACCGCAGGGCCAGGACGGTCTACGGCCACGACCCGGACCGGGCGAAGGCGCTCCTGAAGGCCGCCGGAGTGCGCCGCCTGAGCGTGGAGATCCTCGCGGTCGACGTGAGCTGGCTCGTCGACTGCCTGCCCACCATCAAGTCGTCCTGGGACGCCGTCGGCGTCGCCACGACCCTGTCACCCCAGGAGACCACGGCCGTGTTCACCAAGATGGACCAGAAACAGGACTACCAGGTCGTCGCCGCCGTCTCGAACCCCAACCAGTTCGGCCTCGACGCCGACCTGATCATGCGCTACAACTACGGCCCCGGGAACCTCTGGATGGGCTACGCCCGCTGGTCGGACGACGCCGTCGCCAAGCGGCTCTTCGCCGCCATGGACGCGGCCACCCGCGAACCGGACCCGGACCGGAAGACGGCGATGATCCAGGAGTACGTCGACGTCGTCGCCGAGCAGGCCGTCCTCTACCCGGTCGTCCACAACGAGCTGATCACCGCCTGGGACCCGCGCCGGCTCACCGGCATAAGGGCCCAGCCCTACCCCGGCATCAACGTCCTGACGGCCAAGTGGGCCTGACGGCATGCACGCCGTCCCGCGCATCCTGCTGCGCCGTGTCCTCCTGCTGGTGCCGCTGCTGCTCGGCATCGCCCTGTTCGTGTTCCTGGTGATGCGCTTCTCCGACGTCGACCCGGCGTCCGCGTTCTTCCAGGGCGCCAACCCCACGCCGCGCCAGCTCCACGACTTCCGCGAGCGCAACGGCCTCCTCGACCCGCTGCCGCTGCGCTACCTCCACTTCGTCGGCGGCCTGCTCCACGGCGACCTCGGCACCAGCGCCCTGACCCGCACCCCGGTCCTCGGCCAGGTCGCCACCGCCCTGCCGCTCACCCTCCAGCTGACCTTCCTCGGCCTGGGCATCGCCGTCGTCCTGGCCCTCGCCGCGGGCGTCACCGCGGCCGTCCACCGCGACCGCTGGCCGGACCAGGCCATCCGCGTCCTGTCCCTCGTCGGCGTCGCCGCCCCCGCGTTCTGGCTGGCGCTGCTGATGATCCAGTACCTGGCCGTCGACCGGGGCTGGTTCCCGTCCGGCGGCTACATCAACCCGCAGGACTCCGTCACCGGCTGGCTGAGGACCATGGCGCTGCCCGCCCTCGCGCTCTCCCTGCCGGTCGCCGCCCAGCTCACCCGGATCGTGCGCACCTCGGTGGTCGAGGAACTCGACAAGGACTACGTCCGCACCGCGATCGGCAGCGGACTGCCGCCCCATGTCGTGGTCGGCCGCAACGTCCTGCGCAACGCGCTCGTCAACCCGCTGACCGTGCTCGGCCTGCGGGTCGGCTACCTGCTCGGCGGCGCCGTCGTCATCGAGACCGTCTTCGCCCTGCCCGGCATGGGCAAGCTGATGATCGACGCCGTGCAGAACGGCGACCCGGCCGTCGTCCAGGGCGTCGTGCTCACCACCGCGACCGGCTTCGTCGTCGTCAACCTTTGCATCGACATCCTCTACCTGCTGGTCAACCCCCGTCTGCGGGAGGCGGCATGACGACGTTCACCCGCGCGGCCCTCACCGCCGCCCTGGCCCGGCCCGGCGTACGGCTGCGCCGGCTGTCCCCGCTGTCGCTGGCGGCCCTCGTCCTGCTGGCCGTGGTCGTCCTGACGGCGCTGTGCGCGCCGTTCCTCGCCCCCGACGACCCGCTCGCCCAGCAGGCCCCCGAGGGCGGCACAGGACACCCCTCCGCCGCCCACTGGATGGGCCAGGACAGCCTCGGCCGGGACATCCTCAGCCGGCTGATGTACGGGGCCCGCTGGTCCCTCGCCATCGGCCTCGGCGCGACCGCGCTCGCCCTGGTCGCCGGCGCGCTGCTCGGCGCCCTCGCCGCCACCTCCCGCAAAGGCGTCGACGAGACGCTGATGCGCTGCCTGGACGTGGTGATGGCGTTCCCCGGCATCGCCCTCGCCGCCGTCCTCGTGGCCGTCTTCGGCGCCGGCGTCACCGTCCTGATCTGCGCGATCGCGTTCCTGTTCACCCCGCCCGTGGCCCGCGTGGTCCGGGCGAACGTCCTCGACCAGTACGGCGAGGACTACGTCACCGCCGAACGCGTCATCGGCGCCCGCACCCCGCACATCGTCCTGCGCCACGTCGCCGTCAACTGCGCCGCGCCCGTCCTGGTCTTCTGCACGGTCCAGGTCGCCGAGGCCATCGTCTTCGAGGCCTCGCTGTCCTTCGTCGGCGCGGGCGTGCGGCCCCCGGACCCGTCCTGGGGCAGCGTCATCGCCGACGGCAGGAACATGGTGCTCACCGGCGGCTGGTGGGCGACCCTCTTCCCCGGCCTGCTCATCCTCCTCACGGTCCTCTCGCTGAACGTGCTCTCCGAGGGCGTCTCGGACGCGTGGGCGTCCCCCGCGGAGCGGGAGCCGGAACCGGTCCCCGACCCCGTCGAGGCGCCACCCGAGCCGGGCGAGGTCCTGGAACTGCCCGCGCTGGGCGAGGCCGCCGAACGGCTCCGGGCCCGGGCCCGCCCGCTCCCGAGCGACGCCGGGCCGCCGGTCCTGTCCGTGGAGAACCTCACCATCGGCTTCCCGGACCGCCACCGCGGCGTGCACGTCGTCGACGGCATCAGCTTCGGCGTCCACCCGGGCGAAGTCCTCGGACTGGTCGGGGAGTCGGGCTGCGGAAAGTCCCTGACGGCCCTGACGATCATGGGTCTGCAGCCGAGGACGGCACGGGTGGCCGGCCGCATCGACTTCCACGCGGGCGCGCGAACGCGTCCCGCAGAGGCGGGCGTCCGCACCGGACACGCGGCTGCCGCCGGGCCGGAGCCGCAGCCGCCGCTGGACCTGACCGCCGGGCACCGCCGCGTCCTCGGCCACGAGATCGCGATGGTGTACCAGGACGCCCTGTCCTCCCTCAACCCCTCCATGACGGTCAACGCCCAGCTCAGACAGCTGGTACGACGCGGCGGCCAGCACCCGCCCGCCGAACTGCTCTCCTTCGTCGGCCTCGACCCCGCCCGCACGCTCCGCAGCTACCCGCACGAACTCTCCGGCGGCCAGCGCCAGCGCGTCCTGATCGCCATGGCCCTCTCCCGCGACCCACGCCTGATCATCGCCGACGAACCGACGACCGCCCTCGACGTCACCGTCCAGGCCCAGGTGATGGAACTCCTCCTGCGCCTGCGCGCCGAACTCGGCTTCGCGCTGATCCTCGTCTCCCACGACCTGGCCCTCGTCGCGGACGTCACCGACCGCGTGGCGGTGATGTACGGCGGGCAGATCGTCGAGACCGGCGTCACCGCGGAACTGGTCGCCGCGCCGGCCCACCACTACACCCGCGGCCTGCTCGGCAGCGTCCTGTCGCTGGAGTCCGGCGCCGAGCGGCTGACCCAGATCAGCGGCGTGGTGCCGTCCCCGGCCGGCTTCCCGGCGGGCTGCCGCTTCGCGGACCGCTGCCCGGCGGCGAGCGCGCTCTGCCGCACCACCGCACCGGACCTCGCCGGCTCCCGCGTGCACACCGTGGCCTGCCACCATCCGGCCGCCGACCTGGCCGGCGCGGAGGCGGTCACGTGAGCGCGGTGGAACTGGCCGGCGTCCACGTGGTCCACCGGGCGCGCGGCGGAGGCCTGTTCGGCCGGGACCGGGTGCACGCGCTGACCGGCGCGGACCTCACCGTGGCGCCCGGCGAGACCGTCGGCGTGGTCGGCGAGTCCGGGTGCGGGAAGTCGACGCTGGCCAAGGTCCTGGTCGGCATCCAGCGGCCGACCTCGGGCACGGTCGCCTTCCGCGGCCGCGACCTGTGGTCGATGACCCCCGCCGAGCGCCGCGCGGCCGTCGGCGCCGGTACCGGCATGATCTTCCAGGACCCGTCGACGGCCCTGAACCGGCGGCTGCCGGTACGCCGCATCCTGCGCGACCCGCTGGACGTCCACGAGCGCGGCACCAGGGCCGAACGGGAGGAGCGGGTACGGGAGCTGATGGGCCTGGTCGGCCTGCCGCGGGCGCTCGCGGACGCGCTGCCCGGCCGGCTCTCCGGCGGCCAGCGCCAGCGGGTCGCCATCGCCCGCGCGCTGGCCCTGGACCCCCACCTGGTGGTGGCCGACGAACCGACCAGCGCCCTGGACGTCTCGGTCCGCGCCCAGATCCTCAACCTCCTGCTCGACCTGCGCGAACGGCTCGGCCTCGCCATGGTCTTCGTCTCCCACGACATCCAGACGGTGCGGCGGATGAGCGACCGGGTGATCACCATGTACCTGGGCCGGATCGTCGAGGAGACCCCGGCCGACGAGGTCACCGAGCACGCCCGGCACCCGTACACCAGGGCCCTCTTCTCGGCCGCCCCCGGCCTGCTCCGCCCGATCGACCCCATCCCGCTGACCGGCCCGGTGCCCTCGGCGGTCCGGCCGCCGTCCGGGTGCCCGTTCCGCACCCGGTGCTGGAAGGCGGACGACGAGTGTGCCGTCCGCATGCCTGACTTCACGGCCGCGTCACGCCCCGCTCACCGCTACCGCTGTCACCATCCACTGGAGGAGGACCAGCCGAGCCGCCGTCTGCCCAGGGAGCCCTGATGACCCTGTCCACCCCGCTGACCGGAGTCGTACCGCCCGTCTGCACCCCCCTGACCCCGGACGGCGAGGTGGACGTCGCCTCGCTGCGCGGGCTCGTCGAGCACCTGGTGACCGCCGGGGTGAGCGGACTGTTCGTGCTGGGCTCGACCTCGGAGGCCGCCTACCTCACCGACCGGCACCGCCGGCTGGTCACGGAGACGGTGGTCTCCCACGCGGCCGGCCGGCTCCCGGTGCTCGCCGGGGTCATCGACATGACGACGCCCCGGGTCCTGGACCACGTGGCGTCCGTCACCGCGGCGGGCGCGGACGCGGTCGTCGTCACCGCGCCCTTCTACACCCGCACCCACCCCGCCGAGATCGCCCGCCACTTCCGCCTGGTCGCCGACCGCTCGCCGGTCCCGGTGATCGCCTATGACATCCCGTCCGCCGTGCACACCCGCCTCCCCGCCGACCTGGTCCTGGAACTGGCCGCCGAGGGGGTGCTGGCCGGCCTGAAGGACTCCAGCGGCGACCTGGCGGGCTTCCGCGAGGTCGTCACCGGCAGCCGGGGCCTGTCCGGCTTCAGCGCGCTGACCGGCTCCGAGCTGACCGTCGACTCGGCCCTCGCGCTCGGCGCCGACGGGGCGGTACCGGGACTCGCCAACGTCGACCCGGACGGCTATGTCCGGCTCTACCGGCTCTGCCGGGCCGGCGACTGGGACCGCGCGCGGGCCGAACAGGAGCGGCTGTGCGGGCTGTTCGGGATGGTCAGGGCCGGTGACGGGCACCGGATGGGCGGCAGCTCGGCGGCGCTGGGCGCGTTCAAGGCGGCGCTGCACCTGCGCGGGGTCATCGCCTCCCCGGTCACGGCGGAGCCCCAGGTGCCGCTGTCGCAGGCGGAGACCGAGTGCGTGGGCAAGCACCTCGCGGCCGCGGGACTGATGTGAGCGGTGCCGCCGCGGCGGGCCGTCCGGGACAGACTCCGGACGAGTCTAGGCACGCGGCGCCACCGCGGTGATGCGAAGCGTGAAATCCCCGGGGGCGGGGGAGCCAGGTGAGGTGACTGCGACGAACCTCCCCGTCGGCTCCTGCGCCGTCGACACCGGTACCGGACGGCTGGGCATCGTCATGGGGCACGAGGGTCCCTACGTGCAGCTGCGGCCGTACGGGGGAGGACGCGAGTGGGACGCCCGGCCGGACGCCGTGCGGATCGCGACCCAGGCCGAACGGCTCAGCGCGGCCACCGCCCACGCCAACGCCCGCAGCCGCGGCGAGGTGCCCTGAGGAACCCGGCCCGCGCCGGCCCCGCGGCGCGGCAGGGCAGAATGGGCCCATGAGCCTGTTCCGCGACGACGGCATCGTGCTGCGCACCCAGAAGCTGGGTGAGGCGGACCGGATCATCACGCTGCTCACCCGCGGCCACGGCCGGGTGCGGGCCGTGGCCCGCGGGGTACGGCGGACCAAGTCGAAGTTCGGCGCCCGGCTGGAACCCTTCTCCCACGTCGACGTGCAGTTCTTCGCCCGGGGGAGCGAGCTGGTCGGGCGCGGGCTGCCGCTGTGCACGCAGAGCGAGACCATCGCGCCCTACGGCGGCGGCATCGTCACCGACTACGCGTGCTACACCGCCGGGACCGCCATGCTGGAGACCGCCGAGCGGTTCACCGACCACGAGGGCGAACCGGCCGTCCAGCAGTACCTGCTGCTGGTGGGGGCGCTCCGGACGCTCGCCCGCGGCGAGCACGCACCCCACCTCGTCCTGGACGCCTTCCTGCTGCGCTCCCTCGCCGTGAACGGCTACGCGCCGAGCTTCGACTCCTGCGCCAAGTGCGGCATGCCCGGTCCGAACCGTTTCTTCTCGGTCGCCTCCGGCGGCAGCGTCTGCGTCGACTGCCGGGTCCCCGGCAGCGTCGTACCCTCACCGCAGACCCTGG
Source organism: Streptomyces sp. NPDC101237 (assembly GCF_044767465.1). Lineage (NCBI taxonomy): Bacteria > Bacillati > Actinomycetota > Actinomycetes > Kitasatosporales > Streptomycetaceae > Streptomyces > Streptomyces sp. NPDC101237. The sequence goes on along the minus strand of NZ_JBIWNY010000006.1, from coordinate 321,598 downwards.
TTCTCCTCGGCGCGCTGCTTACGGGAGACTGGGAGACGGCGGACGCGGCCGAGGCGCGGCACGTGCGGGAGGGCGCCGGGCTGGTGTCCGCCTATCTGCACTGGCATCTGGAGCGGGGGCTGCGCTCGCTCAGGTACGTCGAGAAGAGCTAGAGGGAGACGAGAAGCACATGGTCGTACGAGGGATCCTGGGGAGCCGGCGCCGCGAGTACAGGACGCCGGAGCCGCACCCCTCCGGTGCCCGGCCGCCCAAGCTCCCGGGCGAGCTGGTCCCGGGCCACGTGGCCATCGTGATGGACGGCAACGGCCGCTGGGCCAAGGAGCGCGGGCTGCCGCGCACCGAGGGCCACAAGGTCGGCGCCGAGCGCGTCCTGGACGTGCTCCAGGGCTCCATCGAGATCGGCGTGCGGAACATCTCGCTCTACGCCTTCTCCACCGAGAACTGGAAGCGCTCGCCCGAAGAGGTCCGCTTCCTGATGAACTTCAACCGCGACTTCATCCGCAGGACCCGCGACCAGCTCGACGCACTGGGCATCCGGGTGCGCTGGGCGGGCCGGATGCCCCGGCTGTGGAAGTCGGTCGCCAAGGAACTCCAGGTCGCCCAGGAGCAGACCAAGGACAACGACCTGCTCACCCTGTACTTCTGCATGAACTACGGCGGCCGCGCCGAGATCGCCGACGCCGTGCAGTCGATCGCCGAGGAGGTCAGGGCCGGCCGCCTCGACCCGTCGAAGATCTCCGAGAAGACCATCCAGAAGCACATGTACTACGGCGACATGCCGGACGTGGACGTGTTCCTGCGCCCCAGCGGCGAGCAGCGCACCTCCAACTTCCTGCTCTGGCAGAGCGCTTACGCCGAGATGGTCTTCCAGGACGTCCTGTGGCCCGACTTCGACCGCCGTGACCTGTGGCGCGCGTGCCTGGAATTCGCCTCCAGGGACCGCCGGTTCGGCGGCGCGATCCCCAACGAGGAGCTGCTGGCCATGGAAGGCGACCGGTCCGGCGACTGACGGCCACCCGCCGTTCACGAAAGCCGTCCAGGATGCGGGAGTTCATGCCCGGCCCCACCGGTCTCCCGCCCCTGGACGGTCCTTCGTGAAGCGTGTCACCCCTCTTCTCGCCCTGGGCGCGCTGCTGCTGGCGGCGCTGCCCGCGCACGCCGCCTCCGACGGGCCCGCCCGCCGCGACGGCTACGGCACCAAGGCGGTGTACTCGCCCGGCCAGGACCCGCGCACCTACCGGCAGCCGCCCGCCGGGTACACCGCCGTGTTCACCGACGTCACCGCGGCCGAGGCGGTCCACAACCTCTACGCCATCGCGCCCGCGATGAGCGAGGAGAGCCCGGACGGCAGGGGCTGGGACTTCGGCCGCTACCTCGCCCCGCGCGACGCGGCCTGGTTCGGCTACCTCGGCGACGCCGAGGACTTCTACGAGAAGGGCCCGAGCTTCGCGGACAGCGACATCACCTACAGCATGGCGCGCCCCCTCCTGGACGACCTGTTCCGGCAGGCCGAGGCCAGGCGGGACGGCACCGGCACGCTGGGCGCCGAACTCCGCTTCACCCACGCCGAGGAGATCATCCCGCTGGCGGCGCTGATGGGACTGCCGGGCAGCGGGAGGCCCGCGACGCCGGGCCGGACCTACACCTGGGCGAACAACCCCTGGCGCGGCGCCGACGTCGCCCCGCTGGCCTCCAACATCCAGTGGGACGTCTTCAGGAAGGGCGACGACCACCTCGTGCGGATGCTCTACGACGAGAAGGAGATCCCCTTCAAGGCCGGCTGCCGGCCCGTCTCCCGGGGCAGCACGTTCTACCGCCTCGACGAGCTGGAGAAGTGCTTCGACCGGACCTGACCGGCGCCGCTACGATCCGCCCATGGTCATGGACATGGGGCGGGACGCCGAGCAGGGCGTGGTCGAGCTGAACTACCGGCCGGTCGCGGGGGACTTCACGGACGCGCTGCGGCAACGGGAACGGCTGAGACGGCGCAGATGGGTGCGGTACTGGGCCGTCGGCCTGGTGGGGTTCGCCGCCGTGCTGAACGCCGCGCTCGCGGTGGCGGGGTCGGCGCAGCCCGACTGGTTCCTGCTGACCGTCCTGCCACTCGGGCTCGCCCTGGTGCTCTTCACCCCCTGGCTCCAGGCCCGCGCCTTCCTCAGGCTCGCCGCCCGCCAGGGCGCGTACCGGGCGACCGTGGCGGACGCCGGGGTGACGGTGGCCAACGACCACGGCACGACCTCGGTGGTCTGGGCGGCGCAGCCCCGCTACCGGGAGACGAAGGACGTCTTCGTCACCTACAGCGACGACAAGAACGCCTCGTGCTTCACCGTGCTGCCCAAGCGGGGTCTTTCGGACCCCGCCGACGTCGACCGGCTGCGCGCGGTCCTCGACCGGCGTCTCGCGCGCGGCTAGCGCGGGCGGCTCAGCAGCCCGTGGCGGTCCGGGCGCAGTCCGCGCACGTCCCGAAGATCTCGACGGTGTGGGCGACGTTGACGTAGCCGTGCTCGGACGCGATCGCCTCCGCCCACTTCTCGACGGCCGGTCCCTCCACCTCCACCGCCTTGCCGCACACGCGGCAGACCAGGTGGTGATGGTGGTCGCCGGTGGAGCAGCGCCGGTACACGGACTCGCCGTCGGAGGTGCGCAGGACGTCCACCTCGCCGGCGTCGGCGAGGTTCTGGAGGGTGCGGTACACCGTGGTGAGGCCCACCGAGTCGCCCTTGTGCTTGAGCATGTCGTGCAGTTCCTGCGCGCTGCGGAACTCCTCGACCTCGTCCAGGGCCGCCGCCACGGCTGCCCGCTGACGGGTCGAGCGGCCCTTCACGGGCGGTCCAGCGGTCGTCACCGGTTGCCTCCTCACATGACTGTTTCTGCCGGGCCATTGTGCCAGCCCGCGGGCGGCGCGGTCAGACGCCGATCTCGTCGGCGGCCTGCCGTCCGGCCGGAATCGCGCACTCCGCCGGATCCCCGGCGGGCCGCCGCGCGGCCGCGGCACGGGCGCGCCGCCGGGCCAGCGGCGCGGCCAGCAGGCTCAGCACCACGAACGCGGCGATGGTCAGCAGCACGATCGTCGCCCCCGGCGGGACGTACTGGTAGTACGACGTGATGGTGCCGCCGATCGTCACCGTCACACCGATCGCGACGGCGATCGCGAAGGTGGCCGCGAAGCTGCGGCTCAGCTGCTGGGCGGCGGCCACCGGGACCACCATCAGCGCCGACACCAGCAGCAGGCCCACCACGCGCATGGCGACGGTCACGGTGACCGCGGCCGTGATCGCGGTCAGCAGGTTCAGCGCCCGCACCGGCAGGCCCGTCACCCGGGCGAACTCCTCGTCCTGGCTGACCGCGAACAGCTGCCGGCGCAGACCGAGGGTGACCAGCAGGACGAAGGCGGCGAGCACGCAGATCGCGGTCACGTCCGACTCGGACACCGTCGACAGCGAGCCGAAGAGGTAGGACATCAGGTTGGCGTTGGAGCCGCCCGGCGCGAGGTTGATCAGCATCACGCCGCCGGCCATGCCGCCGTAGAAGAGCATCGCGAGGGCGATGTCGCCGCGGGTGCGGCCGTACCAGCGGATCAGTTCCATCAGGACGGCGCCGAGGACGGAGACGGCCGTGGCCATCCACACCGGGGAGGTGGAGAGCAGGAAGCCGAGGCCGACGCCGGTCATCGCCACGTGGCCGATGCCGTCGCCCATCAGCGCCTGGCGGCGCTGGACCAGGTAGATGCCGACGGCGGGCGCGGTGATGCCGACCAGGACGGCGGCGAGCAGGGCCCGCTGCATGAAGGCGTAGTTCAGGAAGTCCATCAGCTCAGCAGTCCCGTGCGCAGTGGTGTGTGCTCGTCGTGGGGGTGGACGTGGTCGTGGCCGGGCAGGGCGTGCTGGCCCACGGCCCGCGGGGGCGGCCCGTCGTGCAGGACGCAGCCGTCGCGCAGCACGACCGCGCGGTCGATCAGCGGTTCCAGCGGGCCGAGTTCGTGCAGGACCAGCAGGACCGTGGTGCCCCGGGCGACCTGCTCGCGCAGGGTGCGCGCGAGGATCTCCTGGCTGGCCAGGTCCACGCCGGCCATCGGCTCGTCCATGATCAGGACGTCGGGGCGGGCGACCAGGGCGCGGGCGATCAGCACCCGCTGGTGCTGGCCGCCGGAGAGCGCCTCGACGTTGTCCCTGGCCCGGTCCGCCATCCCGACCAGGTCGAGCGCGTCCCGGACGGCCTGGTGGTCGGCCCTGCGGAAGAAGCCGAAGCGGGTGCGGGAGAGCAGGCCCGCGGAGACGACCTCGGTGACGGTGGCGGGCACCCCGCCGGCGGCGGTGGTGCGCTGCGGGACGTAGCCGACCCGCGACCAGTCGCGGAAGGCGCGGCGCGGGGTGCCGAACAGGGTGATCTCGCCGCCGGTGGCCGGCACCTGGCCGATGATCGTGCGGATCGCGGTGGACTTGCCGGAGCCGTTCGCGCCGAGCAGGGCGACGACCTCGCCGCGGTGCACGGTCAGGTCGATGCCGCGCAGCACGGGGCGCGCGCCCAGCTCCGCGGTGACACCGCGCAGGGATATGACGGACTCGGTCATCTTCTCTCCGCTCATTTCGCGCCCAGGGCGGTTTGGAGTGCCTTGAGGTTGGCCTGCTGGACGGCGAAGTAGTCCTTGCCGCGGGACTTGCCGGTGATGCCCTCGAGGGGGTCCAGGACGTCCGTCCTCAGTCCGGCGTCGGCGGCGATGGTCCGGGCGGTCTTGTCGCTGACGAGCGTCTCGTAGAACACGGTGGAGACGCCGTCGGCCCTGGCCATGGTCTCCAGGTCCTTCACGCGGGCGGCGCTCGGCTCCGACTCGGGGTCGAGGCCGTTGATGGCCTCCTCGGTCAGGCCGTAGCGCTCGGCGAGGTAGCCGAAGGCCGCGTGGGTGGTGATGAAGACCTTGGTCCTCGTGTTCGCCAGGCCGTCCTTGAACGCGGTGTTCAGGGCGTCCAGCCGCTCGACCAGCGACGCGGTGTTCTTCCTGTAGTCGCCCGCGTGGTCGGGGTCGGCCTTCTCGAAGGCCTTGCCGACGCCCTCGGCGACCTGGGCGTAGCGCACCGGGTCCAGCCAGATGTGCGGGTCGAGGCCGGACGCCTCCCCGTTCTTGGAGGTGTCGTGCGAGGCCGCGTGGCCGCCGACCTCGTTGCCGTGCTGTTCCAGCGTGGTCAGGGAGGCCGCGTCGATCTTCGTGCCCACCGAGGACTGGGCGACGGCGGCGTCGACGGAGGGCTGGAGGTTCTTCAGGTAGAGGACCGCGTCGGACTTCTCGATCCCGATGATCTGCTTGGGGCTGATCTCCAGGTCGTGCGGTTCCTGGCCGGGCGAGGTGAGACTGGTGACGTAGACGTGGTCCCCGCCGATCCTCTCGGCGAGGAAGGCCATCGGATAGAAGGAGGCGACGACGTCGAGCCTCCCGGTCCCGGCCGCCGTGGCGTCACCTCCGCAGGCCGTGAGGGTCGCTGTGCCGAGGGCGGTGACGGTGGCCGCGGCGGCCGCGGATATGAGGCGACGTCGTACGTTCATGAGAGTCATTTTCAACAAATATGGAAACCGTTGTCAACAAGCTCCGGGGGTCGCTTCGGTGGACGCCGGTGCGCGCCGGGCCGCCCGTCCGTCATGGGGGACCGATTTGGCCGGGGGGGAGCCCCCGCCGGTAACCTGAGTCATTCGCTGTGAAGCATCTCGCTTCGTCGCCCGTCGTCGTAATGAAGAGAGCACCGTGGCCGCCGACAAGATCGACACCATCGTCAGCCTGAGCAAGCGCCGTGGCTTCGTATTCCCGTGCAGTGAGATCTACGGCGGACAGCGCGCCGCCTGGGACTACGGGCCGCTCGGTGTCGAGCTCAAGGAGAACCTGAAGCGCCAGTGGTGGCGCTACATGGTGACGGCGCGCGAGGACGTGGTCGGTCTCGACTCGTCCGTCATCCTGGCCCCGGAGGTCTGGGTGGCCTCCGGTCACGTCGCCACCTTCACGGACCCGCTCACCGAGTGCACCGCGTGCCACAAGCGGTTCCGCGCCGACCACCTGGAGGAGGCCTACGAGGCCAAGCACGGCCGCCTCCCGGAGAACGGTCTGGCGGACGTGAACTGCCCCAACTGCGGCAACAAGGGCCAGTTCACCGAGCCCAAGCAGTTCTCGGGTCTGCTCTCCACCCACCTCGGCCCGACCCAGGACAGCGGCTCCGTCGCCTACCTGCGCCCGGAGACCGCCCAGGGCATCTTCACCAACTTCGCCCAGGTGCAGACCACTTCGCGCCGCAAGCCGCCGTTCGGCATCGCCCAGATGGGCAAGTCCTTCCGCAACGAGATCACGCCCGGCAACTTCATCTTCCGCACCCGCGAGTTCGAGCAGATGGAGATGGAGTTCTTCGTCAAGCCGGGCGAGGACGAGAAGTGGCAGGAGTACTGGATGGAGCAGCGCTGGAACTGGTACACCGGCCTGGGCCTGCGCGAGGAGAACATGCGGTGGTACGAGCACCCGAAGGAGAAGCTCTCCCACTACTCCAAGCGCACCGCCGACATCGAGTACCGCTTCCAGTTCGGCGGCAGCGAGTGGGGTGAGCTGGAGGGCGTCGCCAACCGCACCGACTACGACCTGAACGCCCACGGCAAGGCCTCCGGCCAGGACCTCTCCTACTTCGACCAGGAGGCCGGGGAGCGCTGGACGCCGTACGTCATCGAGCCCGCGGCCGGTGTCGGCCGCGCGATGCTGGCGTTCCTGCTCGACGCCTACGTCGAGGACGAGGCGCCGAACGCCAAGGGCAAGCTGGAGAAGCGCACGGTGCTGCGCCTTGACCACCGCCTGGCGCCGGTCAAGGTCGCGGTGCTGCCGCTGTCCCGCAACCCCGAGCTGTCCCCGAAGGCCAAGGGCCTCGCCGCCGCCCTGCGGCAGCACTGGAACATCGAGTTCGACGACGCCGGCGCCATCGGCCGCCGCTACCGCCGCCAGGACGAGATCGGCACGCCGTACTGCGTGACCGTCGACTTCGACACGCTGGAGGACAACGCGGTCACCGTCCGCGAGCGTGACTCGATGAAGCAGGAGCGGGTCTCCCTGGACCAGATCGAGGGCTACCTCGCCGGGCGCCTGCTGGGCTGCTAGGTCCGTCGCCGCCCCCTGATGCCCGCCCTCCGGCCGACCAGATCGGCCGGAGGGCGGGCGTCTTGGACCGGGCGGCGCGGCGGCGCGGCGGTGCGTCCTGAGCGCCGGTGAGCCCGGCCGGCCTCGGGGGCGCGGGGAGCTGCGCGATCGACCCCCACCGGCCCGCGGGGATCCACCGGCCCGCGGGGGCGCTGTGGCCGGTCTCGTGCGGTCAGCGGTGCTGGAGCGACCTCACGTTGTCGCCGAAGGTCCAGTTCTTCGAGCCGTCCCAGTTCAGCGACCAGGTCATCAGGCCCTTGAGGGACGTGCCGTAGTGGTTCCAGGCCTGGGCGACCAGGCTCGGCGACATGTAGCCGCCGCCCGCGCCCGACTGCGCGGGCAGCCCCGGGACCTGCTTGTCGTACGGCACCCTGATCGTCGTGCCCTGGACGACCAGGCCCTTGTCGAGGCAGTCGGTCTGGGCGGTGAAGCCGGCCACCGTGCCCGCCGAGTAGGAGTCGCCGGAGCAGCCGTACATGCTGCCGTTGTAGTACTGCATGTTCAGCCACCACAGCCGGCCGTTGTCGGCGTACTTCTTCACGATCGGCAGGTAGGCGCCCCAGATCGAGCCGTAGGTGATGCTGCCGCCGGTGACGTACGCCGTCTCCGGGGCCATCGTCAGGCCGAAGCCGGCCGGCATCTGGGCGAGCACCCCGTCGATGATGCGCACCAGGTTGGCCTGGGACGTGGAGAGCTGTCCGATCGAGCCGCTGCCGACCAGCCCGGTCTCGATGTCGATGTCGATGCCGTCGAAGTTGTACTTCTTCAGGATCGGGACGATCGTCGCCACGAACCGGTCGGCCACGGCGGACGAGCTGAGGTCGATGCCGGCCGCCGCGCCGCCGATGGACAGCAGGATGGTCTGTCCCGCGGCCTTGGCCGCGCACATCTCCGCGGGGGTCGCCACCTTCACGCCCGCGTCCATGCCGTTCTCCCACAGCGCGGTGCCGTCGGAGCGGATGACCGGGAAGGCCGCGTTGATCACGTTGTAGCCGTGCGCGGCGATCCGGGAGTCGGTGATCGGGGTCCAGCCGAACGGCGGGTGGACGCCGTTGGCCGAGCCGTCCCAGTTCTCCCAGTAGCCCTGCAGGACTTTCCCGGCCGGCCTCGACTTCACCGCGCAGGTGTCGGCGGCGGAGGCGGGAGCGGCGGCGGGCAGCTGGGTGAGCGCGGCGGTCGCCAGGGCGGCGGCGAGCAGGCTGAGGGCGCGGCGGAGCATACGGATCCTCCCGGTGGGGGTGCGGTGAGGGGGCGCGGCCAGGCGGTGCTGTCGTAGCCATGACAGTGCTCGTGGTCCAGACCTCTCGTCAATACGTCTGGACCATAACGCGGCCATGTATGGAATGACAGATATTGAAATCTGTCAGCTGTCATGCCAAGCTGGGGGCATGACGACGCACACGCGCACCCTCGGAACCACCGGCCCCCGCGTCCACGCTCTCGGCCTCGGCTGCATGGGCATGTCCCCCCTCTACGGCGAGGCCGACCGCGCCGAGTCGATCGCCACCGTCCACGCGGCCCTCGACGCCGGCGTGACGCTCCTGGACACCGGCGACTTCTACGCCATGGGCCACAACGAGATGCTGGTCGGCGAGGCCCTGCGCACCGCCCCCGCCGGCCTCCGTGAAAAGGCCCTGACCAGCGTCAAGTTCGGCGCCCTGCGCGACCCGGCGGGCGGCTGGAACGCCTACGACGGCCGCCCCCATGCCGTGAAGAACTTCGCCGCCTACTCCCTCCAGCGCCTCGGCGTCGACCACATCGACGTCTACCGGATCGCCCGCGTCGACCCGGACGTGCCGATCGAGGAGACGGTCGGCGCGATCGCCGAACTCGTCGAGCAGGGATACGTCCGGCACATCGGGCTCAGCGAGGCCTCGGTGGACAACATCCGCCGGGCCGCCGCCACCGCGCCCATCTCCGACCTGCAGATCGAGTACGCGATCATCACCCGCGACATCGAGCGGGAGATCCTGCCCACCACCCGCGAACTGGGCATCGGCATCACCGCCTACGGCGTGCTGTCCCGGGGCCTGATCTCCGGCCACTTCACCAGCGACCGGCAGCTCGGCGCCGGCGACTTCCGGGCCTTGTCGCCGCGCTTCCAGGGCGACAACCTCCGGCACAACCTCGACCTCGTCGAGGCGCTGCGCAAGATCGCCGACGAGAAGGGCGTGACCGTCGCGCAGATCGCCATCGCCTGGGTGCTCTCCCGCGGCGAGGACATCGTGCCGCTCGTCGGCGCCCGCACCCGCGAGCGGCTCACCGAGTCGCTGGGGGCGCTGGACGTCACGCTGGACGAGGCCGACCTCGCGGCGATCGAGGAGGCCGTGCCGGCGGGCGCCGCGGCGGGCACCCGCTACCCGGCCGCGCAGATGAGCCATCTCGGCACGGAGCACTGATCCCGGTGCCAGGTACCGTCTAGGCCATGGCAGCGACGTCCCCGACCCCGGCCCTGACCGCCGAGCGCATCCTCGAGGCGACCGAGGAGGTGCTGCGCCGGCACGGCCCGGCCAAGGCCACCGTGGTGGACGTGGCCCGCGCGCTCGGCGTCAGCCACGGCAGCGTCTACCGGCACTTCCGGACCAAGGCGGCGCTGCGGGAGGCGGTGACGAAGAGGTGGCTCGACCGCACCTCGGAGCAGCTGTGCGGCATCGCGGCCGCCGACCGGGACCCCGGGGCGCGGCTGCGCGACTGGCTGTGGGCGCTCTTCGACGCCAAGCGCCGCAAGGCCGGCGACGACCCGGAGCTGTTCGCCACCTACATGGTCCTGGTCGACGAGAACGGCCCGGCGGTCACCGAGCACATCGACGACCTGACCGGGCAGCTGGCCCGGATCCTGCGGGACGGGGCCGGCACGGGAGTCTTCACCGTGTCCGACCCCGCCGCGGCGGCCCGGGTCGTCTTCCAGGCCACCGGCCGCTTCCACGACCCGGGCTACGCCCGCGAGTGGATGCGGCCGGAGGCCGAGGCGGACTTCGCCTCACTGGCCGACCTGCTGCTGCGCGGTCTCAGCTCACCTTGACGCTGACCGTGGGGGAGTGGGTCTTGCCGGCCGCGATCCGCAGATGCTCGGTGCCCTTGGTGTTGATCTTCGCGGTGAGCGCGTAGGCGCTGCCGTTTTTGACCTTGACGCTCGCCCGGAGCGGCACCCACTTCCCGTGGTTCTCGTGCTGGAGCACCAGCGGCGTGCCGATCTTCAGGCCCTGGGTACGGCCGGTGAGGATCACCTTGTCGCCGGCCTTGACCGAGGTCTTGTTCGTCTTGACCGAGATCGAACCCAGGGCGGACTTCGACGGGCTCGGCTTCGGCTTGGCGCTGCTCGGCGCGGGGCTCGGCTTGGCCTGCGCGGCGAACGAGCCGGCGGTGCCGGCCGACAGCAGGGCCAGGGAGAGGGCGCCGGCGGCGAGGACCCGCGAGACCGGGCGGTGGATGCGGTGCATGGCAGAGCTCCTGTCGACGAGGACGAGGGACTCCTCAAGGCTTGGCCGGGCCGCGCGCGACGGCGACCCGGGCGGTTCCCGAACGGGTCGCGAACACCCCTCGGCCCGGCAAAGTCCGCAGGTGGCGACCGGCGCGCCGACCTCGCGGCAGACCCTCGCGCCGTCACCCGAATGCAGTAACCGCCGGACCGGCGGGAAGCGGTCACCGCGCGACTACGCCGTGACCCGCCAGAACTCCCGCATCAGCGGGCTGGGGGTCGGGCCCGTCATGGCCACCTGGGTCATCAGGACGGTGACCGTGCCGGTCGCCGGGACCAGGTGCGCGGTGGTGCCGGTGCCGCCCACCCAGCCGTAGCGGCCGGGCACGTTCCACGGATCGGCCGGGACGACGTCGACCTGGCCGCCGTACCCCCAGCCCTGGCCCTCCAGGAAGAGGGCGGCGCGCTCGCGCTGCGACGCCGTCAGGTGGTTGGTGGTCATCCGGCTGACCGAGGTCGCCGACAGCAGCCGGCGGCCGTCCGGCGCGGCGCCCGCGTTCAGCAGCAGCCGGGCGAACGCCAGCCAGTCGTCGGCCGTCGAGACCAGACCCCCGCCGCCCGAGGCGAAGCGCGGCACCCGGCCGTAGTCGCCGTCCGGGGTGTCCGTCAGGCGCAGGGAGCCGTCCTGGGCGGGCGCGTACGACGAGGTGAACCGGTCCCGCTTGGACGCCGGCACCTCGAACCCGGTGTCCCGCATGCCCAGCGGCTCGAAGATCCGCTCCGAGAGGAGATCGGGGAGGGCGAGGCCGGACACCCGGGCGGCCAGGATGCCCTGCAGGGCGGACGAGGTGCCGTACAGCCAGGCCTCGCCCGGCTGGTGCAGCATCGGCACCCCGGCGAGCAGACCCAGCCAGGTGTCCGCGTCCGGCCACTCCTGGAAGGGACGGCCGTGGTCCTGCACCTCGGACAGGGCCCGCGCGGCGGGCAGCGAGAAGTCCTCCGGCAGGCCCCAGCCGGCCCGGAAGCTGAGCAGGTCCTCGACGGTCACCGGCCGGGCGGCTGGCACGACGTCGTCGACGGGGCTCCGCGGCGTGCGGACCACCATCGGCTTCGCCAGCTCCGGAAGCCACTCGGCCACCGGGTCGTCCAGCCCGATCCGGCCCTCGTCCACCAGCATCAGCACCGCCGCCGCGGTCACCGGCTTGGTGATCGACGCGATCCGGAAGATCGACTCCCGGGTCATCGGCGCCGACCCCTCGGCGTCGGCGTTCCCGACGGCCACCGCCTCCACGTCGGCACCGCGGGCGACCAGCCCCACGGCCCCGGGAACGGTTCCGTCCTCGACACGGCGGCGCAGCGTGGCACCGAGCGGTGAGTCGTTCATCGGTCGTCCTTCCGTCGGATGCGGTCGCACCTACGACCCGCGCACCGGCCGGAACTCATCGCGAGGGCTGCGCACCCTCGGGATCCACGGTGGCCTGGTGGGCCTCGGCCAGGTGCTCCTCGGCCTTCAGCCAGGGCAGGAACTGCGCGTTCTGCCGCCAGCCGCAGGTGTCACACCTGATCGTGCGCTGGATGCCGGTGCGCCGGACCCGCACCGTGTGCTCCCGCCCGTGCTGGTCCCATCGGCTGACCCTGCTCGAATCCAGCTGTGACATGACGCCTCCGAGTCGGTGCCCGATCTGCCCTCGGGCACGCGTCGACGGGAGGAGTGTGCAGCATCACCAACATCAACAGGGATTTCTTCACAGCGAGTTGGCCAAGCCGTGTCCGGCCGGCCGGGTTTTCGCCGCTGGAGGGGCCCCTCCCGGTGTACATCCCGGCCCTCGTGCCAACCCGGCCGCCCCGAGCCCGACTTGGTGTACCGGCGGAAACCCTGGACACGGCATTGACCAAGGCTCAAGATGAGAGCGACCTATGCTGAAGCGGCCACCGGCACGGAGAGGCGATGCTGCCGGATCCACAACGTTTCCTTGCCGTGTCCGGCCGCCGGATCGCTCGCGCCGAGGGCGCGTCCCAGGTCGTCGGGGAACTGCGCCTGTCGACCGTTCCCGATCTGGCGGACGGCATGTTCGTCTACCTCGCCGACCGGGGACAGGACCCGGACGGCCCGCCACGCCTGCTGCTGGAGGGCCCGCCGGCCGAACTCGGCGGCCTGATGGGCGGCGCGCCCCCGGCCGTCGTCCAGGCCCCGTCCGGCGGAGCGCTCGCCGCGTTCCTGCGCTGCGGACGGGCGCGCGGCAGGGACACCGACGACGTGGAGGAGGCCCTCGGTGAACTCCTCGGGACCGCCTCCCGCCTCCCGCGGGGCAACAGGATCCTGCTCGCCCCGCTGCGCGCACCCGACGCCGTCGTGGGTCTCGCGGTGTTCCTGCGGCGCATGGACCGGGAGGACTTCGTGGCGGACGACATCGCCCTCGCCGACACGCTGGCGGCGCTGGCCGCGCTCGGCGTGAGCGAGGACACCGAAGCCCCGCGCACCCGCCCCGCCGCCCCCAGAGCGCCCGACGAGGACCGGCTGCGCTACGTCGGCGCCGCCACCCGCCGGATCGCCCGCGGCTTCGACACCGACGAGATCGTGCTCGGCCTGTGCCGGGCCGCCGTACCGACCTACGCGGACGCGGCCCTCGTCTACCTGCGCGACCCGCTCCCGGTCGGGGACGAACGCCCCGCGGGACCGGCCGTGCTGCGGCTGCGCCGCACCGACCGGATCAAGGGCCCCGGCGCCGAGGGCCTGGTCTGGCCCGCCGAGGCCGTCGACGACGAGCAGGACGACCTGGACGCCGGCGACTGGAGCGAGGTGGTGCCCGGCGGCGCGCTCGCCGAGGTGCTGCGCGGGGTCCGGCCGGTCTTCGCCGACGACCGGGCCACCCGCACCGCGCTGAGTGAACTCGTCGGCGAGGACAGCGCGTTGAACGGCTGGTCCGGCATGCACGCGATCCTCGCCCCGCTGCGCGGCCGCCGCCGCGTCACCGGTGCGGTGGTCTTCCTGCGCCGCCCGGAACGTCCCGCCTTCGAACCCGCCGATCTGCTGGTCGCCGCCCAGCTGGCCACCCACACCGCGCTCGGCGTCGACAAGGCGGTCCTCTACAGCCGCGAGGCCTTCATCGCCGACCGGCTGCAGCGCGCGATGCTGCCGCACTCCCTGCCCCGGCCCACCGGCGTCCGGCTGGCCGTCCGCTACCTGCCCGCCGCCGAGACGGCCCGTGTCGGCGGCGACTGGTACGACGCGATCCCGCTGCCCGGCAGCCGGGTGGCCCTCGTCGTCGGGGACGTCATGGGGCACTCCATGACCTCCGCCGCCGTGATGGGCCAGCTGCGCACCACCGCGCTGACCCTGGCCGGCCTCGACCTGCCCCCGCAGGAGGTGCTGCACCACCTCGACGAGCAGGCCCAGCGCCTGGGCACCGACCGCATGGCGACCTGCCTGTACGTCGTCTACGACCCGGTCTCGCACCGCATCACCGTCGCCAACGCCGGCCATCCGCCGCCGATCCTGCTGCACCCCGGCGGCAAGACGGAGGTCCTCGCGGTGCCGCCCGGCGCCCCGATCGGCGTCGGCGGCATCGACTTCGAGGCCGTCGAACTGGACGCGCCCGCCGGGGCGACCCTGCTCCTGTACACCGACGGCCTGGTCGAGTCCCGGCTGCGCGACGTGTGGACCGGCATCGAGCAGCTGCGGGAACGCCTCGCCGCCACCGCCCAGCTGACCGGCCCCGACCGGCCGCCTCCCCTGGAGGCGCTGTGCGACGAGGTCCTCGACATGCTCGGCCCCGGCGACCGTGACGACGACATCGCCCTGCTCGCCGCCCGCTTCGACGGCATCGCGCCCAGCGACGTCGCCTACTGGACCCTCGAACCGGAGGTCGGCAGCCCCGGCCGGGCCCGCCGGCTCACCCGCCAGGCCCTGGCCGGCTGGGGCCTCGACGACCTCAGCGACACCGCCGAACTCCTGGTCAGCGAGATCGTCACCAACGCGGTACGGCACGCCTCCCGGCCGATCACCCTGCGGCTGCTGCGCACCGACGTGGTGCGCTGCGAGGTCGGCGACGACGTCCCGCAACTGCCCCGGCCGCGCCGGGCCTCACCGGAGGAGGAGCACGGCCGGGGCCTGTTCCTGGTCAACCGCCTGGCCCGCCGCTGGGGCACCACCCGCCTGGGCACAGGCAAGATCGTCTGGTTCGAACTCCCCCACACGACAACCCCCTGACCCTCCAGAAGGAGCGCCCACAACCACGCACCCCGAGGCCCGGCCGAGCCCCGAAGGGGCGCGGGGAACTGCGTGACGGGCCACGACGGCGCTGCACCGGGGACACGTGCTCAGCCCGGCTTGATTGGGGCGCGGGGAACTGCGCGACCGGCCACGACGGCGCGGCACCGGGCACACGTGCTCAGCCCGGCTTGGTAGGGGCGCGGGGGAACTGCGCGACCGGCCACGTCGGCACCGCACCCGACCGACACGCACCGCCCCCAGCCTCACCCCCATCCACCCACCCACGGCTCACCCCACCGCACGCGGCAACCGCAAACTCAACACCCCCGTCACCACCACCAGCCCCAACTGCACCAACAGCGCCACGACCAGCGCATCCCGGAACCCGTGATGCGGAACCAGGGACAGGAACAGCGTCCCGAGCGTCGCCACACCCAACGCCAACGCCGACTGCTGCGTGGTGACCATCACCCCGCTCCCCACCCCCGCCCGCCCCACCGGCACCTCCGACATCACCAGCCGCAGCACATTCGGCAACTGCAGCGCCTGCCCCGCACCGGCGACCGCGACCCCGGGCAGCAGCCCGGCGAAGTCCAGGTGCGGCCAGTCCCGCCGGACGGCCAGCACGATCAGGACGACGCCGATCCCCTGGAGCACCGATCCCGCCGTCACCACCCGGCTGCCGTACCGCGCGATCAGCCGCGGCCCGGCCAGGGACACGAACAGGAAGGCGACGGCCATCGGCGCGAGGGCCAGCCCCGCCGGGACCGGGCCCAGACCCTCCCCGCTCTGCAGGGCCACGGCGATCACGAACATGAACCCGCTGAAGCCGACGGAGAACGGCACCATGAGCACCAGACCCCGCCGCAGCGAGGCGAGGGCGAACAGACTCGGCGGGACCAGCGGGGTCCGGCCGGCCCGGTCGGCGCGGCGCTCCACGGCGTAGAACGCGCAGGCCACCGCCGGGAACGCGGCCAGCGACAGCCAGGTCCACAGCGGCCAGCCCGCCGCCCGGCCCTCCGTGAGCGGGGCGAGCAGGGTCAGCAGGGAGAGGGCGAGCAGCACGGTGCCGGGCCCGTCGACGGGCTCGGGCCGCTGCGACCGCGTCTCCGGCACGAGCCGCGCCCCGAGCACCAGCCCGACGGCGACGACCGGCACGTTGACGAGGAACACGGCGCGCCAGCCGGTGCCGGCGATGTCGGCGGCCACGAGCACGCCGCCGAGGATCTGCCCGGCGACCATCGACAGGCCGGCGGTGGCGCCGTACAGGCTCATGGCCTTGGCACGGCGGCCGCCGCTGGTCGCGGCCTGGATGGTGGCGAGGACCTGGGGGAGCATCGCGGCCGCGGCGGCGCCCTGGGCGACCCGGGCGGCCACCAGCGACCAGGCGCCGGGCGCGAGTCCGCAGGCCAGCGAGGTCAGCCCGAACGCGGCCATGCCGGCGAGGAAGAGCCGGCGGCGGCCGAACAGGTCGCCGAGCCGCCCGCCGAGCACGAGCAGGACGGCGTAGGCGACGCCGTACCCGGCGACGACGAGCTCCAGGACCGCCTCGCTCGCGTGCAGGTCGGTTCCGATGGTGGGCAGGGCGACGTTGACGATGAAGAAGTCGACGAGCGGCAGGGCCGCGGCCAGCAGGACGGTGAACAGCCCCGGCCCGCCGAGCGCGGGTGGCGCGGACGGCGGGCGCACGGCCGCCGTGGTGACGGTTTCGGTCATGACCCCGAGCCTGCTCCGGCGCTCAGAGGGGTACCAGAGTCTTCTTGTCCTGGTAGAAGAAGTACCTGGCAACAGGATCCGCGACGCGGCAGGCTGGAACCATGACGACCTCGGCGCACGACACGGTTCCGGTTCGCACGACGACGCCGGTCCCGGCGGATTCGGCGGCCTCGGCGGCCCGCAGCGCCGTCGGCGTCCGGCGCAGCGAACTGGCCGTGTTCCTGCGCAGCCGTCGCGAGCGGATCACCCCGGAGCAGGTCGGCCTGCCGCACGGCACCCGCCGCCGCACGCCCGGCCTGCGCCGCGAGGAGGTCGCGCAGCTCTCCGCGGTCGGCGTCACCTGGTACACCTGGCTCGAACAGGCCCGCGACATCCAGGTCTCCGTGCAGGTCCTGGACGCCCTGGCGCGCACCCTCCTGCTGGACGCCAGCGAACGCGCCCACCTCTTCCAGCTGGCCGGCGCCGCCGACCCGACCCCGGCCGCCCACTGCACCGGCGTCACCCCGGCGCTGCACCAGATGCTGCGCGCCCTGGAACCCTTCCCGGCCACCATCCAGAACAGCCGCTACGACATCCTCGCCCACAACCGGACCTACGGCCGCCTGATGGGCGACCTCGAAGCGGTACCGCCCGAGGACCGCAACTGCATGATCCTCGTCTACACCAACCCCGACTGGCGCAGGTCGATCGTGAACCTGGAGGAGACCCGCCGTCTGATGGCCGCCAAACTCCGTGCCTCGATGGCCGGCCATCTCGCCGAGCCCGCCTGGAAGATGCTGGTCAAGCGGCTGACCACGGAGTCCCCTGAGTTCCGCGCGAACTGGGAGCGCTATGAGGTGGTGGACCTGCGCACCCGAACCAAGCAGTTCCTCAACCCGTACGTCGGTTTCCTCTCCCTGGACCACACCGACCTGTGGCTGACCCGCGAGACCGGTGCGCGCCTGGTCACCTACACGCCGACGGACGACGAGTCCCGGCAGCGGCTGGAACAGCTCCACGCGCTGGCGGTCGCCGCCGAACGGGACTGAGTACGGGTACTCAGGACAGCGCGCCGCCGTCGGCAGACGATGCAGGGACGAAGCCGAACCGACGACCGGCCCCGGGGGGACACCGATGACGACCGGCCCTGCGCGCACCCTTGTCCGACTGACGCTCACCAACCGGGTCTCGGTGGCCTACCTCGCCGTGGTCGCCGTGGTCGTCGCCAAGGCGGCGGCCGACTCCCCGGCCGCCGCCGAAGGCCCCGAACAGGACTTCGCCTGGCTCTGGCCGCCCCTGGTCACCTTCCCGTCCTTCCCGCTCGTCGCGGCCCTGGGCCGCACGGCATGGGGCACGACGACCGGCCCGACATGGTCCTTCGCCGCGGTACTCGCCATATCGGCGTTACTCCAGTCCCTGGCCCTGGGCACGCTCGCCCAGGCAGTACGAACCCGCCACCAACGCATGCTCCACTCCTGCTGACCCCGACCACGGGGCCCGAGCGGCCGCACTCGCCCTCCTGATGCGGCGTTCCGAGAGTGCCGACGCCTCCATCACCTTCGCTTGCCACGCACGGACTCGGCGGCGGAGGCGGCCCCGCGTCACCGACACGGAGTGACTCCGAACGATCCAAGGGAACTCGCCGAACTGCTTGGCGGCGCAGCTGTGCCGGACCCGTGCCCATTCGAGCTGGGAACCCCTGGAGCTGGCTTCGTGTCGGCAGTCAGTCGTCCGCGATCCGGCATCGCAGAACCTCGATTCAGTGTCCGAGATGCTGCGTCAGGAGGTCGGCGAAGCCGGGCAGACCGGCTTTCGCGAGTCGAGCGATGGCATCAGTGAGCGTGACGGGCGGGTTGCGCTTCTCTCCGGCAAGCCTGACCACCGTGTCCGCCACCTCACCCGGTAACTCGCCGTACAGCCCGCACAGGTACGAGTCAGGGTCGATCACCCGCACTCCGCGCCGAGCCAGGTCACCCGCAGGGAAGTCGGAAAGATTCCAGGTGACCAGGGCGCCGGCACCTGCGGCCACCGCTGCCGCCGCATGGTGCCGGTCGTCGGGATCGTCGCCAGGCATCTCGTCCACAAGATGCTCGTAGGACGCCGCCGCGATCTCACAGTCAGCGAAGAAGCGTCGAACAGCGTGGCCGACCGCGGCAGCCGACTCGGCTGAACGCCTGCCCTCCCGGACGATGACCCGCTCCCACTCCGCGAGGAGTCGCTCGGACCACACGATCTCGTGAACGGAGTCCTCCGTGAGAGCCAGCATCACGTCCATCACCGAGAACGGGAACAGGACGTTGGTGTCCACAAAGACCCGCGGTGCCACCTTTTCCCCTTTGCCTCGCCGCTGGCGGCGGGAACCGTGTCAACTGGCCGAGTCGGCATCGCCCAACAGGTCGGCGATCTGGCGCCGTCCCTCCCTGCGGCGCTCACGCCGCTGCTGGAACGCCAGCACATCGGCAAGGCGCACCACGCGGTGACTGCTTCCCGGCAGATTTGTCGATGGGATGTCGCCGGCATCAAGCAGGCGAGTGACGAACGGCCGGGACAGGCCCAGAAGTTCAGCGGTCTCAGCAGGTGACAGCTGAACCTCGGAGGCCAGGACCGTGACCGCGTGCCCGCGAGAAAGCTCGTCGGCGGAGGCGAGGAGGATGCGGACCAGTTCCCGTGGCAGCGCCAGCTCGCTGCCGTCCGAGGTGCGCATCAGAACCTGAACCTGCTCTGGTGCCATGCGGGCAGCCTCGGTGAGAGCGCGCTGATGCGAAGGATTCGGTTCGACCTTCTCAGCACGGGCAAGAACGCTCGAACGAGCCACAGCCGCCTCCGATCACTGACCAGACCAAAAATCCATCTGCAATAACTGTAACCGCGAGATCCTGCGCGGACAATCGTGAGGGTCACCAGGATGTCTGCCAGTCCCCGACCAGTAGTGGATCCCACTCCTGAAGCGGTGCTCCCGCGCCATGGCGCGCCGCGAGGCCTGCGAACTGGTCGAGTCGGCGTGATCCTTGCGGACCAGTGTCATGAGACCCCCCGGCAGCAAGGTTGCCGGCGAGGCGGGACCCATCGCCCGTCTCGGTGTTCTGCTCCTTCAGCCGGGTTCGCGACCGTTCAGTTAAAGGCAGGCGCCCAGTAGGCATCCGACGCCGGCACTCACGGGCACGGGCACGGGCGGCGGCGAGAATCAACTGGCGGTCAGACCCGCTCGCCCGTCGCCCCCACGACCTGGCGGATCTCCGCCGACTCCAGGCGGTGGGCCGCGCGCTCGGCGGTCGTACGGGCCCAGCGGCCGTTCGTCAGGGCGCCGATGACCAGGACCGCGAGGCCGCAGCCGGCGAGGATCCACCAGCCGGGGCGGGCGGCGGTCACGAACGTCTCGCGGTACGACGACGTGCCGATGCCCGACGCCAGCACCGCGCCGATCACCGCGACGCCCAGGGTCTGGCCGAGCTGCCTGCTGGTGGAGGCGACCGCGGCGGCCACGCCCGCCTGCGACCTCGGCATCCCGGAGACCGCCGTGTTGGTGATCGGCGCGTTCACGAAACCGAAGCCGATGCCGAACAGGACGTAGCCGAGGAACAGCGCGGTGTTCGAGGTTTCCGCCTCGAAGGCCGCGAACAGCACCGCGCTCCCGGTCATCGCCACACCGGCGATCACCAGTGGCAGCCGTGGGCCCCGGCTGCCGACCAGGCGTCCGGCGAACGGGGCGCACAGGAACATCGGGACGGCCATCGGCAGCATCCACAGGCCCGCGTGCAGGGCGTCCAGGCCGCGCACGTTCTGCAGGTACAGCGTGGACAGGAACAGGAAGCCGCCGAGCGACGCGAACGCGCTGATCGCGATCACGGTGGCCCCGCTGAACGGCGCGGAGCGGAAGAACCGCAGGTCGATGAGGGGTTCGGCGCGCCGCGGCTCGTAGAAGAGCAGGCCGGCCAGGGCGGCGAGGGCCACCGCCGCGAAGGGCAGCACCGTGGACGCGCTCGCCGTCGGCGCCTCGATGATCGAGTACGTCAGCGCCCCGAACAGCGCGATGACCAGCACCTGGCCGACCGGGTCGGGCCTGCGGGCCTTCGGCGCCCGCGACTCCGGCACGAAGCGCAGCGTCAGCAGCAGCGCGGCCAGGCCCACCGGGAGGTTGACCCAGAAGATCGCGCGCCAGCCGACCGACTCCACCAGCAGGCCGCCGACCAGCGGTCCGGCCGCCATGGATATGCCGACGACCGCTCCCCACACGCCGATCGCCCGCGCGCGCTCGCGCGGGTCGGTGAAGGTGTTGGTGATGATCGACATGGCGACCGGGTTGAGCATCGAGCCGCCGACCGCCTGGACCATGCGGAAGACGATCAGCAGTTCGAGGTTCGGCGCCAGCGAGCAGAGCAGCGAGCCCACCGAGAAGACGACCAGCCCGGTCATGAAGACCTTCTTGCGGCCGACCCGGTCGCCCGTCGATCCGGCCAGCATCAGCAGCGAGGCCAGGACCAGGGTGTACGCGTCGATGGTCCACTGCAGACCGGCGGTCGAGGCGTGCAGTTCGCGCTGCATGGACGGCAGGCCGACATTGAGCGCGGTGGTGTCGAGACTCACGATCAGCAGGCTCATGCAGCAGATCGCGAGCACGAGCATGCGTCGGCGATGGGTCAGCTCGGGCATGGATCCCATCGTACGCCCATGTCGATAGTGCGTCTAACTAATGAGTGTTACATGATCATGACGGAGGGTGTCCGGGGACGGTTGTCCACAGGGCCGGCCGAGCACCGCGCGACGTACGCGACAATGGGGGAATGCCCGAGTCCACGACCCCGCTCCAGATCGGCCCGCACACCGTGGCGCCGCCGGTCGTCCTGGCCCCCATGGCCGGGATCACCAACGCGCCCTTCCGCACCCTGTGCCGAGAGTTCAGCGGGGGCAAGGGCCTGTTCGTCAGCGAGATGATCACGACCAGGGCCCTGGTCGAGCGCAACGAGAAGACGATGCAGCTGATCCGCTTCGACGCGACCGAGAAGCCGCGCTCGATCCAGCTGTACGGCGTCGACCCGGCCACCGTCGGCAAGGCCGTCCGCATGATCGCGGAGGAGGGTCTCGCCGACCACATCGACCTGAACTTCGGCTGCCCGGTCCCCAAGGTGACCCGCAAGGGCGGCGGCGCGGCCATGCCCTACAAGCGCAACCTGATGCGCGCGATCCTGCGCGAGGCGGTCGCCGGGGCCGGGGACATGCCGGTCACCATGAAGATGCGCAAGGGCATCGACGACGACCACATGACCTACCTGGACGCCGGCCGTATCGCCGTCGAGGAGGGCGTCACCTCGATCGCCCTGCACGGCCGCACCGCCGCCCAGCACTACGGCGGCACCGCCGACTGGGAGTCCATCGCCCGCCTGAAGGAGCACGTCCCGGAGATCCCGGTGCTCGGCAACGGCGACATCTGGTCCGCCGAGGACGCGCTGCGGATGGTCCGTGAGACCGGCTGCGACGGCGTCGTGGTGGGCCGCGGCTGCCTGGGCCGGCCATGGCTGTTCGCGGACCTGGTGGCCGCCTTCGAGGGCCGGCCGCAGGACATCGCGCGACCGGCGCTCAAGGAAGTCGCCGACGTCATGGTCCGGCACGCCACCCTGCTCGGCGAATGGCTCGGCGACGAGTCCAAGGGCGTCGTCGACTTCCGCAAGCACGTCGCCTGGTACCTCAAGGGGTTCGCGGTCGGCAGCGAGATGCGCAAACGCCTCGCCGTCACCTCCTCGCTGGCCGAACTCCGCGCGGGCCTCGATGAACTGGACCTCGACCAGCCCTGGCCGGCCGGCGCCGACGGCCCCCGCGGCCGCACGTCCGGCAACAACCGCGTGGTCCTCCCGGACGGCTGGCTGAAGGACCCCTACGACTGCTCGGGCATCAGCGAGGACGCGGAACTGGACACCTCGGGCGGCTGAGGCCGCAAGCGGTCTCGACGCGGACTTCGGGGCCCAGGCCCACGCCAAGGGCGAGCTGTACGGGAAGGGCGACTTCCCGCCGAGCGGCGGCGAGTCCGGAGCGGCGGTGCCTCCTCCCGGCGTCAGTTCGTCTTCGGGTGCGGGGTGGAGCCGTAGGCGGTCAGGAACTTGTCGCGGAAGGCGCTCATCTTCCACACCGGGGCGTCGTGCGCCGGGCGCAGGCCGTCGGTCCAGTTCCAGGAGTCGATCGCGTCCAGCACCTTCGGGTCCTTGGCGACGATCGCGATCGGCACGTCACGGCTGGCGTGGTTGCCGCTGACCCGGGCGATCGGCTGGTGGTCGCCGAGGAAGACCAGCACCGTGTCGTCGTTGCCGTAGCGCTGCAGCCACTGGGAGAGCGCGGTCACCGAGTACTGGACCGACTTGCCGTACTCCTGGCGCGACTTGGTGGTGTCGGCGATGACGTCGGAGGCCTTGTTGCCGGCCTTCTGGATGGCGTCGAAGACCGACCCGTCGCCCAGCTGGTCCCACGGCACCATCTTCGGGATCGGCGCCCACGGCTGGTGGCTGGAGGTCAGGATCAGGAACGACATCCGCGACTTGCCGTCGGCCGGCTTCTTGCTGTGCACCCGCTCCTGGAACTGCTGGAGCGCGTACTGGTCGGGCATCGTCGACCAGCTGAACTTGGGCCCCTGGTAGCCGAGCTGGAAGGCGTTGTAGACCTTGTCCAGGCCGTAGTAGCTCTGTTCCGGCCAGCCCTTCTGGATGCCCGGCATCACGCCGACCGTGTCGAAGTCACCGGTCTTCTGGAAGGCCTTGGTGATGCTGAGGTGGTCGCTTGCCATGACCGTCCGGTAGCGCTGCTGGTTGCTCACCCACAGCCCCGACATGGTCGTGGAGTGCCCGAGCCAGCTGCTGCCGCCGTAGGTCGCCGACGTCAGCCATCCGCTCTTGGCGGCGAAGCCGGCCTTGGCGAGCGCCTTGGTCTGGGCGTCGAGGGTGCTGTCCACCCCGGGCGCCTCGATCGGGTCCTCGATGGCGCTGCGGCCGTAGCTCTCGATGAACGTGAAGATCATGTCCTTGCCGCGCAGGTCGGGCACCAGTTGGTCGGCCGGGGTGTTCCCGAACGCGTCCACCTTGGCGACCTTCCGGAACTCGGCCTCGTCGTGCAGGGTGTCGCGGACCTGACGGGCCTTGATCTCCAGCGCGTTCGCGGTGCGGTCGGAGGCGAGCGGCACCCCGCCGGCGATCTGGAGGCCGAAGGACGAGCAGGTGATCCAGACGACACCGGCGATCAGCGTGCCCCGGGTGGCCTGCCGCTGATGCCGGGCGAGCAGATTGCTCAGCCGGACCGTGGCCAGGGCGAGCAGCACGCACAGCAGCACCACGAGGACGACGGCGCCGACGCTGACGGCGACGGTGGCCGTCTTTCCGAGGGTGTCCTCCAGGTAGGACTCCGCGTCGCCGAGCAGGCTCCAGTCCAGGATCGCGTTGAAGCTCCGGCCGAGGTACTCGGTGAACCCCATGTCGAGGAAGTTGATCAGGGTCAGCGCGCCGAGCACGACGCCGAACACCGCGGCCAGCACGACACGGGGCCGCCGGGGCAGCGCCAGCGCGACGGCCGCCGCGACGATCCCCTCGGACGGGATCCGCAGGAACTTCGCCGGGCCGAGCCCGACCAGGGTGTTCGGCATCACCAGCGCGGCGATCACCAGCGCGGCGCAGAGCACGGTGATCCCGACGGAGATCGCGGCGGCGGCACCGGGATGAGCGTCCCGCCACGCCGCCCGCCGCACCCGTACCCGCCCGCTCCAGGCGGCCCACCCGCGCCGCCGCCCGCGCGCGTCCTCCGCGGATTTTTCCTCGCGCGCGCCGTCGGCCCCGGCGTCGGTGTCGGTGACGGCACTGGCATCGGCACCGGTGTCCGCGTCGGCCCGGCCCCCGGCCTCGGAGACGGCGGCCTCGGACTCGGGCACCGCCGGACCGTCCTCGGACTCGGCTCCGGACTGGGACTCGGCTCCGGACTTGGCCTCGGCTGCTCCGGACTTGGCCTCAGCTGTTTCGGACTTGGCCTCAGCCGTTTCGGGCTCGGCCTCCGCATTCCCGGGCGTGGCGCTGGACGTCCCGGGCGTGGCGCCGGACGTCCCGGGCGTGGCGTCCGCCATTCCCGGCGTGACGTCCGCCGTTTCGGGCTCGGCGTCCGCCGATTCGGCGGCGGTCGCGGTATCGGCGGCCGGCGCACCGGGAACGGCGGTCGTCGTGTCCGACGTCGGGGCGGATCCCGGAGCGGATCCCGGAGCGGGTTCCGAAGCGGTTTCCGGCTCGGCCGGTTCCGGTCCGGCGGCCGCGTCGGTGCTCTCCGGCGCCGGGGCCTCGGACTCCGCCGGTGCGGCCTCGCGTTCGGACGGCCCCGAGGACGTGTCCGATGACTGGCGAATGCTCGTGTGCTGAGGCAACCCGGAGGTCCTTCCGTGCGAGACCCGTGGAACGGAGACGGCGGGCCGGCGCCGAGGAGATCCGGCCCCGCCGTCATTCCGTACGGCCCTCACAAGGCCCCTGTTCAGGTCTTTCGGCAAACAAGGGGCAAATACAGCGCGCCTCACGCGAGGCGGCGGGCCACGGGGGACGCTACGCCCCGCCGACCGCGGTCAGCAGCGCCAGCGGGGCCGCCGCCGACCTGGACTCCCGCACGCACGCATGCGGATACGGAACCGGTTCCGGATGCGTGTCCCGCCCGTATCCGGCCAGCACCTCCGGCAGCCGGTGCCCGCCGGCCGTCGCCGCGTCGACCAGCCCGTGCGCCACGGCCCGCGCCTCGTCGTGCAGCCCGTACCGGGCCAGCCCCAGCGCGATGAGCGCGTTGTCGTGCGGCCACACCGATCCCCGGTGGTACGACAGCGGGTGGTACGCCGCCTGACCGGCGGCCAGCGTCCGGACCCCCCACCCCGAGAAGAAGTCCGGCTCCAGCAGCCGCCGCCCGACCTCCTCGCCGTACTCCTTGTCGAGCAGCCCCGACCACAGCAGGTGCCCGGCGTCCGAGGCGAGCGCGTCGACTTGGCGGCCCTCGCCGTCCAGCGCCAGCGCGGGGAAGGCGGGCCCGTGCATCCAGAAGTCCCGCTGGAAACGGTCCCGCAGGTCCGCCGCGGCCTGTTCGAGGAGCGCCGCGTAGGTCTCGTCGGCCCACACCGTCCGTGCCAGCCAGGAGGTGCGGCGCAGCGCGTCGTACGCGTAGCCCTGCGCGCCCGCCGCCATCACGGTCCCCACCGGCCGGCTGCCGTCGGCGGAGCAGATCGCGCCGGGGGAGTCCTTCCAGTTCTGGTTGGCGAGGCCGCCCTTGTCCGCGCGGTAGACGAGGTAGCCGCGCGAGGTCAGCCCGCCGTGGTCGAGCATCCAGCCGACGGCCGCACGGGCGTTGCGCTCCAGGCGCCGGGCCATGCCGGTGTCCCCGGTCCGCTCCACGTAGGCGCCGAGCAGGATCAGGAAGAGCGGGGTGGCGTCGACGGAACCGTAGTAACGGCCGTACGGCACCTGCCCGAAGTGCGCCAGCTCGCCGTGCCGCACCTCGTGCACGATCTTGCCGGGCTGCGCCACCGGGTGCGCGCCGGCCACGGTGGCCTGGGTGGCGGCGAGCGCCGGGAGGGTGGCGGCGGCCAGCCGGGGGCGGTACGGCAGGGCGAACAGGGAGGTGATCAGGGCGTCGCGGCCGAGCAGGGTCAGGAACCAGGGGGCGCCCGCTGCGGGGACCTTGAGGTCCTCGCCGTCCGGGCCGGTGGCCGGCACCTGGAGCGCGGCGAGGTCGGAGAGGCCGCGGGCGCAGGCCGCCGCCAGCTCGGGCCAGCCCGTCGGGAAGGCCACGCCCTCGACGAACTCGCCCTCCAGGGCGAGAAGTTGCTCGTTGAGCGCGGCCGGGTCGCGCGGGACGCGCAGTGCGCGCCGGTCGCCGTGCGGGCGCCCGATGACGCGGACGACCAGCTCGGTGGTGCCGTGCGGGGCGAGGTCCAGCGTCCACACCATGCGGCGGGCGCCGGTCCCGGTCTCCTCGACGCCGTCCGGCGGCGGTTCGGCGCTGATCGTCGTACAGGACCGCCACTCGCCGCGGCGGTAGCCGAACTCCAGGCCGTCGGCGAGGACCTGGCGGGAGCGCACGGCTCCGGACTTGGTGTAGGTGCGGTGGTCGGCGCGGAGTTCGAACTGGTCGGTGAAGTCGGCGTCGGCGGTGATCGCGAGCCGGACGGCGGTCGGCACCGGGCGGTTGCTGGTGATCCGCAGCGACTCGGCGAACGAGCCGTCGCCGACGGCCTGTTCGCGGAAGACGGTGTACGCGGGCGGTTCCTGGCGGCCGCCGCGCGGCACCAGTACGCACCGGGTGCCGTCCCCGTCGGAGACCGGGGTCAGTACCTCGGGCAGCGCTCCGTCGACCGTCAGCTGCCAGCGGCTGAGGTGGCGGGCGTCCCGTACGAACAACCCGTCCGGGGAGCCGCCGCCCCGTACGCCGCTGATGTCTCCGCGGTCGTCCACGGCGGCGAACGTCGCGCCGTGCACGAGCAGATGATGTCGGTCCGTCATCCCCGGTCCCCTCCTCTGGTCAACAGGTCGAACGTGAGGCGCCTGCCGAGGGCACCCCGCTTTGTCAGCTCTTGTCCATCTTTTGAAGCTGTCGGTGATTTTGCTGTCCGTGGTGCGGTGCGTGCTGCCGGCGGTGCAGGTCGAGGGCGAGCGCCGCGGTCCAGCTGAACCCCCTCGCCCCGCACGCCTCGCCCGTGCACGGGTCGACGTACTCGGCGAACCCGGTGGCGTCGGCCGCCTCGACGACCGCCTCGCCGAGCGCGTCGGCCCGCTCCCGCTCCCCGTGCAGCCGCAGTCCCCGTTCCAGCAGCCAGCCGGTGTTCGCCCAGGCCGGGCCGCGCCAGTAGCGGTGCGGGTCGAAGGCCGCGCCGAGCAGGTCGTAGCTGGGGACCAGGTGCGTGCCGGTGCCGAAGTGCGGGCCGCTCAGCGTCCGGACGAGCGCGGCGGCGATCTCGCGCGGCAACTCCGGCACGATCAGCGGGATCAGGCCGGAGACGCCGCGCTCGGGGATCAGGCCGCCGCGCAGGTCCCGGCAGAGGAAGATCTCCCGCTCCGGGTCCCACAGCCGCTCCACCAGGGCCGCCGTCAGCCGCTCCGCGCGCGCGTGCCGGGCCGTACCGGCGGCCCCCAACTCCTGCGCGATGTGGGCCAGGGCGTGCTCGGAGGCGATGAGCAGCGCGTTGAACGCCGGGTCCTCGACGGCGAACTCCCGCTGCCGGTCCGCGTATCCGGCGTCCCGGTAGTCCGCGGCCAGCCGTACGTACCGCCCGTAGTCCAGGTCCGTCGGCCGGTCCTCGGCGGCGCCGTGGTCCAGGTCCGCGCGCTGGAAGGAGCGCGCCGGAGCGGGCGCGACACGGGCCAGGGGCGTGTCCCAGCAGGGGCTGTTGTCCATACCCTGTTCCCAGGGGTGCACGACGGAGGCGAGACCGCCGCCGCCGAGGTCCCGCCGGTGCAGCAGGTAGCGGTGCCAGGCGGCGAGCCGCGGATGGACGGTGGCCAGGAAGCCGCGTGCCCGGGACAGGCCGGGGTCGGCGAGGTGCACCAGCCAGGCCGCCAGCGCGTGCACCGGTGGCTGCACGATCCCGGAGGTCTGTACGGTCCGCGGGGCGCCCGCGGCGCGGCCCGCGGTCGAGGAACGCCAGAAGTCGGGGCTCGGGAAGTACGCGTCGAGGGGTACGGAGGGGTTGAACACGATGTGCGGGATCCGCCCGTCGGCCCACTGGGCGGCCAGCAGCGTCTCCAGTTCGGTCTGGGCGCGCAGCGGCGACAGGTGCCGGAGGCCGATCGCGACGAACGCCGAGTCCCAGGACCACTGGTGCGGATACAGGCTGCGGGAGGGCACCGTCGAGCCGCCGGTCCAGTTGTCGGCCAGTACCCGAGCCGCCCTGACGTGCAGCGAACCGGGACCGACGGGGTCGGGGGCGCGCGTGGACGGCGGATCGTATGCGATCCCGGAACCGAGCGCATGGGCTGTGAGCTGGGCAGTGCGATCCACTCGGGGCTCCCCGAAGACGTCCGGCCGGCCGGGTTCGGCAGTGGCTACCGTAGGGTTACGTCTATTTAACACGCAAAACTCAATATGTAATGCAAGCTTGAGAAACACAAGGGGGTGCGCATGACCGGACGTCCCGGCAGGACCGGCAAGGGCGGCGGACAGGCGAGCTCGGGCGAACTGCTGGAGCTGGTGCGCAGCGGACGGGCCGTGACGCGCGGCGCCCTCCAGCAGGCCACCGGACTCTCCCGCGCGACCGTCGGCCTGCGCCTGGACCGGCTGTTCCGGGCCGGGTGGCTGCGCGAGGGGGCCGGCGGCCCGGTCGACTCGCCGCTCGGCGGCCGCCCCTCGATCACCCTCGAATTCGACGACGCGCACGCCGTGGTGCTGGCCGCCGACCTGGAGACCCGCCACGCCCGGGCCGCCGTCCTCACCCTGACCGGCGAGATCCTGGCCGAACACGCGGGCACGCTGGTCGTGCAGGACGGCCCGGACGTCGTGCTCACCGGACTCGGCCGGTGGTTCGCCGAGTTGCTGGAGAAGACCGGGCACGCGCCGGACGAGGTGTGCGGGATCGGCCTCGCGGTGCCGGGCCCGGTGGACACCGAGACCGGCCGCGTCGTGCAGCCGCCGATGATGCCGGGCTGGGACGGCTACGACATACGCGGCCGCATGGCCCGGGCGTTCACCGAGCACACGGGCGCGCCGCCGGGTGTTCCGGTCCTGGTGGACAACGACGCCAACCTGATGGCGTACGGCGAACAGCGCACCGCCCACCCGGACTGCTCGGCCTTCGTCCTCGTGAAGGTCTCCACGGGTATCGGCGCCGGAGTGGTGGTCGACGGCTCGATCTACCGGGGCGTCGACGGTGGCGCCGGCGACATCGGCCACATCCGGGTCGGCGCCGAGGCGCAGTGCCGCTGCGGCTCGTACGGCTGCCTCGCCGCCGTCGCCAGTGGCGGCGCGGTGGCCCGGCGGCTGGCGGAGGCCGGGGTTCCGGCGGCCTCCGGCTCGGATGTGCGCGATCTGCTCGCCTCCGGCCACCCGGAGGCGGCGGCCCTGGCCAGGGAGGCCGGACGCCGCGTCGGGGACGTCCTGGCGACGGTCGTGACCCTGCTGAACCCGGGGGTGCTGATGATCGCCGGGGATCTGGCGGGCACGTCCTTCCTCACCGGCGTGCGCGAGCTGCTGTACCAGCGCGCGCTGCCCCGTTCCACCGCCCACCTGGACGTCGTGACCTCGCGGCTCGGTGACCGGGCCGGGGTGATAGGCGCCGGGGCGCTGGTCGTGGAGCATCTGTACGCCCCGGAGCGGGTGGAGGAGCGGTTGCTGGCGCTCGGGATGTGAGCGGCCGGGGCGGTGCGACGACGGCGGGGTCTCCGTCCGTTTCCGGCGTCCGTCACTCGTCCGCATGGTGAAATCCCGGCGTCTGTGGCAGCGTGATTCTCGCCACCCTTGATAAGGGTTGCGCTCAGATGAGCGGATCTTGAGCGGCTGCACTTCTCCAAGGGGTGGCACTGGGTGCCACCCCTTGATCGTTCATCGATCGAAATCAGACGTGCATCCAGCCTGCTCATGTGAGCGAAGTAGTGCGGCCCTGAGCGGTCATGCGTTCAAGAAGTGAAAACATGTGCGCCACTCCGCTTGCCAACCTTTGACTTTCGATCCGGTGGCGGACGGTCGGTTACCAGCGCATGACACGCGAGTAGACGTACCCAGACGCCTTTGATCTGGGTATGTTCCTCGCCGTCAGGGCAGCCATCGCGTCCTTCAGGGAGTCGAGACCCGTGTCGGAAAACAAAGAACCCCACGTAGCGAAGTTCGTTTACGACTTCACCGAGGGAAACAAGGACCTCAAGGACCTCCTGGGTGGCAAGGGCGCGAACCTCGCCGAGATGACCAACCTCGGCCTCCCCGTTCCCCCCGGCTTCACGATCACGACGGAAGCCTGCAAGGTCTACCTCGACAGCGGCGAGGAACCGGTGGCACTGCGTGACGAGGTGAGTGCGCACCTCGACGCCCTGGAGCAGCGGATGGGCAAGAAGCTCGGCCAGGCCGACGACCCGCTCCTGGTCTCCGTCCGTTCCGGCGCGAAATTCTCCATGCCCGGCATGATGGACACCGTCCTGAACATCGGTCTCTCCGACAAGTCCGTGCAGGGCCTCGCCAAGCAGGCCGGCGACGACCGCTTCGCGTGGGACTCCTACCGCCGCCTCATCCAGATGTTCGGCAAGACCGTCCTCGGCGTCGACGGCGAACTCTTCGAGGAGGCCCTCGACGCGGCGAAGGACGCCAAGAAGGTCACCGTCGACACCGAACTGGAGGCGGCCGACCTCAAGAAGCTGGTCACCAGGTTCAAGAAGATCGTCAAGGCCGAGGCCGGCCGGGACTTCCCCCAGGACGCGCGCGAGCAGATGGACCTCGCCATCCGCGCGGTCTTCGACTCCTGGAACACCGACCGCGCCAAGCTCTACCGCCGCCAGGAGCGCATCCCCGGCGACCTCGGCACCGCGGTCAACGTCTGCACGATGGTCTTCGGCAACCTCGGCCCCGACTCCGGCACCGGCGTCGCCTTCACCCGCGACCCGGCCTCCGGCCACCAGGGCGTCTACGGCGACTACCTCCAGAACGCGCAGGGCGAGGACGTCGTCGCGGGCATCCGCAACACGGTCGCCCTCGCCGAGCTGGAGACCATCGACAAGAAGTCGTACGACCAGCTGATGCAGATCATGGAGACGCTGGAGAACCACTACAAGGACCTCTGCGACATCGAGTTCACCATCGAGCGCGGCCGGCTGTGGATGCTCCAGACCCGCGTCGGCAAGCGCACCGCGGGCGCCGCCTTCCGCATCGCGACCCAGCTGGTCGACCAGGGCCTGATCGACGAGACGGAGGCCCTGCAGCGCGTCACCGGCGCCCAGCTCGCGCAGCTGATGTTCCCGCGCTTCGACGAGCAGGCGAAGGCGCAGCAGGCCGGCCGGGGCATCGCGGCCTCGCCGGGCGCGGCCGTCGGCAAGGCGGTCTTCGACTCGTACACCGCCGTCAAGTGGTCCCGCTCCGGCGAGAAGGTCATCTTGGTCCGCCGCGAGACCAACCCCGACGACCTCGACGGCATGATCGCGGCGGAGGGCATCCTGACCTCCCGCGGCGGCAAGACCTCCCACGCGGCCGTCGTCGCCCGCGGCATGGGCAAGACCTGCGTGTGCGGCGCGGAGGAGCTGGAGGTCGACACCAAGCGCCGGCGGATGACGGTCCCCGGCGGCCAGGTGGTCGAGGAGGGCGACGTCATCTCCATCGACGGCTCCTCCGGCAAGGTCTACCTGGGCGAGGTCCCGGTCGTGCCGTCCCCGGTCGTCGAGTACTTCGAGGGCCGCATGCACGCGGGCGCCCAGGACGCCGGCGAACTCGTCGAGGCCGTGCACCGGATCATGGCGTTCGCCGACCGCAAGCGCCGGCTGCGGGTGCGCGCCAACGCCGACAACGCCGAGGACGCGCTGCGCGCCCGCCGCTTCGGCGCCCAGGGCATCGGCCTGTGCCGCACCGAGCACATGTTCCTCGGCGACCGCCGCGAACTGGTGGAGCGCCTGATCCTGGCGGACACCCAGGAGGACCGCGAGGAGGCCCTGCAGGCCCTGCTCCCGCTCCAGAAGAAGGACTTCGTCGAACTCTTCTCGGCGATGGACGGCCTTCCGGTGACGGTCCGTCTCCTCGACCCGCCGCTGCACGAGTTCCTCCCGGACATCACGGAGCTCTCGGTCCGGGTGGCCCTCGCGGAGTCCCGCCAGGAACCCCACGAGAACGAACTCCGCCTCCTCCAAGCCGTCCACCGCCTGCACGAGCAGAACCCGATGCTGGGCCTGCGCGGCGTACGCCTCGGCCTGGTCATCCCCGGCCTGTTCACCATGCAGGTCCGCGCGATCGCCGAGGCCGCGGCCGAACGCAGGAACGCCAAGGGCGACCCGCGCGCCGAGATCATGATCCCGCTCGTCGGCACCGTCCAGGAGCTGGAGATCGTCCGCGAGGAGGCCGACCAGGTCATCGCGGAGGTCGAGCAGGCCACGGGCACCAGCCTCAAGCTGGCCATCGGCACGATGATCGAACTCCCGCGGGCCGCGCTGACGGCCGGCCAGATCGCCGAGGCCGCCGAGTTCTTCTCCTTCGGCACCAACGACCTCACCCAGACCGTCTGGGGCTTCAGCCGCGACGACGTCGAGGCCTCCTTCTTCACCGCGTACCTGGAGAAGGGCATCTTCGGCGTCTCCCCCTTCGAGACCATCGACCGCGACGGCGTCGGCTCCCTGGTGAGGTCGGCCGCCGAGGCCGGCCGCGCCACCCGCCCCGACCTCAAACTCGGCGTCTGCGGCGAACACGGCGGTGACCCGGAGTCCGTCCACTTCTTCCACGAGGTGGGCCTGGACTACGTCTCCTGCTCCCCGTTCCGCATCCCGGTCGCCCGCCTGGAAGCGGGCCGCGCGGCAACCCAGTCGGAGGGCAGCGACCACCGCTGACGGACCCCGGGTCCGTCGTCCGTCCCCGACCCTCAAGACCGATGGACGACGGCCCCGGCACGCAAGAAGGGGGCGGCACCCTGTGCGGGGGTGCCGCCCCTTCGGGCATGAGCTGCGGAGGCCGTCAAGCTAGGGTGCTGACCAGGGAAAATGCCGTTTGTCTTCGTTGGCTGCCGTTGACCCCGCGTGATGCCGTTGTGCCCTCGTTGTGCCCTCCCGGTGCGGCTGCACCCCGTCGCGCGCCAGCGCCACAGCGGTCCGGCCCTGTTGCGCCCAACACGCCTTCCAACTGTCCGCGCGGGCGTCCGGGGGCGTTCGCTTGGGTTCGCGGAGCAGGTCACACGGGGTGCGCGTACGTCCACGAACGGTGCTGGCCATGGGTGCACTGGACAAAGACCAGGACAACGAAGCCTCGTTGGCCATCAGGTGGTCATCGGCGTCACGCGTGGATGTCGGGGTGCGCAAGCACGCGTACGGCATGCGGGCGGTAGTCATCCCTGCTCCGCTCAGCCTCGTAGCCAAGTGCCGCCAGCGTGGCGAGGACTGCCGTGACCGTGGACGCGTAGGTCTGGCTGGCGACCTTCAGGAAAGGATCATCAACCTGCGCGTGCTTGAACGCGGCCCGAATCGCTTCCCGTACCCGAGGGTGCAGCCGCCAGTGAAGCCAGACGCCCCCTCCGGCGTCATCGAGGTCATCTAGCTCGATCCAGCCGCCCCCTTCATAGGGCAGGGGGTCGTGTTCGGCGGTGGCGTGAACGGTCAGGCCAGAGGCAGACAGATCCTGCCGCACCCGCTCAGCGAGCCGACGCAGACGGTCGACCTCGCTGGGCGCGAGCTTTCTCGGGCTCAGGTCCTCACTGTCAGGATTCACAGCCTGCACGTTATCGAGCAGCCGTCGAGCTGCCGGCCTCAGCCGCAATCGGTACTGACATCCCGTTGCCGACCGGCTTGCCGCAGGTCGCGCCGGCGGGGAGTCGAGAACGCAGCGGTTTTCAAGACCGCGCCCCAGCCACGTCAGAGGAGGCCGAGGTCGTCGAGTTCCTTGTGGAGGGCGGCGCGGGGTCGGGGGGTGGCGTCGGTGAGCGGGCGGGGGGTGCGGTCGTCGGGGCGGGGGCGGCGGTTGCGGAGGAGCCAGGCTCCCAGGAGGCCGCCGAGCAGGCCGCCGAGGTGTCCGAGCCAGCTCACGCCCGGTGTGCCGGGTACGGCCACGGTCAGCAGGTAGGCGAAGGACGCGCCCATCACGATCCCGATCAGCGTGTCGATCAGGTGCCGGTCGAAGAGGCCGCGCACGACGACGTAACCGAAGTATCCGAAGATCAGGCCGCTGGCGCCGACCGTGGCCACGTCGCCCTTCTCGAAGAACCAGACCACCGCACCGCTGCTCACCGCGATCAGCAGGGTCAGCGCGAGGAACCGCAGGACCCCGCGGTAGGCGGCGAGGAAGCCGAAGACGAACAGCGGGCCGGAGTTGCTCTCGATGTGCGCCCAGTTCCAGTGCAGCAGCGGCGCGACCAGGATGTCGGGGAGCGTGCGCACGTCGCCGGAGACCACGGCGTGGTGCCGGGACAGGGCGTAGTGGCCGGCGGCGTTGGCGAGCTGGACCAGCCAGACGACGGCCAGCAGCGTGAACATCACGAAGAACGCCTTGCGCGCCTCCGCGATCATCTCCTCGGGACTCGTCGGACCCGGACCGGCCCACCGCGCGTTCGACGTACCCATGGCAGCATCCCCCTCCACCTTCACCTGCTACTTTACGCGCGACAAGGGGACGGGCCGCGTGCCCGCGTACGTACGGGGGTAACTCTTGGGCAGAGCGGGAATCGCCGTTCCGGTCGTCCTTCTCGTGCTGACCGGCTGCACCGCCACGGCACCGGCCGCCGGCCGCCCCGCCGCGAGCGGGACACCGGCCCAGGCCGCTCCGTCCGTCCCCTCGGCCACGCCCACCGCCTCCGGTGACCCGCGTACTCCGCCTCAGCTCGTCGACGTGCAGCGGACGTTCGTCGCGGCGGGCGGCAGGACCCGGCCCCACGTGTTCCCGGTGATCCCGGACATCCGGCGGGGAACCCTGGAGGTCGGCGTGGTCTGCTCGGGGTCCGGGACCGTCGAGGTCACGGTCGGCTCTCTGGTGTCCTCCTCCACCGTGTGCGCCGACGGCGACCCGGGGCAGCACGACGAGAGCGTTCTCTACCGCGAGTACAGAAACGTTTCCGTGTCCGTGACGTCCAGGACGACCGGATCCTGGGGGCTCTCGGTGGGATGGACCAGGTCCGTCGCCGCGCCGCGGGGCTGACCGCGGATCACAGCGCCGGCTCCGCCCACAGGTCTGCCGGTACGACGCCGGTGGAGCGGCCGTAGGGGTCCAGGAGGCGGCCGAGGAGTTTGTCCTGGCGCAGCGTGACGACCCGGTCGGCGATGTCCAGCGCCGGATGGGCCGTGGCCAACTGGCTCTCCAGGCGGGGGATGTCGGCGAGCGAGTGCAGCGTGGCCTGGAGCACGAGGTTCTCGGGACCGCTGACCGCCGCGCAGTTGCGGGTCTCGGGGAGACGGATCACGGACTGCCCGACGTGCGGGAGATCGGCGGGCGGCACCTTGGCCCAGAACGTCACGGCGACCGGCCAGCCGCCCAGGGGACGGGCGAAGTCGCAGCGGAAGCGGAGCAGACCGCTGCGGGTGAGGTGCTCGATGCGGCGCTTGGCGGTGGACAGGCTGACGCCCAGCTGCCGTGCCAGCGCCTGGTAGGAGATACGGCCGTCCCGCGCGAGGTGGGTGATCAGCGCCCGGTCGACGGGCGTGGCCCCGGCGGTGCGCGGCGCGCCGGCGGACGGGACCGGAGGGGGCGTCAGGCGGGCGCGCTGGGCGGGGGCGAGGGCCGCGATGCGCCAGTGACCGCCCTCGGTGAACATGTGGGTGACCACCCGGGACCGTACGGCGGTGATGCCGGGCAGGTGCGGGAGCCGGTCGAGGGTGTAGCGGGACAGGGCCGACAGGTCCCGGGTGGCGACCGTGGCCAGCAGGTCGTGGCCGGTGGCGGTGCGTTCGATGGTGACCGGGTGCGGGTGCCGGCCGAGGACCTCCGCGACCCGGGCCGTCGTCCCCGGCGCGCAGTCGATCACGACGTACGCCACACAGATCTGTTCGAGCAGGCGCGGGCCGGGGGAGAAGCCGACCCAGGCGGTGCCCTGCTCACGCAGCCGCTCGTAGCGGCGGGCCACGGTGACGGGGTCGACGTCCAGGACGCGGCCGAGTTCGGTCCAGGAGGCGCGCGGGCGCAGCTGGAGGGCGTTGATCAGCGCCAGCTCGTCCTCGCTCAGGAGAGCCGGGACAGCATCCTGCGCATGCGGGCCGATGGAGCGAGAATCCTGCGTTTCGGGGCTTAGCCGCGTCACTCTTCCATTGTGGACCCACGGGCCCGCGACCGGCGGGCGGGGCTGAAGGAGGTCTGGATCCATGGCGTTCGCCGACTACCAGAACGAGATCTACCTCGACGGGCTGAGCGGGGTGGTGCCGCCGTTCCCGATGACGTACGACGATCTGGAGCCCCTGGCCCAGGCCGCGATGCCCGCCTCCGTGCGGTCGTACGTCGCGGGCGGCGCGGGCGACGAGCGGACCCAGCGGGCCAACGTCGACGCGTTCGAGGGCTGGGGTCTGGTGCCGCGCATGCTGGTGGGGGCCAAGGACCGGGATCTGTCCGTCGACCTGTTCGGGATGCGGCTGCCCGCCCCGCTGTTCATGGCTCCGGTCGGGGTGATCGGGCTGTGCGCGCAGGACGGTCACGGTGATCTCGCGGTCGCGCGCGCGGCCGCCCGTACCGGCGTGCCGATGGTCGCCTCCACGCTCAGCGTCGACCCGCTGGAGCAGGTCGCCGCCGAGTTCGGCGACACCCCGGGCCTCTTCCAGCTCTACACGCCCACCGACCGCGGGCTGGCCGAGAGCCTGGTGCACCGGGCCGAGCAGGCCGGTTTCAAGGGGATCGTGGTCACCCTGGACACCTGGATCACCGGCTGGCGTCCCCGGGACCTGGCCACGTCCAACTTCCCGCAGCTGCGCGGGAACTGCCTGGCCAACTACACCAGCGATCCCGTCTTCCGCTCGCTGCTCGGCGGCCGGAGCCCCGAGGCCGACCCGCAGGCCGCGGTCGCCCTGTGGGCCGGCGTCTTCGGCAACCCGCTCACCTGGGACGACCTGCCCTGGCTGCGGTCGATCACCGGCCTGCCGCTGATCCTCAAGGGCCTCTGCCACCCGGAGGACGTCCGCCGGGCCAAGGACGCCGGCGTGGACGGCGTCTACTGCTCCAACCACGGCGGCCGGCAGGCCAACGGCGGCCTGCCCGCCCTCGACGCGCTGCCCGTCGTGGTCGAGGCCGCCGACGGGCTGCCGGTGCTGTTCGACTCGGGCGTGCGCACGGGGGCGGACGTCGTCAAGGCCGTGGCCCTGGGCGCGACCGCCGTCGGCGTCGGCCGGCCGTACGCGTACGGTCTCGCCCTCGGCGGTGAACCCGGCCTGGTCCACGTGCTGCGCGCCCTGCTGGCGGAGGCCGACCTGATCATGGCCGTCGACGGGTATCCGACGCTCGCCGATCTCACGCCGGAGGCGCTGCGGCGCGTCCTGTGATCCGGTGCGGCCGCGGCGGACGCCCCGGCGGTCAGCGGGCGGCGGCCGGTGCCGGTGCCGCGGTCCGACGGCGACGCGCGTGACGTGCTGATGGCGCTCGGCGGGATCAGCCTGGTGGCGGCGAGCGAGGAACAACGCGAACTGGCGAGCCGCCTCATCGACCTGCTGCTGCGCGGGGCCGTCGGGTCCTGACCGCGCCCGCCCCCGCGGCGGGGCGCGGGCGCGGCCGCCGGGAATCCTGTTGAGGCGCCGCCGCGGGTACGGCAGGGTCCTCGGCCATGGAGTTCTTCTGCTACCACCGTGACCGGGCCGGTTCCCTCCCGCTGCGCCGGGAGCTGACGGAGGAGCACTGGTCCTACATGGACCGGTACGAGGCCGAGCTGATCGCCCGCGGGCCGGCCTTCACCGCCGACGGCGAGACCCTCGCCGGCAGTGTGCACATCGTCGGCCTGCCGGATCCGGCCGCCGCGCGCGCCTTCGCCTTCGACGAGCCCAACCACCAGGCAGGCGTCTACCGGGACGTGCTGCTGCGCCGCTGGCACAACCTGCTGGGCCGCACCATGGCGGACTTCCCCGGCGGCCGGACCGGCGACGACCGCTACCTGGTACTGGGCCTGGCCCCCCAGCAGCCCCCCGCGACCGCCGCCCCCGCCCTCGGCCTCCCGTCCGGCATCGACCACGACGAGCTGATCGCCTTCGGCCCGCTGCTCTCCGACGACGCGTCCACCTGGCTCGGCACGGCGGCCCTCCTCCGCGCACCGGACCCGGCCCGCGCCCAGACCGTCCTGGCGCCGCACCGGTACGCGCAGACGGAGGTCTACCGGTGGGAGTTCGGCGGCCGCCGCTGACGAACCGGGGCGCCTAGCCGGTCAGCGATGTCGCCAAGGCGTCGGCGAACCGCGTGACGCGGTCCAGCCGAGGGCCGCCGCGTGCGACGCGGAAGCCGTGCCGGCGGCCGTGGAACGACGCCTGGACGGCGTGGAACTGCGCCCAGCGCCGCACGCGTTCGCGGTCGAGGTGCGCGGCCTCCGCGAAGACGTCCAGGAGGCGGTCGACCGTCCTGGTCAGGTCGTCGGCTCCCATCAGGGACAGCGCGCGGGACTTGAGCAGCGTGCCGCCGTCGTACGCCGGATCCCCCGCCCAGCCCTTCGGGTCGACCGCCAGCCACGGTTCCCGGTCCGCCCGCAGGATGTTCCGTGCGTGCAGGTCGCCGTGGACGAGCGTGTCGGGCTGGTCGCTGCCCAGGTCACGGGCGGTGGCGACGGCCGCGTCCACCACGCGGGACGGTAGCCCGTGCGCCAGGTGCGCGGCGTCCCTGCGCAGTTCCGACACCCAGGTGCCGACCCGGTCCCGGAGCCGCGGCAGGCCCGCGGGAGCGGGGACGGCCAGGCGGTGGTTCAGGCGGCCCGCGACGCGCACCACCGTCTCGTCGTCGGGCCGCAGGGTCGCCAGCGTCGACATGTGGGCCCGTTCCAGCAGGAGGGCGAAACGGGCGTCGTCCCGCCGGTGCAGGAGAACGGCTCCGCGGCCCTCCCACGCCTCGAACGCGTCCGGTTCGTGGACGTTGCCCGGGTGCGGGAAGGACACCTTGAGGACGAACCGTCCGGCGTCCGAAGGCCGCCGCACCGGGACGACCACTCCCACGCCCCCGTGCGTCACCTCGCCGTCGGGTACGCACTCCCATCGCTCCAGCAGGTCCTCGACGATCGCGGGGAGCCCGGCGATCCACGCCGCCCCGGGCTCGCCCTCGCGGTCGACGGTGCCGCGCGCCAGCCCCTCCGGAATGCCGATCACCCCGGCACCCTACGTGCCGCAGTACGGCCGCGTGTCCGTCCTCCCGGGGCGGCGGAGGCTCGTAGGCTGGCCGTGGCACGGATTTCGTCTGTGGAGGGCGTCCTCATGCGCAGCGGCTGGAGCAGCGGCGACGTCCCGGATCTCGCCGGCCGGGTCGCCGTCGTGACCGGGGCCAACAGCGGGCTCGGGTACGTCACGGCGCGCGAGCTGGCCCGCAAGGGTGCGCGGGTCGTGCTGGCCTGCCGGAGCGAGGCGCGGGGGCAGGAGGCCGGGGACCGGATGGCCGCCGAAGTACCCGACGCGTACCTTGAGTTCGGGCGCCTCGACCTCGCGGACCTGTCCTCGGTACGGGACTTCGCGGCCTCGTTCCCGTACGCCCGGCTCGATCTCCTGGTCAACAACGCCGGGTTGATGGCGCCGCCGCGGGGGATCACCGCGGACGGGTTCGAGACCCAGTTCGGGGTCAACCACCTCGGGCACTTCGCGCTCACCGGGCTGCTCCTGCCCGTCCTGCTGGCCACTCCGGCCGCCCGGGTCGTCACCGTCTCCAGCATGATGCACGTCGTCGCCAACATCGACCTCGACGACCTCGGCGGCACCCGCCGGTACCGGCGCTGGGTCGCCTACGCGCGGTCCAAGAGCGCCAACCTGCTCTTCGTCCACGAGCTGGCCCGGCGCGTCGACGCGCACGGCGGCGACCTCGTCGCGGCGGCCGCGCATCCCGGGTACGCGGCGACCAACCTGCAGACCGCCGGGCCGCGTGCCGAAGGGCGGCGCGGGGCCGAACGGGCGATGACCGCCGCGAACGCGGTCTTCGCCCAGTCCGCCGAGGCGGGCGCGCTGCCCACGCTGTACGCGGCCACCGCGCCCGGCGTGCGGCCCGACTCCTTCACCGGGCCCTCGCTCGCCATGTGGCGCGGCGGCCCGGCCCCGTCCTGGCGGGCGCCCTGGACCCGCGACGACACCATGGCGCGACGCCTGTGGGAGGCCTCGGAGCGGCTCACCGGGGTCTCCACCGCGACGGCCCTGAAGGAGATCTGAGAGGCGGGCGCCGGCCGAGAGGGCTACAGCGAGCCGCCGCCGTCCACCACCAGGTCGGTGCCGACCGTCGCCGCGGCGTCGTCCGAGGCCAGGTACAGCACGGCCGCCGCGATCTCCTCGGTGGTGGAGACCCGGCCCAGGGGCAGGGTGGCACGGACCCGCTCCGCGTGGTCCCCCTCCGTCTCGCCCGCGCGCAGGAACGATCAGTCAAGTATCGCCTGTTCCGGTACGACGGCCCCCGCAGGCCCCGCGGCGACCGTCCTTACCGCGTAGGCGGTCACCCGTACCGTCCCGTCGTCCAGGCACCGGCCGGTGGCCAGGTCGAAGCGCTGTCTGAGCAGCGGCGAGGCGACGAAGGGGCGGCCCCGGTGGGTGCCGGTCAGACCGCGGGAGAGGACGGCCGCGCCGCCGAACGGGTCGCGGTTGTCGATGGCGAAGAGGCGGTCCGCGCGGTCCCGGAACACGGCGGCCTGGCGGCCGTCCGGCAGCAGCGCGGCCACGCCGCGCCCCGGGGTCAGCCGGCCCAGGCCGCAGACCGTGAACCAGCCGTCGTCCAGGCGGAGCTGGACCGTCGGGTCGGTGGTGCCGAGGGTCACGGTCATCGCGGGGCGCTTCCTTCCAGGACGTCCGGCGCGGGACGCAGGCCGATCGACAGCAGGGGCAGGTCGGGCTTGATCTGGCCGCGCTCGGGCACGAAGCCGACGACCGGATCGGGCGTGCCGGGCGCGTTGACGAAGGACACGAACCGGGCGAGCCTGTCGGGGTCGGCGAGCGTCGACGCCCACTCGTCGGCGTAGTGGGCCACGTGTGCCGCCATCAGCGACTCCAGTTCCCCGCCGATCCCGAGGGAGTCCTCGACCACCACCTCCCGTACGTGGTCGAGGCCGCCCGGGATCCGCTCCAGCCACGCCGACGTGCGCTCCAGGCGGTCCGCGGTGCGGATGTAGAACATCAGGAAGCGGTCGATCAGCCGGACCAGCCCGGCGTCGGTCAGGTCCCGGGCGAGCAGGTCCGCGTGGCGTGGAGCGGCACCGCCGTTGCCGCCGACGTACAGGTTCCAGCCGCTCGCGGTCGCGATGACGCCGAAGTCCTTCGACCGGGCCTCCGCGCACTCCCGCGCGCAGCCGGACACCGCCGACTTGAGCTTGTGCGGCGACCGCAGGCCCCGGTAGCGCAGCTCCAGGCCGATCGCCATCCGGACCGAGTCCTGCACGCCGTACCGGCACCAGGTCTGCCCGACGCACGACTTCACCGTGCGCAGCGCCTTGCCGTACGCGTGACCGGACTCGAAGCCCGCGTCCACCAGTCGCCGCCAGATCAGCGGAAGGTGTTCCACCCGCGCGCCGAACATGTCGATCCGCTGGCCGCCGGTGATCTTCGTGTAGAGGCCGAAGTCGCGGGCGATCCCGCCGATCACGATCAGGCCCTCGGGGGTGATCTCACCGCCGGGGATGCGCGGGACGACCGAGTACGAGCCGTTCTTCTGGAGGTTGGCGAGGAAGTGGTCGTTGCTGTCCTGGAGCGCCGCCTGCTCACCGTCCAGCACGTAGCCGCTCGCGCCGATCGTCGGGGCGAGGGAGGCGATGACCGAGGCCACCACCGGCTTGCAGACGTCGCAGCCGTCCCCGCCCCGGGCCTCCTCGCGGCCGAACCGGTCGAGCAACTGCCGGTAGCCGGTGAGGCGCAGCGCGAGGACGATCTCGTACAGCTCCTGCCTGGTCCGCGCGAAGCAGCCGCACAGGCCGGTGTCGGCCCGTACGCCGGCCGCCGCCAGCTCGTCCGCGACCAGCCGGCCGAGAACCTTGACGCAACTGCCGCAGCCGGTACCGGCCTTGGTGCACCCGCCGACCTCCGCCACGGTGGTGCGGGCGTGCCCGGTCACCGCGGCGCGGACCGCGCCCTTGGTGACGTTGTGGCAGGAGCAGACCACCGCCTCGTCCGGGAGCGCGGACGGCCCGAGGCGGGCGCCGCCGGGCGCCCCGGGCGGCAGCACCAGCGACTCGGGCGGGACCGGCGGCACCGAACCGGTGAAGGCCTTCAGGGTCCCGTACGCCTCCGCGTCGCCGACCAGGACGCCGCCGAGCAGCGTGCCGTCCCGGCCGACCACCAGCTTCTTGTACAGGCCCGAACGGGCATCGGAGTAGACGACGTCCAGGCAGCCCTCGGCCGTCCCGTGCGCGTCGCCGAAGGAGGCCACGTCGACGCCGAGCAGCTTCAGCCGGGTGGACAGGTCGGCGCCGGTGAAGGCCGACTCCTCCCGCGCGATGGCGGCCGCCGCCGTCGCCGCCTGCGCGTACCCCGGTGCCACCAGTCCGTACACCCGGCCGTCTGCCGCCAGCGCGCACTCGCCGATCGCGAACACGCGCGGGTCGTCCACCGTACGGCCCTGCTCGTCGACGGCGATGCCGCCGCGCTCGCCGACGGACAGGCCGCAGTCCCGGGCGAGCCGGTCGCGCGGACGGACCCCGGCGCTGAACACCACCATGTCGGCGGCGAGTTCGCTGCCGTCCGACAGCCTCATACCGGTGACGGCACCCGAGGGGCCCGTCATGATCTCCTCGGTGCCCACTCCCGTGCGCACGCTCAGGCCCTTCTCCTGGACGGCGCGCAGCAGGGCCGCGCCGCCGCCCGCGTCCACCTGAGCC
Source organism: Streptomyces sp. NPDC101237 (assembly GCF_044767465.1). Taxonomy (NCBI): domain Bacteria; kingdom Bacillati; phylum Actinomycetota; class Actinomycetes; order Kitasatosporales; family Streptomycetaceae; genus Streptomyces; species Streptomyces sp. NPDC101237. Next base: position 278,535 of record NZ_JBIWNY010000006.1, on the reverse strand, counting down.
GGCATCAGCCGGGGCGCGAACTCCACGACGTGCGTGGCGAGCCCGAGCCCCTGCAGCGCGCCCGCCGCCTCCAGCCCGAGCAGGCCGCCGCCGACCACGGCGCCCACGGCCGCCCCGTTCGTCGCGTACGCCTCGATCGCCAGCAGGTCCTCGATCGTGCGGTAGACGAAGCAGCCCTCGGCGTCGGCGCCCGGGACGGGCGGCACGAACGGGTACGAGCCGGTGGCCAGGACGAGCGTGTCGTAGCCGAGGACCCGCCCGGACCTGGCCGTCACCCGCCGTGCCGCGCGGTCGACGGCGACCGCCGGGTCGCCGAGGCACAGCTCGATGCCGTGCGTGTCGATGAACGCCTGGTCGGTCAGGGAGAGTTCGTCGACGGACGTGCCGGTGAAGTACGACGTGAGGGCGACCCGGTCGTAGGCGGGACGGGGTTCCTCGCACAGCACGACCACGCGGTGCGTGGCGGTCAGGCCGCGCTCGGCCAGCTCCTCCAGGAAGCGCTGGCCGACCATGCCGTGACCAACGAGCACGAGGGTGGGCGCGGTCTTCGGGGCGGCGGTCATCGGGAGCCTCCGGCGTGCGCGGACGCGCCGGGTACGGTGTCGTGGCCGGGGCGGGTCCGGGCGTCGCCGCCGGTCACCGCCGCACGCGTGGTCGAGGTCATGTCCGGGAGCGTGCGGCGCCGACGTTACCCGGCCGCATCCCCGCTGTTTCCCGTGCGGAACGCTGCCCTCCCCGGGGGTCGGCGCGGGATGTGAGGGGTCAGCGGCTCGCCGTCAGGTGGGCGAAGACGACGACGTTGCCCTGGTAGCCGGTGGTCCGGGAGTAGCCGCCGCCGCAGGTGATGACCCTGAGTTCCGGACGCGGCGCGGCTCCGTAGACCTTCTCGTCGGGGAAGTCGCGGGCCTGGTAGACCTCGACCGCGTCGACCGTGAAGACGGCCACGGACCTGTCCTGGCGGTCCACCTCGATGGTGGCGCCGCGCTTGAGGGCCCCGAGGTCGTAGAAGACGGCGGGGCCCTCGGTGTTGTCCACGTGCCCGGCGACGATCGCGGTGCCGCTCTCGCCGGGCGCGGTGCCCGACTCGTACCAGCCGGCGAGGTTCTTGTCCGCGGCCGGCGGGACGTCGAGGCTGCCCGCGGCGGTGAGGGCGAGGCCCATGAGGGGCGCGTTCACCCGGATCGCGGGGATGCGGATGCGGGTGGGCGGGGACGGGGGCAGCGCGGGGGCCCCGAGGCGTTCCTCGCCGGGATCGGGGCGGCCCTCGGCGGCGGAGGGCTGGGGCGGCGCGGTGTGCGGGCCGGAGAAGGGGCCGAGCAGCCAGACGCCCGAACCGAGCGCCACGACGGTCACGGCGGCTATCGCGGTGTCCCCTATCCTGCGCATGCGAACCCCTTTGCCGGAGGCTGGACCTTCAGACGCGGGGGAGAGGGCCTCACGGAAGCGACCTGACCCCCTACCCCCTCCGGGCCGCGAGGGGCGTCGGACCCGGAGGGGGTGGGATGTGCGGTACCGGCGGACGGACAGCGGAGGGTGTCCGTCAGATCCCGTCGCCTCTCGCCCGGCGATGCAGGAGCCAGGTACCGCCCGCGGCGGCGACGGCCAGAGCCGTCACACCCGCCGCGGTCTGCACGGGGTCGGTGCCCAGGGCGCCGACCCCCGTCTTCACACTGCCGTGCGGCTGGATCTGCCCGCCGGCGGTCGTCAGTGCCACCGTCAGGTCACCGGTCACCTGCCGGTGCCCGTCGGCGCACTTCGCGACGATCTCGTACGTCCCCGGCTGCGCGCCGGCCGGCACCTGGAACTGGCCGATCGCCTCGCCCTCGTGGGCGCTGGGCGCGAGCGTGAACGTCCCGGCGCCCACCGAGCCGGCGTCGCCGACCGCCGACGACTCCTTCCCGCAAGCCGCGGTGTTCGCGGAGACCACGGCGCCCGGCGCCGTGGTCGACGGGTAGACGTCCAGGCCGCCGGTACTGCCGCCGTACGCCGGCGCGGCGGCGAGACCGGCCGCGGCCACGGCGAGCGCGGCCCCGGTCAGCGGACGGACAGTGCGTCGCATGGTGCTCCCTCGTCGAACTCGTCCCACTTCCTTGCTCTTCCGAGGTAAAAGCAGGCGGGCCGGACGCGCTCCCTGAGATTCCGTCAGGTGTGGGATGAATGGGTGTCACGGGGAGGGGGCCGGGCGGCGGTTGTGTGGGAGTTCTGGCAGGTCAAGGGGGGTGCGAGGGCTCTAGTATGAAAAGCACACGAACGGCGGGCCCCCGTGGGGAGTGAACGGGTGACCGAAGCCGCACCCCGAACGGCACCGGGGTCCGTGGTGCGGGATTCGGGGGTGCGGGATTCGAGGGTGCGGGATTCGGGGGTGCGGGATCGGGCCGGGACGGTTCCGGCACCGACGGATCGGGCGGCGCCGATTTCCGCTCGGTGGTTTCCGCCTCGGAGGTTTCGGCCCCTCGTGGAATTCGGCCTCGACGGAATTCGGCCGCGGGGGATTCGACCGCGGCGGTTTCGGCCCGTCCGGTTTCGGCGGCTCACGGTTTCGGCCGGGACTCCTCGCCCTCTTTGAGGGACGGTGCCCGCCGTATCCGCCGCGTCTCCGTCCCTGGCCGTCAGCCTCCCTACGGTGTCGACCGGATCGCCGCGATGTCGAACTGCAGGCGCACCGTCTCGCTGACCATCGCGCCGCCCTCCGCCAGGCGGGAGTTGTAGGAAAGGCCCCAGTCCATGCGGTTGATGGTGGTGGTGCCGTCGAAGCCGACGCGCTCGTAGCCGAACGGGTCCGTGACGTTACCTATGTACGTGAGTTCCAGGTCCACCGGGCGGGTCGTGCTCCTGATGGTCAGGTCGCCCGTCATGACGTACACGTCGGGGGACTTGAGGTGGACCGCCGTGCTCTGGAAACGCATCCGCGGATGGGTCGCGGCGTCCAGGAAGTCACGGCCGACCAGGTGGGCGTCCCGCTGCTCCACGCCCGTGTCGACGCTCCCCGTGGACAGGATGATCTCCGCCTGGGACCGGGAGGGGTCGCGGCCGTCGAAGTAGAGGCGGCTCTTGTACTCGGTGAAGGATCCGCGGACGGTCGTCACCATCGCGTGCCGGACCGAGAAACCGATTCTGCTGTGCGCCGGGTCGATGATCCACTCGCCGGTGAGGGCGGCGAGAGCGGGGTCGAGAAGGACCGGGGCCGAGCCGGAGGAGGCGGGGGCCGCCGCCGGGCTCGGGGGGACCGTGGGGGTGCGGCGGGACGGGTGGGGGCGGCTGAACAAGTTCATGACTCATCTAGTTAGTGCACGCGGAGAATTGCCGCAAGTGCTCGTCACGGGGGCGGAGTTCGGGAATTGCGCACGCCGTCACCGGAACCGCACATCACTGCACGGCATCACCATGGAATCCACCCGGGAAATGCCCGCAACGGACAGGTCCGGTGAATTCCGAATGGCGATGTCTCCCTTTTGCCGCCCCGGCCGGTGGGCCGGGGCGGTCTCCTCGGGTCGGCGGGCCGCCGCCGCTCAGTTGACGTTCACGGCGCTCCAGGCCGCCGCCACCGCGTTGTACTCGGTGCTGCCCGCGCCGTACAGGTCCTTCGCCGCGTTGAGGGTCGCCGTCCGGGCGCCCGCGTAGTTGGTCGAGGACGTCATGTAGACCGTCAGCGCGCGGTACCAGATCGCGCCCAGCTTGTCGTGGCCGATGCCGGTGACCGTGGAGCCGTTGTACGTCGGCGAGTCGTAGCTGACGCCGTTGACGGTCTTCGGGCCGCTGCCCTCCGCCAGCAGGTAGGCGAAGTGGTTGGCGACGCCGGAGGAGTAGTGGACGTCCAGGTTGCCCACCGACGAGCTCCAGTAGTCCGCCGAACTCCCGTCCTTCGACGGCTTGTCCATGAAGCGCAGGGCCGCCTTGCCGAAGCCGGGACGGACGATCTTCTCGCCGATCAGGTAGTCGCCGGGGTCGGAGGGGTTGTTCGCGTACCACTCGACCAGGGTGCCCAGGATGTCGGAGGTCGCCTCGTTCAGGCCGCCGGACTCGCCGGAGTAGGTCAGCGCAGCGGTCTTGGAGGTGACGCCGTGGGTCATCTCGTGGCCCGCCACGTCCAGGGCGACCAGCGGACCGAAGGTGGTCCCGTCACCGTCGCCGTAGGTCATGCAGAAGCAACTGTCGTCCCAGAAGGCGTTGTTGTAGCTGTTGCCGTAGTGGACGCGGTTGTACGAGCCCTTGCCGTCGCCCGCGATGCCGTTGCGGCCGTGGACGTTCTTGTAGTAGTCCCAGGTCTCGTTGGTGCCGTACTGGGCGTCGACGGCCGCCGAGGCGCGGTCCGAGGCCGCCCCGGTGCCCCAGTGGTTGTCGGCGTCCGTGAACACCGTCGACGGCGCCCGGACGATGCAGATGCCGAAGATGCACAGGTCCGTCTTGTTGGCCGCGTCACCCGTGTACGTGTTGCCGCGGGTGGGGTCCGTGAGGTTGTACGACGAGCCGGACTGCGTCGTCTGGAGCGGGACCGTGCCGCTGTACAGCGAGGCGCCGTCGCCCGTCGCCGTCTCGATGCTGTCCCAGGCGTCGATCTGGGCGCCGGTACGGGCGTTGGTCAGCACCGTGCGGGCGACCGGGTTGCCGAGCGAGTCCTTGCCGACCGCGTTCGTGCGCCAGGCCAGCTTCGGGGTGCCGTGCAGGGCGTCGACGACCAGCTCGGGTCTGGCCTTCACCTGCTTCAGCGCGTCGCCGAGGTTGGCCGCGCGCAGCGCGTTCACCGCGAGGTCGGCGGCCTTCGGGGCGGATATGTCCGGGACGGTCGAGGAGAGGGATATCGCGCCGCGGGTCGCCCGGTCGGCGCCGCGGTAGGCGCCGTCCGCCTTGAGGTGGACGACGAAGTCGCCGCCGAGGACCGGGAGCTGACGGTAGGTCCGGTCGTACCGGACGTGCTGGGCGCCGTTCCTGTCGACGATCACGTCCCGGACCCGGGTGCCCTCGGCGGAGGTGAGTCCGAGGGTGCCGGCGTGGTGGACGAGCGCCTGCGCCGCGTTGTCGATCGCGGTGGCCCGGGTCGGCCGCGCGTCGGCGTGGGCGGCGGGGGAGAGCGCGGCGGCCAGCAGGGTCGCGGTGGTGGCGGCGATGCCGGCCGTGGTGAGACGGGAAACGCGGGTGTTCGGTGTCCGGCTCATCAGTCTCCTTGGGGAGGCGCCTCGAAGGCGTGGGGGTGGCGCTGATGACGACAGCGATTTAAGAGGCCATGACAACTCATGTCCATAGCGCCTCCATGGAGATGTGTGTGGGGGTGGAGGGGATGGAGAATCCTTTCTGTGACCACCCCCGACCCCCGCCACCTCCCGTTCTTCGTCTACGGCACGCTCCGCCCCGGCGAGCCGAACCATGACCGGTTCCTGCGGGGACGGACCGAGTCCGAGGAGCCCGGCCGGCTCCCGGACGCGGTGCTCTACGACGGACCCGGCTACCCCTGGGCCGTCGAGGAGCCCGGCGGTTCGGTGCACGGTGACCTGGTCACCGCCCCTGCGGAGGGTTACGGCCGACTCCTCCTGGAACTCGACGAGTTGGAGGAGTACGCGGCCGGCGACCCGCGCAGCCTGTACGTGCGCGTGGAGCGGGACGTGGTCCGGCGGCGGGACGGGGTGGCCGTCCGGGCCTGGGTCTACCTGGCGGGAGCCGCCGTCGCCGCCGGACTGCGGGCGGACGGCCGCCGAATCGAGGGCGGCGACTGGTCGACCCGCGGTCTGCCGGGCCAGGCAGCCACCTGACCGGCTCCGGCCCGCCCCGCCCCGACCGGATTCGGCGGTCCGGTGAGGACCAAGTGGCTTGATCCGTGTCGGGGTTGGCCGGTCGGTCACCGTTGTGACGTCGACGGGCCGGGCTACAGTCGTGCACCTGTTCGCGCAGCACGCCCGACGGCCCGGTCCGGGCCCCGCCGCACCCGGCCCCGGCCTCCCCCCCACGTACACGCATGCAGCCAGGAGGTCTCCGAGCCATGCCTCTGCGCCACCTCGCCCCACGCGACCAGCACCTCTTCTGGCAGTACGGCCGCGGCCCCAGCGTTCCCGTCCACGAACCGCTCGTGCACCGCGCGGTCGAACGGCACGCGATCGTGCACCCGCACGCGGTCGCCGCCGAACACCACGGCGCGACCCTCACCTACGGCGAACTCGACCGCTACGCCGGTGCCCTCGCCGCGCACCTGGTCCGGGAGGGCGTCCGGCCAGGCGACCACGTCGGACTCTTCGCCCGCCGGTCCGTCCCGATGCTGGTCGGCCTGCTCGCCGTCCTCAAGGCGGGCGCCGCCTACGTCCCGCAGGACGTCGGCCGGGCCTCCCCGGACCGGCTCCGCCAGGTCGCGCGGACCGCCCGGACCCGGGTGGTCCTCACGCACAGGGAACACCTCCCGCGCATCCCGCTCCCCGACGGCCACCGGCTGATCGCCCTCGACGACCCGGTGCCGTGCCAGCGGCTCACCCCGATCCTGCTCCCGCACCCCGACGACGGCTGCCACGTCGTCTTCGCCGCCGGCCGCCCCGAGGGCGTGAAGGTGACCCACCGCAACGTCACCAGCCTGCTGCACACCGAACCGGGCGGCCTCGGCGTCCGGCCCGGCGACCGGGTCGCCCAACTCCTCGACCTCGCCGGCGGTCCGGCAGCCCGGGAGATCCTCGGCTGCCTCACCCGCGGCGCCACCCTGGTCATCGGCGACGACGACCTCGCCGCCGCGGCCGCCGCCGCGACCGTCCTGATCGCCACCCCGGCCGTGCTGGCCGGCATCGACCCCGCCGACTGCCCGCGCCTGCGCACCCTCGCCGTCACCGGGCAGCCGGGCCCCTCGCAGGCGCTCGTGGACCGCTGGTCGCGGCGGGCCGCCGTCCACGACTGCCGGGGTCCGGCCGCGGGAGCCGTCGTGAGCACCATGGCCCGCCACGACCCGTCGGCCGGGCGGCCGCCGGCGGCCCGGCCCGTGCCCAACACCACCGTGTACGTCCTCGACGCCGACCGCAGGGCGCTGCCCGTCGGCGAGACCGGCGAGGTGTGGGCGGGCGGCGACTGCGTCCCGGCCGGGCACGTCGGCGGTGACGCGTCCGACGCCGGACGGTACGCGCCCGATCCGTTCCTCGGCGAGGGCCGCGCCATGGTCCGCACCGGCACCCTCGGCCGCTGGACCTCGCACGGCGGCCTCGAACACCTCGGCCCCGCCGGCGAGGACCGCCCCGAGCCGCCCGCGCGGACGCGCACCGCCGGACGCCCGTCGCGCCCGGTCACCGTCCCCTACGCCGACACCGCCCCGCGCGCCTGAAGGCTCTAACCGGCCCGGCGGTCCGCCGCGGCCAGCGCGTCCGCCACCCCCGGTTCCCTCGCGCCGAGGAACCGGGGATCGGGCTCGAAGACCGCGTCCAGGGCCGCCTTGCCCGCCGCCAGGATCTCGCGCGTCCCGCCGTAGTACCAGGTCACGTCGTGCTTGGCGTCGACCCCGACGCCGTACGACGCCACTCCCGCCGCCTCGCACAGCGCCACCGCGCGCCGGATGTGGAAGCCCTGGCTGATCAGCACCGCCCGGTCCACGCCGAAGATCTTCTTCGCGCGGACGCAGGAGTCCCAGGTGTCGAAGCCCGCGTAGTCGGTGACGACGCGTCCGGCCGGGACCCCGTGCCCGGCCAGGTACGTGCGCATCGCGTCCGGCTCGTCGTAGTCCGCACGGCTGTTGTCACCGGTGACCAGGACCACCCGGATACGGCCCTCCTTGTACAACTCCGCCGCCGCGTTCAGGCGGTTGGCGAGGTACGGCGACGGCTCGCCGTCCCACAGGCCCGCGCCGAAGACGACCGCCACGTCGGCACGGGGGACGTCCGCCGCCGTGCGCAGCCGGCCGGCCGTCGACACGTACAGCCAGGTGACCGGCAGCAGCGCCAGCACGCAGCCGGCCATCACGCCCTGCACCAGGCGCCGTCTGCCGGCACGGGTGCGCGGCAGCCGCGGTCGTCGGATCCTCATACGGTCGTCCCCCTCGCTTGCCCCACGGCTTCCCCCGGTCCCTCGCAAGGGCTCCGACCCTGGAGGACGCGGTCCAGGACGTTCCGGTTCACTCACAACGCCCCGGCCCGCGCCGTGAAGCGCGCGAAAACTCGCGTGACGGCCGGGCAACCCGGGCGCAACCGTGCCCGGGGAGGATCTCGGCATGACCGTGTCCGGCCCTCCTTCGCGTCCCGGCCCGCCCGCACTGGTCCTGGTGGCCCACGGCAGCCGGGACCCGCGCGCGCTCACCACCGTGCGCGCGCTCGCGGACCGGGTGCGCGCGCTGCGCCCCGGCCTGTCCGTGCGCCTCGGCCACATCGAACTGAACGAACCCCTGCTCCCGGACGCCCTCGCATCCCTCGGCGGCGCCCCGGCCGTCCTCGTGCCGCTCCTGCTCGGCCGCGGCCACCACGTCAAGCGGGACATCCCGCGGGCGGCGGCCGCCGCCCGCGCCGCGACGCGCCTCGCCGCCCCGCTCGGACCGCACCCCCTGCTCGTCGACGTCCTGCACGACCGGCTGCTGGAGGCGGGCTGGCGGCCACGGCCGGCCGGTGGCGTGGTCCTGGCGGCGGCCGGTTCCCGCGACCCCGACGCGGCGGCCGACACCGGCCGCACGGCCGGCCTGCTCGCCGCCCGCCTCGGCGTCCCGGTCCTCGCGGCCTACGCCTCCGCGGCGGCCCCGACGGTCCCGGACGCGATCGCCGCCCTGCGCGCGCGGGGCCGCCACCCCATCGCGCTCGCCTCCTACTTCACGGCCCCGGGCCGGTTCGCGACGGAGTGCGCGGCGCACGTCCCGCGGCTCGCCGCCGCTCCGCTGGGAGCCCACCGGGCGATGGCGGACCTGGTCCTGCACCGGTACGACCGGTCCCTCGCGACACCGCTGACGGCGGCCGCGTAGAACGGAGGGAAGCCGGGCGGACGTCCCGCAACCCCCGTTTTGTCACCGTCAACCCGTACTGTCGAACCATGGCAGTCCCCGCACCCGCACCCACCTCGGCCTACGATCCGGCGTCAGCCGACCGCTGGGCCCCCGAACCCGACAAGCGCCCCGGACGCACCGCCTTCCAGCGCGACCGCGCCCGCGTCCTGCACAGCGCCGCGCTGCGCAGGCTCGCGGGCAAGACCCAGGTCGTCACGCCCGGCAACACCAGCCAGATGTGGGACGCCAGCCCCCGCACCCGCCTCACCCACTCCCTCGAATGCGCCCAGGTCGGCAGGGAACTGGGCTTCGCCCTCGGGTGCGACCCCGACCTCGTCGAGGCCGCCTGCCTCTCCCACGACCTCGGCCACCCGCCCTTCGGCCACAACGGCGAACAGGCGCTGAACGAGTTCGCCGACGACTGCGGCGGTTTCGAGGGCAACGCCCAGTCGCTGCGGCTGCTCACCCGCATCGAGCCCAAACGGTTCACCCCGGAGGGCTCCGTCGGCCTCAACCTCACCCGGGCCGCCCTGGACGCGGCCACCAAGTACCCGTGGCCGCGCGGCGCGCACCCCACCGACCCGGCGTCCCCGAAATTCGGGGTGTACGAGGACGACCGTCCGGTCTTCGACTGGGTCCGCAAGGAGGCTCCGGGCACCCGCACCTGCTTCGAGGCGCAGGTCATGGACTGGTCCGACGACGTGGCCTACTCGGTGCACGACGTCGAGGACGGCCTGCACGCCGGCCACATCGATCCCAACTGCCTGCACGCGGAGCCGGAACGGCAGGAGATCCACGCGGTCGCCGTCGGCAGGTACGTGCCGGCCGGCACCGACCCCGCCGAACTCGACGCCGCGCTCGACCGGCTCCAGGACGAGGAGTGGTGGCCGCACGGCTACGACGGCAGCGCCGTCGCCCAGGGCCGCCTCAAGGACGCCACCAGCCAGCTCATCGGCCGTTTCTGCCTGGCCGCGGAGTCCGCCACCCGCGAGCGGTACGGCACCGGCCGGCTCACCCGCTACGGCGCCGAACTCGTCGTACCGCGCGAGGTCCGGCTGGAGTGCGCGGTGCTGAAGGCGATCGCCCACCGTTACGTCATGCAGCGCGCCGAGCAGGAGCGGATCCGCGCCGAGCAGCGGGTCGTCGTCGCCGAACTCGCCGACGCGCTGACCCGGCGCGCCCCGGACGGCCTGGACCCGCAGTTCCGGGCGCTGTTCGACACGGCGGGCGACGACCTCGGCCGCAAACGTGTGATCGTCGATCAGATCGCCTCGCTCACCGACGCCTCGGCACGGTCGCTGCATGCGAGGCTGACGGGGCGTATGTGAACATTGTGCGCCCCGCTGTGACACTCCGTGGACTGAACGGGTCATGATCGCGCCAGTGGGGGGCACTCCCTCTTCCCGCATCACGCTGCGTGCGGGAGGCTCACAGTGCGGCGCATGTGGGCGGCATATGTAGCGGCACCCTTACGAGGAGGCTTCAAGTGGTCGACGCGGACCAGACATTCGTCATCGTCGGTGGCGGACTCGCCGGCGCGAAGGCGGCCGAGACGCTCCGGGCCGAGGGTTTCACCGGCCGGGTGATACTGATCTGCGACGAACGCGACCACCCCTACGAGCGGCCGCCGCTGTCCAAGGGCTACCTGCTCGGCAAGGAGGAGCGCGACAGCGTCTTCGTGCACGAGCCCGCCTGGTACGCCCGCCACGACGTCGAGCTGCACCTCGGCCAGACCGTGGACCGCGTCGACCGCGCCGCCAGGACCGTCCGCTTCGGCGACGACGGCACGATCGTCCGCTACGACAAGCTGCTGCTGGTCACCGGCGCCGAACCGCGCCGCCTGGACATCCCCGGCACCGACCTGGCCGGCGTCCACCACCTGCGCCGCCTGGCGCACGCGGAGCGCCTCAAGGGCGTTCTCGGCGCCCTGGGCCGCGACAACGGCCACCTGGTGATCGCGGGCGCGGGCTGGATCGGCCTGGAGGTGGCGGCGGCGGCCCGTACGTACGGCGCCGAGGTCACCGTCATCGAGCACGGCCCGACCCCGCTGCACGGCGTGCTCGGACCCGAGCTGGGCAACGTCTTCGCCCAGCTGCACCAGGAGCACGGGGTCCGGTTCCGCTTCGGCGTGCGGCTCACCGAGATCGTCGGCCAGGACGGCGTGGTGCTCGCCGCCCGCACCGACGACGGCGAGGAGCACCCGGCGCACGACGTGCTCGCCGCGATCGGCGCGGCGCCGCGCGTCGGGCTCGCCGAGGCGGCGGGGCTGGAGATCGCCGACCGGGAGCACGGCGGCGGCATCGTCGTCGACGAACGGCTGCGCACCTCCGACCCGAACATCTACGCGGCCGGCGACGTGGCCTCCTTCCCGCACACCCTGTTCGGCACCCGGCTGCGGGTCGAGCACTGGGCCAACGCGCTGAACGGCGGCCCGGCGGCGGCCCGCTCGATGCTCGGCGGGGAGGCGGCCTACGACCGGGTGCCGTACTTCTTCTCCGACCAGTACGACCTCGGGATGGAGTACAGCGGCTGGGCGCCGGCCGGCTCCTACGACGAGGTCGTCATCCGGGGCGACGCGGGCAGGCGCGAGTTCATCGCGTTCTGGCTGAAGGAGGGCCGGGTCCTGGCCGGGATGAACGTGAACGTGTGGGATGTCACAGAGCCGATCCAGAAGCTGATCGTCTCGCGGGCGGCGGTGGACTCGGACGCGCTGGCCGATCCGAAGGTGCCGCTGGAATCGCTCGCCTAGGCGGCCGCCGGGGCCGGCGGCCGGGCGGGCGCGGCCCGGAGCGCGGCCGCGCGCACGGTTCCTCCGAGGGCCTTCACCCGCGGGCGCACCCGGCGCCCCGAAGGAGCACTCCGGTGACCGTAGAATTCACCCGTGGCAGGACGGATCAATGACGAGGACGTGAAGGCGGTACGGGACGCGGTCCCGATCGACGCCGTCGTGTCCGAGTACCTCCAGCTGCGCAACGCGGGCGGCGGGAACCTCAAGGGACTCTGCCCGTTCCACGACGAGAAGTCGCCGTCCTTCCAGGTCAGCCCGAGCAAGGGACTCTTCCACTGCTTCGGCTGCCAGGAGGGCGGCGACACCATCACGTTCGTGATGAAGGTCGACCACCTCTCCTTCTCGGAGGCCGTCGAGCGGCTGGCCGGACTGGCCGGCATCACCCTGCGGTACGAGGAGGGCGGCTACAACCCCTCCCACCAGCGCGGCGAACGGATCCGGCTGGTCGAGGCGCACAAGATCGCCGCCGGGTGGTACGCGGAACAGCTCGCCACCGGCCCGGAGGCCGAGGCCGGCCGCGTCTTCCTCGCCGAGCGCGGCTTCGACCAGGCCGCCGCCGTCCACTTCGGCGTCGGCTACAGCCCCCAGGGCTGGGACCACCTCACCCGCTACCTGCGCGGCAAGGGCTTCACCGACAAGGAACTGGTGCTCTCCGGACTGTCCCAGGAAGGGCGGCGCGGGCCCATCGACCGGTTCCGGGGGCGGCTGATGTGGCCGATCCGGGACATCGGCGGCGAGGTCGTCGGCTTTGGCGCCCGCAAGCTGTACGAGGCGGACAACGGACCCAAGTACCTCAACACGCCCGACACCCCGATCTACCGCAAGTCCCAGGTCCTGTACGGCATCGACCTCGCCAAGCAGAGCATCGCCAAGGCCAGCCGCGCGGTCGTGGTCGAGGGCTACACGGACGTCATGGCCTGCCACCTGGCCGGGGTGACGACCGCGATCGCCACCTGCGGCACGGCCTTCGGCAGCGAGCACATCAAGATCCTGCGCCGGCTGCTGATGGACAACGGCAGCGCCCGGGTGATCTTCACCTTCGACGGTGACGCGGCCGGCCAGAAGGCCGCCCTGCGCGCCTTCGAGGACGACCAGAAGTTCGCCGCCGAGACGTACATCGCCATCGCGCCCGACGGCATGGACCCGTGCGAGCTGCGCCTGGCCAAGGGCGACGAGGCGGTGGCCGACCTGACCGAACCGCGGGTCCCGCTGTTCGAGTTCGCGCTGCGCCGGATCGTCGACCGCTACGACCTGGACACGCCGGGCGGCCGCGCGGCCGCGCTGGACGAGGCGGTGCCGGTGGTGGCCAAGATCAAGGAGGTCACGCAGCGGCGCGAAGTCGCGGTGCAACTGGCGGGCCTGGTCGGCATCCGCGACGAGCAGTACGTCGTGGAACGGGTCGGCGCGACCAGCAGGCGCACCGGCGGACGGCAGCGTCCCGGGGCGTCGCGCACCCGCCAGGGCGGATACGAGGAGGCGCCGCCGAGGCCGGGCCTCTCCGGCCCCTCCCTCACCCTGCGCAACCCCGTCTACATCACCGAACGCGAGCTGCTGAAACTGGCGCTCCAGCGCCCCGAGCTGGTCTCGCCGGTCTTCGACGCCTTCGGTGTCGACGAGTTCACCGCCGCGCCGTACGCGGCCGTGTGCCAGGCCATCCTCGACTCCGGCGGCGTGGAGTACGGCGTCCACGAACCCCAGGAGTTCCTGCACCAGGTCCTCGAGTCCGTCCCCGACGACACCGTCAAGTCGATGGTCACCGAACTCGCCGTCGAACCCATCAGGGCCAGGAACGTCGACGAGCCCTACGCGGGCGCCCAGTTGGTCACCGTCCGGCGGCGTGCGGTCGAACGCCGGGTCGCCGAGATCCAGGTCACCCTGACCCGGCTCGGCCAGCACGGAGACCCCGCTCAACTCGCCTCCGTACAGAACGAGTTGTGGGTCCTCCAGCAGTACGACCAGGCGTTGAGGCAGCGCGGCGCCGCCGCTCTCTGAGCACGCGGTCACGGACCGGACGCAAAAAGTCACCGCACGCCCCTCGTGGCGGCGATGTGTCGTACCCCACACTGGGTGCGGTGCCTGAGTCCTCGGAGCGCGGCCGGCCCGTCCCGGACGGGCCCCACACCCCCGCCGTTCCACTCATCGCGTACGGGACGGACAGCGGCGAGGCCGTCGTCTCCGCCCCCGAAGTACCGCTGCCGTACCCCCTGGCAGCGATCATCCTGGAGGTCGCCCGCGTGCAGACCCAGACCCTCACCCAGACCGACGGCACGCTGACGGACGAGCCGGCGGCCGACGCCGGCGGACACGCCGGTGTGCCACCGCAGAGCCGGCTCGCGCTGCACCCCGAGACGGAGCCGGAGCAGCCGAAGGAGGCCGAGGGCCCGGCCGCCGAGGACCTTGCGGGCGACGCCCCGGAGTCCGAGCCGGAGCCCGCCCGCGCGGTCCGCGTCGACACCGGCAGCCCCTCCTCCGACCTGTTCCGCCAGTACCTGCGCGAGATCGGCCGCATCCCGCTGCTCACCGCCGCCGAGGAGGTCGAACTCGCCCGCCGGGTCGAGGCCGGCCTGTTCGCCGAGGAGAAGCTGGGCACCGCGCCGGACCTGGAGGGCGAGCTGGCCCTGGACCTGGACCGGCTGGTCGTGATGGGCCGCATGGCCAAGCGCCGCCTGATCGAGGCCAACCTGCGGCTCGTCGTCTCCGTGGCCAAGCGGTACGTCGGCCGCGGGCTGACCATGCTGGACCTCGTCCAGGAGGGCAACCTGGGCCTGATCCGCGCCGTCGAGAAGTTCGACTACGCCCGCGGCTACAAGTTCTCCACGTACGCGACCTGGTGGATCCGCCAGGCCATGTCCCGCGCCCTGGCCGACCAGGCCCGCACCATCCGGGTCCCGGTCCACGTCGTGGAACTCATCAACCGGGTGGTGCGCGTCCAGCGCCGGATGCTCCAGGAGCGCGGCTACGAGCCGACGCCCGAGGAGGTCGCCGCGCACCTCGACCTGGCGCCGGAACGGGTCGGAGAGGTCCTGCGGCTGGCGCAGGAACCGGTCTCCCTGCACGCGCCGGTCGGCGAGGAGGACGACGTGGCCCTCGGCGACCTCATCGAGGACGGCGACGCGGCCAGCCCGGTGGAGTCGGCGGCGTTCCTGCTGCTGCGCGAGCACCTGGAGGCGGTGCTGTCCACGCTCGGCGAGCGGGAGCGCAAGGTCGTCCAGCTGCGGTACGGCCTGGCCGACGGGCGGCCGCGGACGCTGGAGGAGATCGGGCGGATCTTCGGGGTGACCCGGGAGCGGATCCGGCAGATCGAGTCGAAGACGCTCAACAAGCTCCGCGACCACGCCTTCGCGGACCAGCTGAGGGGCTACCTGGACTGAACCGACGCGGAAGGGGGGGGGCCCCCGGGGGGGCCCCCCACCGCCTGTTGCGCGACCTGTCCGGTCACGCCGGCAGCCCACGGTCCCGGACGACGTGCTTCATCACCAGGGTCGAGGTCAGGCGCTGCACGCCCGGCAGGGTCGCGAGCCGTTCGTCGTAGAGCCGCTGGAAGGCGGCGAGGTCGGCGGTGACCACCCGCAGCAGGTAGTCGGGCTCGCCGAACAGCCGTTGCGCGTCGAGCACATGGGGGATCTCCGCGAGCGCCCGCTCGAAGTCGGCCACCGTGTCCCGGTCCTCCTGCCGCATGGAGACGAAGACCAGCGCCTCGAACGGCAGCCCCACGGACGCCGGGTCCACCACCGCCCGGTACCCGCTGATCGCTCCCGACCGCTCCAGCTCGCGCAGCCGCCGATGGCACGGCGAGACGCTCAGCCGCACCCGCCCGGCCAGCTCGGTCACGGTCTGCCGCCCGTCCTTCTGGAGCTCGGCAAGAATCTTCCGGTCCACGTCGTCCATGAGGCGGATTCTCCCCCGCAGACCCCGGTTCCGCGCACACTCCGACACCACTTTCGGGGCATTCGCTCCTCATGTGCCCGGCGTCGTCCCCATGGCCTGGTGCACCGCCGTCTACCTGACCGTGGGCACCATGGCCCGGCGGCTGCTCTCGGCCCGTCCGCGCGCGGCCCGGCGGTCACCCGTACCTCGGGGCGCCGATGGTGGGCAGCGGGGCGCTCCCGCTCGCCCGGCACGCCCTGTGACGACGCCGGGCGGCCGCTCCCCTCGTCCGGTCCCCGCGGCTACGTCCGATCGAGCCGGAACACGCGGATCTCGCGGTCCACGCGCTCCTGGTAGGCGGCGTACGGCGGCCAGAAGGCGAGCAGCAGCCGCCAGGCGTCCGCCCGCTCCGCCCCGCGCAGCAGCCGGGCCGTGACGGGAACGTCGTGTCCTTTCCAGCTGATCTCGGCGGCCGGGCGCTCCAGGAGGTTGTACGTCCAGGCGGGATGGCCGGTGCGCCCGAAGTTGGAGCCGACGAGGTACCAGCCGTCCCCCGCGGGCATGCACGCCAGCGGCGTACGGCGGGGCAGGCCGCTGCGCGCGCCCGTGGAGGTGAGGATCACCCCGGGCAGCATCCGGGTGCTGAGCAGCGTCCGGCCGCGGCTGAGCCGGTGCACGGCCCGGTCCAGGGCCGGGACCACGTGCGGGGCCACCCGGGCGAACCCCCGCGTCGCGGAGACCCGCTGCACCAGCCGTGCGCCGATCACACCGCCACCTCCCGTCCCCCGAACAGGCCCGCCGCGTCGGCGGCCCGCGCGCGCAGCCGGTGCACGGGCCCGAAGAGCAGGTCGTCCCCGGCCGCCCGCTTGAAGAACAGGTGCGCCTCGTGCTCCCAGGTGAACCCGATGCCGCCGTGCAGCTGGATCCCCTCCGCGGCCGCCGACCGCAGCGCCTCCAGTGCCTGGGCGAGGGCCAGCGCGCCGGCCGGTTCCCCGTGGGCCGTCGCCCAGGCCGCGTAGTAGGCGGCCGACCGGGCCGCCCGCACGGCCACGTGCACGTCGGCCAGCCGGTGCTTGACGGCCTGGAACGACCCGATGGCCCGGCCGAACTGCTCCCGCTGCCCGACGTACGCCACGGTCCGCTCCAGCGCCCGCTCCGCGGCCCCCACCGCCTCGCCCGCGAGCACGGCGGCCACGGAGTCGCCGAGGGCCGCGAGCGCCGGCCGGGCGTCGGTGTCCGCGTCGCCCAGCGGTTCGGCGGTCACGTGGCGCAGCTGGATCCTGGCCTGCGGGCGGGTGGGGTCGAGGGTGGTGCGCCGGGTCCTGACGAGGCCGTCGGCGTCCCCGGCGACCAGGTAGAGCCGGACGCGCGAGCGGGCGTAGCCGCCGGTGTGCGCCGGGACCAGGAGCAGCCCGGCGCTGTGTCCGTCGAGCACCTGGTCGGCCTCGCCGTACAGCTGCCACCGCTCGCCCCGGTGCCGCGCCTGGACGCCGCCGGCCCGTCCGCCGCCGGCCCAGTCGCCGCCGCCCGGCCCGGTGAGCGCCAGGGCGGTGCCGAGCCGGGCGCCGGGGACGGCGAGGGCGGCGGTGAGGCCGCCCCG
The DNA here is from genome assembly GCF_044767465.1 of Streptomyces sp. NPDC101237. Lineage (NCBI taxonomy): Bacteria > Bacillati > Actinomycetota > Actinomycetes > Kitasatosporales > Streptomycetaceae > Streptomyces > Streptomyces sp. NPDC101237. The sequence continues at coordinate 261,363 of NZ_JBIWNY010000006.1, read as the reverse complement.
GGCGATCCTCGGCAGCAGCGCGGCGCGTTGGGCGTCGGTGCCGAGGCCGAGCAGCAGCGGGGCGGCGAGGACGGCGGTGGCGAGGAACGGCGAGGGCGCGAGGGCGCGGCCCAACTCCTCCGCGACGAGCGCGACTTCGGTGACCGAGCAGCCGGTCCCGCCGTAGGCCTCGGGGAGGGCGAGTCCGGGCAGGCCGAGCTGTTCGCCGAGGGCGGTCCACAGGGCGGGGTCGTGGCCCTGCGGGCGGTCGGCGGCGGCCCGTACGTCCTCCGTCCCGCATCGCCTGCGGAGCAGTTCGCGCAGGGCGCGCCGGATCTCGTCCTGTTCGTCGGTGAAGCGGGCGTCCATGACCGGACCTCCTGACGATCTGACGGCCCGTCATGCTAGGGGCAGCGGATGCAGTTGCACAGGGGTGACGGGTACCGGATCTGATGTACCGTCAGATCCATGAGCGGACCCCGCAAGGTCGCCGTCGTCGGCGTGGCCCTGTCCGACTGCGGCCGCGTGGACGACGCCACCGCCTACGCCCTGCACGCCCAGGCCGCCCGCCGCGCGCTCGCGGACGCGGGCCTCGGCCGGGAGGCCGTGGACGGCTTCGCGTCGGCGGGCCTCGGCACCCTGGCCCCGGTGGAGGTGGCCGAGTACCTGGGCCTGCGTCCCATCTGGGTCGACTCCACCTCGGTCGGCGGCTCGACGTGGGAGGTCATGGCGGCCCACGCGGCGGACGCGATCGCGGCCGGCCGCGCCCGTGCGGTCCTGCTGGTCTACGGCTCCACGGCCCGCGCCGACGTCAAGGCGGGCCGCAGGACGGGCAACCTGTCCTTCGGGGCCGGCGGGCCGCTCCAGTTCGAGGTCCCCTACGGCCATACGCTCATCGCCAAGTATGCCATGGCCGCCCGTCGCCACATGATCGAACACGGCACGACGATCGAGCAGTTGGCGGAGGTGGCCGTCCAGGCCAGGGCCAACGCGGCGCTGAATCCCGAGGCGATGTTCCGCACCCCGGTCACCGTCGACGAGGTCCTGTCCGGCCCGATGATCGCGGACCCCTTCACCAAGCTGCACTGCTGCATCCGCTCGGACGGGGGCGCGGCGGTGCTGCTGGCGGCCGAGGAGTACGTACGGGACTGCCGCACCAGGCCGGTGTGGGTGCTGGGGACGGGCGAGTACGTCTCGCACGCGGCCATGTCGCAGTGGGAGGACTTCACGGTGTCCCCGGCGGCGGTCAGCGGCGGACTCGCCTTCCGCCGGGCGGGCGTCCGGCCGTCGGAGATGGACTTCGCGGAGATCTACGACGCCTTCACGTACATGACGCTGGTGACGCTGGAGGATCTCGGCTTCTGCGCGAAGGGCGAGGGCGGCGCGTTCGTGGAGAAGGGCCGGCTGCGGGTCGAGGGCGGCGCGCTTCCGGTGAACACGGACGGCGGCGGCCTGTCGGCTCAGCACCCGGGCATGCGGGGCCTGTTCCTGCTGGTCGAGGCGGTACGGCAGCTGCGCGGTGAGGCCGGTGACCGGCAGGTGCGCCGGGCGGACGGCGGGCTGCCGGAGCTGGGGGTGGCGTCGGGGACCGGCGGCTGGTTCTGCTCCTCGGGCACGGTGGTGCTGGGCCGCGGGTGACACCGCGGGCGGCCCGGCGCCGGGGCCGCCTCAGCCGCGCACCGGCACGATCCGGTGGCCGCGGCGGGGCCCGGGGGCGTCGACCAGGCGGACGCCGACGTGGTTGCGGGCGGCCGCCCAGGCGACGGTGGCGGCGACCAGGGTCAGGACGGCCGCGCCGACCGGGAGGATCAGCGGCGCCGACTGCCCGGCCGCAAGGGCGCGGCCGCTCTCGAGGACGGCGTGGAGCAGCGAGGCGGCGGACAGTGCCAGGGCGAGGACGCAGCCGGTGGCCCAGGTCAGCCGGACGCGCCGGGTGCGGACGTGGTCGCGGACCTCGGCGAGGAGCGCGGCCGAGCAGACCGGGCACTCCAGCTCGACCCGGTCCCGGCCCGCCGCCGGCCGGACCAGCCGGAAGTCGCGGGCGGCCCAGGTGACCGTCCGCGCCCTGGGCCGCCCGCCGTCGCCGAGCACGTGCCGTACGCCCACTCTCACGGTCCTGGGTCCCCTCATGCCGGACAGTGTGGGCCCGGGGCACAGGCGTTCGCAGGAATTCGCCCGGTTGTGCCCGGGAGTCCGGCGGCCGGGTCCCCCGGGGCAGGCCGGGACGCCGTACGACGTGCTGCCGGGGCGGCCTCGCGGGTTCCCGAGTGATACTCGGCACATGGCAGCAACGGATCTTCACGCCCTCCTGAAGTCGCTCCGGGTCTGGTCCCCCGAGACCACCGAGCTGCGGCCCTTCGACCCGTCGTCGGCGCCGGACGACCCGCTCGCGCTCTTCACCACCTGGTTCGCGGAGGCGGTGGCGGCCGGACAGCCGGAGCCGCACACCGTGTCGCTGGCGACCTCGGACGAGGAGGGCCGGGCGGACGTACGGATCGTGATGCTGCACGGCGCCGACCGGGACGGCTGGTCCTTCGCCTCCCATCTGACCAGCCGCAAGGGCCACCACCTGAGCGCCCGGCCGTACGCCGCGCTGGCCTTCTACTGGCCGGTCCTCGGCCGCCAGGTCCGGCTGCGCGGGCCGGTCACCGCGGCCCCGTCGGAGGAGAGCCAGGCGGACCTGCACGCCCGCTCGACGGGCGCCCTCGCGGCGGCGCTCACCGGCAGGCAGAGCGGACCCCTGACCTCGCTGGAGGAACTGCGCGAGGAGTCGGAGGCCGCCTGGGACCGGGCCCGCGCCGACCCGTCCGCCCCCTCACCGACCTGGACCCTCTACCGGCTGCGCCCGGACGAGGCCGAGTTCTTCCAGGGCGAGCCGGACCGCCGGCACGTCCGCCTCCGCTACGCCGGCGAGGACGACGGGAGCTGGCGCAGGCAGCTGCTGTGGCCGTGAGCGCGGCCGGCTACGCCGCCTCCTCGAAGGCGTACACCGCCCAGTCGGCGACCGGCCGGTAACCGATGCGCCGGTAGAGCGCGTTGCTCGTCGGGTTCGCGAGGTCCGTGAAGAGGAGCACCCGGCCGACGCCCCGCGCCAGGGCGGCCCGGCTGACCTCCGCGGTCACCGCGCCGGCGTAGCCGCGGCCGCGCAGCCGGGGCGGGGTGTAGACGGGAGCGATCCGGGCCTGGCCGGCGACCGTGGGAGTCACGCCCGCCATGGACACCGGGGTGCCGTCGGGGGTCTCCCACAGCGTGACACCGCCGTACGAGAGCCGGAAGTCCGCCCAGTCCGCGCCGTTCCGGGCGCCCTGGACGCCCGCGTCCGCGACGAAGCCGTCGTGCCAGCGGATCAGCAGCTCCCGGTCGGCGGGCCCGGCCAGCCTGGCCCGGCCGGCGGGCGCCGGGGCGGGGACCGTCAGCTCGTCGAGCCGGTAGAGCCGTTCGAGGTCCCGGAGCGTGCCGGGCGTCCCGGTGCGCCGTTCCCAGGCGGCCGCGAACGCCCGCGCCGTCTCGCGTTCCGCGGCGAACGCGGAGAAGAGATGGCCGAGGCCGTGCAGCCGTGCGGCCAGCGACTCGGTCTCGTCGTCCGTCAGGCGGGTGGTGCGCAGGGCGTACGGCGGGGTGTGCAGGAGGGCCGCGGCCACGCTGCCGTCCGGGCGGGTCAGGTGGCCGAGGAACGGCGGTGCGTCGCCGTACGCCGACGCACCGCGCTGCCGCAGCTGCCCGGTCACCGTCAGGTGGACGGTGTGCAGGTCCGGGCGGGAGCCGAGGAAGTCCTCCACGCGGGCGAGGAACGCGTGCGTGTCGGAGGTGAAGTGCCAGCCGGACGCGTCGTCCGGCCGGGCTGCGGGGGTGTCGGGGGCCATGGTCGATGGTCCCGCCGTCCGCCGTGGCCCGCACGTGAATTAGCCGAGCGCCGGCTCCGGGTCCGAGGCGAGGCGGGCGTGCAGGTGGGCGTCTCGGAACGCGTGGGGGCGGCCCGCCTCGAACATCGCGCCGCGCAGTGTCCCCTCGTACGGGAAACCGCAGGTCCGCGCGATCCGGCAGGATGCCTCGTGGCCGAGGGCGTGGCCCAGTTCCAGGCGGTGGAGGCCCAGGTCGGTGAAGGTCAGCCGGGCGGCGAGGGCCAGGGCGTGGGTGGCGACCCGGCGGCCCCGGGCCTCGGGCAGCACCCAGTAGCCGACCCGGGCCGAGCGGGACACCCGGTCGATCATGTTGATGCCGATGTGCCCGAGGGTCGTGCCGCTCTCCGCGTCCGCGATCCGGTACGGCGCGCATCCGCCGCCGGCCGCCTGGTCCCGCTGCCGCAGCAGGGCGGTCCGGGCCCCTGCGAGGTCGATGTCCGGCTGCAGCGGGGTGTTCCAGCGCAGGAAGTCCAGGTCGGTGCGGCCGCGCAGCCAGGCCTCGGCATGGTCCCGCGAGTCCGGGTCCCACCGGTCCAGGCGCAGGCCGTGGCCGTGCGGGGCGGCGTCGAAGGGGTGGGCGGCGGGTTGTTCGTCGGTCTGGGCCATGGGGTCATTGAAACCTCTGATGCCCAAGGCGGCCCAGACCGCGTCCCCGCCCGCGGCCTCGTCAGCGCGACGCGGGGCGGAACACCGGTACGCCCGCGCGGAAGACGACCTCCAGCTCCAGTCCGGCGCGGGGCCGCGGCGTGTCCACCAGTTCGGTCATCATGCGCGGCCCCTCGGCCAGGTCGACCACGGCGGCGACGTAGGGGACACGGTCGCCGAACGGCGGCAGGTCGTTGCGGTGCACGACGGACCAGGTGTAGAGGACCGCGCGGCCGGTCGCGGGCCGCCAGTCGACGTCCTCGCTCCAGCAGTGCGGGCAGAACTCCCGCGGGTAGTGGTGGGCCCGGCCGCAGGCGCCGCAGCCGCGGATCAGGAGCCGGCCCTCGGCCGCCGCCTGCCAGTAGGGGCGGGTGAAGGCGTCCGGTTCGGGGAGGTCGTACCGCCGGGCGGCCGGCGCGCTCGTCGCATCCATGTTCCTGACGGTAGGTCAGATCGGCCTGGCGGCCCAGAGGATGGCGGCCGGACCGCGTCCTGAATCCGTCGTTCCCGTCGGACCACGTGGGCTACGCCACACGTCCCACCCAGCTCTCCTACGGGTGTGATCAATCCGCAACCAATTCCGGTCTTGACCGAGACCCATCAACGTAACGCGAGATTACGCTCCCGTCCATGGTCGTGTTTCCCCCCACCGTCTCACCCGTCTACGTCATCGGCGCCGGCCCCGGCGGGCTCGCCGCCGCGTACGCGTTGCGGGCCCGGGGCGTCCGCGCCGTCGTCCTGGAGAAGTCCGAAGACGTCGGCGCCTCCTGGCGCGGGCACTACGACCGGCTGAGGCTGCACACCACCCGCCGCCTCTCGGCGCTGCCCGGACTTCCCATGCCGCGCCGTTTCGGCCGCTGGGTCGCCCGCGACGACGTGGTCCGCTACCTGGAGAAGTACGCCGAGCACCACGAACTGGAGATCGTCACCGGCGTCGAGGTCTCCCGGGTGGAGCGCGCGGCCGACGGCGACGGCTGGCTGCTGCACGCCTCCGGCGGCCGGGAGCTGACCGGCTCCGCGGTGGTGGTCGCCACCGGCTTCAACCACACCCCGCGCATCCCCGGCTGGCCCGGCCTGGACGGCTACGACGGCCGGTTCCTGCACGCCGACGCGTACCGGAACGCCGAGCCGTTCGCCGGCCAGGACGTCCTGGTGGTGGGCGCGGGCAACACCGGCGCCGAGATCGCCGTCGACCTGAGGGAGGGCGGCGCCGCCCGGGTGCGGCTCGCCGTCCGCACGGTCCCGCACATCGTGCGCCGCTCGGTGGCCGGCTGGGCCGCCCAGTACAACGCGATCCTGATACGACGCCTCCCGGTGCCCCTCGTCGACCGGCTGGCCCGCGCGATGGCCAGGGCCAGCGTGCCGGACCTGGCCGCGAAGGGACTGCCCCGCCCGGACACCGGCCTGCTCAGCCGGGTCGGACAGGGCGCCATCCCGGTCCTGGACGTCGGCCTCCTGGACGCGGTGCGCGAGGGCGGGGTCGAGATCGTGGCCGCCCTGGACGGCTTCGAGGACGGCAAGGCGGTCCTCGCCGACGGCACCCTGCTCTCCCCCGACGCGGTGATCGCCGCGACCGGATACGCGCGCGGGCTGGAGAACCTGGTCGGCCACCTCGACGTCCTCGACGGCCACGGCCTGCCGGTCGCCCACGGCCCCCGCGCCCCGAAGAACGCCCCCGGCCTCTACTTCACCGGGTACACCAACCCCATCAGCGGCATGTTCCGGGAGATGGCGATCGACGCGGAGAAGATCGCGAAGGCCGTCGCCCGGCGGCAGCGGGCGGCCCAGGGGCGGTGACGGCCCCGTCCGCGCCGGGCCGGTTCCCGGCGGACACCGGGCGAGAAGCGCGTTCCGCGTCGACTTTGCGTGCAGACCCGTTCCTGACGCTGCGTCAGTTCAGTAATCTGACACAGCGTCAGTTTATTGGGCTGTCACACAGGAGCGGGCGGAACGATGCTTGGATCAACCCACGGCACCCTCACCACCGACTCCCGCCGGGCCCGGGTCATCGCCTGCGGTGAGCAGCGACCCGGGCCCGCCGTCCACGGCCGGACGGCCGACACGGACGAACACGACGTCAGCGGACGGCCGCTGCACGCGGACGTCCCCGACCTGGACCGGTTCTTCCGGCCCGAGTCCGTCGCCGTGATCGGCGCCTCGGACACCGAGGGACGGCCCAACACCGGCATCACCCGGCAGCTCCTCGACTGGGCGGAGCGGGTCGGGGCCCGGGTGCACCCGGTGCACCCGACCCGGCCGTCGGTCTTCGGCATCCCCTGCGCCAGGTCCGTGGCCGACCTGCCCGAGGAGGTCGACCTCGCCGTGCTGCTGGTCGCCGACCCTCTTCCGGTGATCGAGGAACTGACCGAGGCCAAGGTGCGGTTCGCCGTGGTCTTCGCGTCCGGGTTCGCCGAGACCGGCGAGGAGGGAGCGGCCGCGCAGGTCCGGCTCGCCGCCGCCGTGCGCCGCTCCGGACTGCGGCTGCTCGGCCCGAACACCAACCTGAACGCCTTCGAGCGGTTCCGGGACGACCTGGAGGGACCGGCGATCGCGCTGATCACCCAGTCCGGGCACCAGGGCCGGCCCGTCTTCGCCGCCCAGGAACTCGGCATCCGCCTCTCGCACTGGGCGCCCACCGGCAACGAGGCCGACCTGGAGACCGCCGACTTCATCTCCTACTTCGCCGAACGCCCCGAGGTCGGTGCCATCGCCTGCTACGTGGAGGGCCTCAAGGACGGCCGCGCCTTCCTGCTGGCCGCCGACCGCGCGGCCCGCCGCGAGGTGCCGGTGGTCGCCGTGAAGGTCGGCCGCACCGAGGCGGGCGCCCGCACCGCCGCCTCCCACACCGGCAAGCTGACCGGCGCCGACGACGTGATCGACGCGGCCCTGCGCCAGTACGGCGTGATCCGCGTCGACGGCCTCGACGAACTCCAGGACACCGCGGCCCTGCTGGCCCGGGCGCGGGCGCCGCGCGCCGACGGCGTGGTCGTCTACTCGATCTCGGGCGGCACGGGCGCGCACGTCGCCGACCTCGCGTCCGGTCTCGGGCTGACCCTGCCGGTGCTGTCCGAGGCGCGCCAGGCCGAGCTGCACCAGTGGATACCGGAGTACCTCAGCGTGGCCAACCCGGTCGACAACGGCGGGCATCCGGTGGGCGACTGGCGCGGCCGGAAGATCATCGACGCGATCCTCGCCGATCCTGCGGTCGGGGTACTGATCTGTCCGGTCACCGGCCCGTTCCCGCCGCTCAGCGACCGGCTGGTGCGGGACCTGGTCGACGCGGCCGAGGCGAGCGACAAGCTGGTGTGCGTGGTGTGGGGGTCCCCGGTCGGCACCGAACCCGCCTACCGCGAGGTCCTGTTGGGCTCGTCCCGGGTGGCCACGTTCCGCACGGTCGGCAACTGTCTGACCGCCGTCCGCGCCTACCTCGACCACCACCGCTTCGTCCGCGCCTACCGCTCCCCCTTCGACGAGGCCCCGCGCACGCCCTCACCCTCCTACCGCAAGGCGCTCGCGCTGATGCGGCCGGGACAGCAGCTCAGCGAGCACGCGGCGAAGCAGCTGCTGCGCGCCTACGGCATCCGGGTGCCGCGCGAGCAGCTGGTGACCAGTGCGGCCGCCGCCGTGCGCGCGGCGGGCCTGGTCGGCTATCCGGTGGTGATGAAGGCGTCCGGCGCGCAGATCGCCCACAAGACCGAGCTGGGTCTGGTGAAGGTCGGGCTGACCTCCGCGAGCCAGGTCCGGGACGCCTACCGGGAACTGACCGACATCGCCCGCTACGAGGGCGTCGCGCTCGACGGGATCCTGGTCTGCCAGATGGTCGAGCGGGGCGTGGAGATGGTGGCCGGGGTCACGCACGACGCCCTGTTCGGGCCGACGGTGACCGTCGGGCTCGGCGGGGTGCTGGTCGAGGTGCTGCACGACGCGGCGGTACGGGTGCCGCCGTTCGGCGAGGAGCAGGCCCGGGACATGCTCGCCGAACTGCGCGGACGGCCCCTGCTGGACGGGGTCAGGGGGCGGCCGCCGGCCGACCTGGAAGCGCTCGTCGAGGTGATCCTGCGCGTCCAGCGGATGGCGCTGGAACTCGGCGGCCATCTCGCGGAGCTGGACATCAATCCGCTCATGGTGCTGCCCGAGGGGCAGGGCGCGGTGGCGCTGGACGCGCTGGCGGTGTGCCGCTGATGGACACCGTCCGGTACGTGACGCGGGAGCGGGTCGCCCACCTCACCCTCGACCGCCCCGACGCCCTCAACGCCCTCACGCCCGACCAGCGGGACCACGTCGTCCGCCTCCTCGACGAGGCCTCCGCCGACCCGGGGATCGGGGCGGTGGTCGTCACGGGCACCGGCCGCGGCTTCTGCGCGGGCGCCGACCTGCGCGGCGGCGCCACCACCGCCGAGCGCCTGCCCGGCGACGTGGCCCGCACCATCCGGCTCGGTGCCCAGCGTCTGATCGCCGCCGTCCTCGACTGCGAGAAGCCGGTGATCGCGGCGGTCAACGGCACCGCGGCCGGCCTCGGCGCCCATCTCGCGCTCGCCTGCGACCTGGTCCTGGCCGCCGAGTCCGCCCGGTTCATCGAGGTGTTCGTGCGCCGCGCCCTGGTCCCCGACGGCGGCGGCGCCTACCTCCTGCCCCGCCTGATCGGCCCGCACCGCGCCAAGGAGCTGATGTTCTTCGGCGACGCCCTGTCCGCCCCGGAGGCCGAACGCCTCGGCCTGGTCAACCGGGTGGTGCCGGACGACGAGCTGGCCGGGACGGCACGCGACTGGGCGACCCGCCTGGCATCCGGCCCGACCCGGACCCTCGCCCTCACCAAACACCTGGTGAACGCCTCCCTGGACGCCGACCGCGCATCGGCCTTCGCGTCCGAGTCCACCGCCCAGGAGATCAACATGACGACCCGGGACGCCCAGGAGGGCCTGCGTGCCTTCGTGGAGCGCAGGAGCCCTGAGTTCCTGGGCCGTTGACGGCGATATCAGGTCCGCACCCCTTCCTATCTGACAGGCCGTCACCTTCAATGGAGGGGTGATGGGACACGCAGGAGCGGCCGCTGCCGCTGTCCGTTATCTCAGGTCGGCTCCCGCGGCGGGGCCCGCTCCGGGGCCTGTGGACGCCCTGCCGCGGCCGGAGTTGCGGTGTGTGGGTGCGGACGAGCGGGCGCCGGTGGATCCGGCGGAGTTCCGGCGCGTGCTGGGGAACTTCGCGACCGGGGTGACCGTCATCACCGCGCCGCCCGCCGACGGTGCGTCCTCTCCCGCGGGTTTCGCCTGCCAGTCCTTCTCCTCCCTCTCCCTCGATCCGCCGCTGATCTGCTTCATGGTCGGCCGGACGTCGGCCACCTGGCCGCGCATCGCCCGCGCGGGCGTCTTCTGCGTCAACGTCCTCGGCGCGGACCAGGGCGAGCTGTGCCGCGCCTTCGCGGTGAGCGGCGCGGACAAGTTCGCGGGCGTCGCGCACGACCCGTCCCCGGTGTCCGGCGCGCCCCGCCTGGCCGGCGCCGCCGCCTGGATCGACTGCGCGGTCCACGCCGTCCACACCGGCGGCGATCACCTGATCGTGGTGGGCCGGGTGGCCGCGCTCGGCGCCGCCGAGGCCCCCGGCGGGCCGCTGCTGTTCCACCGGGGCCGGTTCACCGGGCTCGGGCCGGTCGGCTAGACGGCCGGGGCGGGTGTGCCGAGGAGCGGTCGGCGGCGGATGACCAGGGCCATCAGGGCCGCCGCCGCGCACAGGGCGCCGGAGGCGTACCAGACCATGTCGTAGGTGCCGAAGACGTCGCGGGCGACTCCGCCGAGGTAGGCGACGAGGGCCGCGCCGACCTGGTGGGAGGCGAGCACCCAGCCGAAGACGATGGCGCTGTCGTCACCGAAGTGCTCCCGGCACAGGGCCAGCGTGGGCGGGACGGTGGCGACCCAGTCGAGGCCGTAGAAGACGATGAAGAAGATCATCGGCGGGTGGATGGCGGGGCCCAGCAGCATCGGCAGGAAGAGCAGGGAGAGGCCGCGCAGGGCGTAGTAGACGGCGAGCAGCCGGCGGGCCTCGAAGCGGTCGGTGAACCAGCCGGAGGCGATCGTGCCCACGACGTCGAAGACGCCGATGACCGCGAGGAGCGAGGCGGCCGTGGTGACCGGCAGGCCGTGGTCGTGCGCGGCGGGCACGAAGTGCGTCTGGACCAGGCCGTTGGTGGAGGCGCCGCAGATCGCGAAGGTGCCGGCGAGCAGCCAGAAGGGCCCGGTGCGGACGGCGGACAGCAGCACCCCGACGGTCCGGCGCGCGGCTCCGGTGACCGGGGCCGGCTTCGGCACGAACTCCGCGGCGCCGTACGGCTTCAGGCCCACGTCGGCCGGGTGGTCGCGCAGCAGCAGCCAGACGAAGGGGACCACCGCGAGGGCGGCCAGGGCGACGGTGACGGCGGCCGGCCGCCAGTCGTAGCGCTCGACCATCCAGGACAGCAGCGGCAGGAAGATCAGCTGGCCGGAGGCGGACCCGGCGGTGAGGATGCCGCTGACCAGACCGCGCCGCGTGGTGAACCAGCGGTTGGTGACCGTGGCGGCGAAGGCCAGAGCCATCGAGCCGGAGCCGAGGCCGACCAGCAGGCCCCAGCACAGCATCAGCTGCCAGGCCGTCGTCATCCACACGGTCAGCCCCGAACCGATCGCGATGACGGTCAGGGCCACGGCCACCACCCGGCGGATGCCGAAACGGTCCATCAGGGCGGCCGCGAACGGCGCGGTGAGCCCGTACAGCGCGAGGTTGACGGAGACGGCCGCGCCGATCGTGCCGCGCGACCAGCCGAACTCCTGGTGCAGGGGATCGATGAGCAGGCCGGGCAGGGAGCGGAAGGCGGCCGCGCCGATGATCGTGACGAAGGTGACGGCGGCGACGAACCAGGCACGGTGGACGCGCGGCGAACGGGTCGGCTCCGGGGCCTCGACGGATGCTGCGGCTTCGCTTGTCTGGGTCACGCCATCAAGCTTCGAGCAGCGAATTCATCCCATCGAGTGGCCCGGAGGACAGTGTTCGTTAGGATCGGGCCATGAGCAGTGGCCCCGGGTTCCGCCCGCACCGAGTCGTCGTCCTCGCCCTGGACGGCCTGCTCCCCTTCGAGCTGGGCATCCCGCACCGCATCTTCGGCCGGCCCAAGGACGCGCGGGGCCGCCACCTGTACGAGGTCGTGACCTGCTCGGTGCGGCCGCCGGGGCCGGTCGAGACGGACGCCGACTTCGCGGTCCACGTGCCGAACGGCCCGGAGGCGCTGGCCACCGCCGACACGGTGGTGGTGCCGGCCTCCTACGAGCTGGGCCCGGTCTTCGAGCAGGGCGTCCTCACCCCCGAACTGGCCGCCGCGCTCGCCCAGATCCGCCCCGGCACCCGGCTGGCCTCCATCTGCACCGGTGTCTACGTGCTGGCCGCCGCCGGCTACCTGGACGGCCGCCCGGCGACCACGCACTGGGCCGAGGCGGACCATCTCCAGCGGCTCTTCCCGCGGGTCAGGGTGGACGCGGACGTCCTGTTCATCGACGACGGGGACGTGCTGACCTCCGCCGGGGTGGCGGCCGGCATCGACCTGTGCCTGCACATCGTCCGCCGCGACCACGGCACCGCCGTCGCCAACGAGGTGGCCCGCCGTACCGTCGTCCCGCCGCACCGGGACGGCGGCCAGGCCCAGTACATCCACCGGCCGGTCCCCGACCCGCAGGTCGCCGGCACCGCCGCCGCCCGCGCCTGGGCCCTGGACCGTCTGCACGAGCCCCTCCAGCTGCGGGACATGGCCGCGCAGGAGGCCATGTCGGTACGGACCTTCACGCGCCGTTTCCGCGAGGAGACCGGCATCAGCCCCGGCCAGTGGCTCACCCAGCAGCGCGTCGAACGCGCCCGGCAGCTCCTGGAGTCCACCGGGCTGTCGATGGACCGGGTGGCGCGGGACGCCGGCTTCGGCACGGCGCAGTCGATGCGGCAGCACCTCCAGTCGGCGCTCGGCGTCACCCCGACCGCCTACCGGCGGACCTTCCGGGCCGCCGCGGTCCGCTGACGGTTCCCGGCGCTCCGCCGGCGGAACGTGGCCGCTAGAACGTGAGGACCCCCCGGGCCACCCGGCCCGCCTCCGCGTCGGCGCGGGCCTTCTCGAAGTCCTCCACCGGGTAGGTCGCGGTGACCAGCTCGTCGAGCATCAGGCGGCCCTGCCGGTACAGCTCGGCGTACAGGGCGATGTCGCGCTGGGGGCGGGAGGAGCCGTAGCGGCAGCCGAGGATGGACTTGTCGAGGAACATCGAGGCGACGACGAAGGATGCCTCGGCGGTGGCGGCGGGGGTGCCGAGGAGGACGGCCTGGCCGTGCCGGTCCAGCAGGTCGACGGCCTGCCGGACCAGTTCGACCCGGCCGACGCACTCGAAGGCGTGGTCGACGCCGGCCGGCAGCAGGTCCCGGACGCCTTCCGTCGAGGTCAGGAAGTCGGTCGCGCCGAACCGCAGGGCGGTCTCCTCCTTCGCCGGGTTGGCGTCCACGGCCACGATCCGCAGGGCACCCGCGATCCGGGCGCCCTGGATGACGTTGAGCCCGATCCCGCCGGTGCCGATGACCAGCACGGTGTCGCCGCGGTCCACGCGGGCCCGGTTCAGCACGGCGCCCACGCCGGTCAGGACACCGCAGCCGATGAGGGCGGCCGAGGTCAGCGGGATGTCCTTCGGGATCCGCACCGCCTGCACGGCCTTGACGACCGTGCGCTCCGCGAAGGCCGAGTTGGACGCGAACTGGTAGAGGGCCCGGCCGCCCCGGGTGAACGGCTGCCGCGGGCGCCCAATGGCCTTCCGGCACATGGTGGGCCGCCCGCGGTCGCAGTCGGCGCAGGCACCGCAGTTGGCGAGCGTGGACAGGGCGACATGGTCGCCGGGCGCCACATGGGTGACTCCCGCGCCGACCGCCTCCACCACGCCGGCGCCCTCGTGTCCGAGCACCACGGGAACGGGGAAGGGTATGGTCCCGTCCACCACGGACAGGTCGCTGTGGCACAGCCCGGCCGCCGCCACGGAGACCAGCACCTCACCGGCTCCCGGTTCCCGTACGTCCAGGTCGTCGACGACCCGCACCTGCTTCCCGTCGAACAGCACTGCGCGCATCACGACTCGACCCCCTTCGGTTCCCTCGGCAGACCGAGCACCCGCTCGGCGATGATCGTGCGCTGCACCTGGTCCGATCCGCCGTAGACGGTGTCGGCCCGGGAGAAGAGGAACAGGTGCTGGGCGGCGTCCAGTTCGTAGGGCGCCGCGGCCGACCAGTCCGCCGGGCCGATGCTCGCGCCGGCGCCCCGCACCAGCACGGCGAGTTCTCCGAGCCGCTGGTGCCAGCCGGCCCACAGCAGTTTGGCCACGCTGGGCGCGCCGGGTTCGGCGGCCGGACCGCCGAGCGTGCGCAGCGCGTTCCAGCGCATCACCCGCAGCTCGGCCCACTGCCGTACGAGCCGCGCCCGTACCAGCGGATCGTCGGCGGCCCCGGTCGCCACGGCGTCCCGCACCACCCGGCCCAGCTCCTCGGCGAACCCGATCTGCTGGGCGAGGGTGGACACCCCGCGCTCGAAGCCGAGCAGGCTCATGGCCACCCGCCAGCCGTTGCCCTCGCCGCCGACGACGTGCTCCGCGCGGGCGTGCGCCCCGTCGAAGAAGACCTCGTTGAAGTCGCTGGTGCCGGTCATCTGGCGGATGGGGCGGACCTCTATGCGGCCGGGCTGGTCCATGGGCACCAGCAGGAAGCTGAGGCCGTGGTGGCGCCGGGAGCCGGGCTCGGTCCTGGCGAGCACGAAGCACCAGTCGGCCTCGTGCGCGAGCGAGGTCCAGATCTTCTGTCCGATGACGCGGTAGCCGTCCGCCTCGCGTACGGCCGCGGTCCGCACGCCGGCGAGATCGGACCCGGCGCCGGGCTCGCTGTACCCCTGGCACCACAGCTCCTCACCGGCGGCGACGGCGGGCAGGAAGCGTGCCTTCTGCTCGGCGCTGCCGTGGGCGATGAGGGTCGGGGCGAGCAGGTTCTCCCCGATGTGCCCGGAGCGCGGCGGGGCGGCCGACCTGGCGTACTCCTCGGCCCAGGCGACCTGCTGGGTGAGCGTGGCGGTGCGGTTCCCGTACCCGCCCTCCGCCCACCCGAGCCCGATCCATCCGGCGGCCCCGAGGGCACGCTCCCAGCCGCGCCGGTCGGCGGCGGCCGGGGCGTGCGCGTCGAGCCAGGCCCGGACCTCGCCGCGAAACGCGTCGTCCTCCGGCGCGAACCCGAACTCCACGGTGACCTCCAGAGTGAGTGAAAGAGAACGGCCGACACCCCTTGAGGGGCGCGGGGAACGGCGCGGCCCCGCGCCCGCCCACGCACCGCACACCCCTGCCGCCAGCTAGGCGTTCGGCCGGTTTCCCGCCCGTGCGGCCGCTTCCATCGCCGCCAGCCGCGCCAGCATCGGCATCGGATCGACCCCCACGCTCCCCGGCAGGGCGCGCGCGATCGCCTCCGGTGTCCAGGACCCCTCGGCGGCGTAGGCGGCCCGCAGTTCCCGCGGCTGGGCCCAGACCGCGATCTTCGGCCCGGCCACCGTGTACACCTGCCCGGTGATCTCCGCGTCCCGCGCGGCGTCGGACAGCAGGTAGACGACGAACGCCGCGACGTCCTCCGGCTCGCCGATCTCCGCCAGTTCCGTCGGCACGCCCGCGGACATCCGGGTCCGGGCCACCGGCGCCACCGCGTTCGCGGTCACCCCGTACTTGTGCAGGCCGAGCGCCGCGCTGCGCACCAGCGAGATGATCCCGCCCTTGGCCGCGCTGTAGTTGGCCTGGGAGACCGAGCCCTGGTGGTTGCCGCTGGTGAACCCGATCAGCGTGCCGGCGCGCTGGGCGCGCATCACCGCCGACGCCGCGCGGAACACCGTGAACGTGCCTTTGAGGTGGGTGGCGACCACCGGGTCCCACTCCTGCTCGGTCATGTTGAACAGCATCCGCTCGCGCAGGATCCCCGCCACGCACACGACCCCGTCGAGACGGCCGTACGAGGACACCGCGGTGTCCACGACCCGCCGGCCGCCCGCCATCGTGGAGATGTCGTCGGCGACCGCGACCGCGTCGCCGCCCGCCGCCCCGATCTCCTTGACCACGGCCTCGGCGACCTCACTGGCGGGCGAGCCGCCGTCGACCGAGACGCCGTGGTCGTTGACGACGACCTTCGCTCCTTCGGCCGCCGCGGCGAGCGCGACCGCCCGTCCGATGCCACGCCCCGCACCGGTCACGGCGACGACCTTGCCTGCCAAGAAGTTCCCCACGCCGGCCCCTTCCCGCGGTATCTGACGGACCGTTAGATTTTATGGCGCGTCGGACGCGCGGACACAAGCCCCGGGGAGGAACCGGATGTCACTGCCCACCGCCCAGGCCGCGATGCGCGAGATCGCCGAGCGCGTCAACAACTGGGGCCGCTGGGGCGCCGATGACGAGATCGGCACGCTGAACCTGATCACCGACGAGGTGGTACGGGAGGCGGCGGCGACCGTCCGCACCGGCCACCGGGTCCCGCTCGCCCTCCCGCTGCGGCAGGACGGCGTGCAGACCGGCATGATCCCGGGCCGGGTCAACCCGATGCACGTCATGGTGCAGATCAACCAGGAACTCTTCGGGCCGGGAACCGTCGCGTGCAGCGACGACGCGGTGACCATGGGCCTGCAGGCGGGCACCCACTGGGACGCGCTCACCCACGTCTCGCACGCGGGGAAGGTGTACAACGGCCGCCCGGCGGACACCGTGACCGCGCACGGCGGCGCCGAGTTCGGCGGGATCGACAAGGCCCGGCACGTCGTCTCGCGCGGGGTGCTGCTGGACGTGGCCCGCGCGCGCGGTGTGGACCGGCTGGCGGGCGGCCACGCGGTCACGCCCGAGGACCTGGACGCGGCCGAGGAGCTGGCCGGGACGGCGGTGCGGGCCGGGGACATCGTGCTGGTGCGGACCGGTCAGGTGCGGGTGTACCTCGCCGGGGACAAGCACGGGTACGGCTATCCGTCACCGGGCCTCTCGGTGCGCACCCCGGAGTGGTTCCACGCCCGTGACGTGGCCGCCGTCGCCAACGACACGCTCACCTTCGAGATCTTCCCGCCCGAGATCGAGGACCTGTGGCTGCCCGTGCACGCCCTGGACCTCGTGGAGATGGGGATGCTGCAGGGCCAGAACTGGAATCTCGAAGAGTTGTCCACAGCCTGTGGAGAAACCGGACGGTACGCGTTCCTGCTGTCGGCGATGCCGGAACCGTTCGTCGGGGCGACGGGCACCCCGGTCGCGCCCGTGGCCGTGTTCTGAGACGCGCGGGGCCGGTGCCACGCCGGGGCCGGCGTGGCACCGCCCTCCCCCCGTTCCCCCCGGAACACCCGGACGGCAGCGCGCACCGGCCCGCCCCGGGCCAGGCTCGCGCGCCGCCGTCCGGCTCGTCCCACACGCGGCGAGGATCTCCCCCCACGGATCCCTCGCCGTCCCCTCGCGGCGAATCGCAGGCCTCAAGCGTGAGCATGCCGTCACAAGGCGTCAACACTCGTTCAGGATTTTATGACCTATGCCCTGGTTGGGGGCGGGCGCGCACGGATGCACGGCCCGGCGCATCACCGCACGGCCGGGATCACACCGCCTCGAAGGCCAGCCCTTCGAACGTGGCCAGTCCGCTTCCGTAGGCCACCGCCGCACCCTGTCCGGGCTCCGAACACCGGTCGAGTTCGCACCAGATGCGCTTGCCGGCGCCCTCCGGGCTCCAGCCCCAGCGGTCGGCCAGCCCGTCGACGAGGGCGAGGCCCCGGCCGCCGGTCGCGTCCGTGGCGACGCAGCGCGGTACGGGCGCGCGGTCGCTGCTGTCGGCGACCTCCAGCCGCACGGTGACCGACTCCCCGGCCCCCTCGCGGTCCGAGCCCGGCAGCGACAGCCTCAGCACGGCCGGACAGCCCGTGTGCACGACGGCGTTGGTGACCAGCTCGGAGACGAGGAGGATGAGCGTCTCGGCGAGCGGCTCGTCCGCCGCTATACCGGACCCGGCGAGGCGCGAGCGCGCCCACTTCCTGGCCCGTCCCACCTCCGCGGGGTCGGGCCGGATCTCCAGCTGCACTTGAAGCACCTGCACCGCTCACACCATCCGAACCGGCGGACACATGAACCCGCGCCGAGCGAGCGCCGCGACAAGGACCGCGACGACAAGGACGGCCAGGGCCACGATCGTAGCCATTTTCTGCATGGCCAGAACAACGGCCAGAGCAAGGGTCACGGAACGTGATTCCCTTACGAGACAGCATGGTTGACGTACAGTCACCCCAACAAGCGCTTCGGGCATATTCCAACGCGAAGGAGTACGCGTACGCCATACTGTGCGACGCTCGCCGCGGGGAGTCGAACAGGCGGGGGCCGAAGCCCTTGCCGCCCTGCCAGCAGCGGTACGCACCATGAACCGCGGGGCCGCTTCGACGGCACCGCCGGCATGGCTCGTCCTCGGAACCACTCGCATCCCACAGAAGGTACCCGAGGGAACGCCCGACTCCAGGCCGTGACGAGTCACGCGTTGGACACAACCCGATATCAACGCTCCGTGACACCGGTATGCCACGATCCGCGACACCGGTCCGCGCGGGGGCGCCGATTCCGCAGACCAGTACGTTTTAGAACAGTCGCCCGAGGAGGTCGGCGGCGAGCGCTTCCTCACTCTCCGTGCCTCCTCCGCCACGTCGGGCACGCACCCAGGCCCGCTTCAGGTGCAGGTGCACCTCGGCCTCCCAGGTGAAGCCCATGCCGCCGTGCACCTGGAGACAGTCCCGGGCGCCGCGTACGGCGGCCTCGTCGGCCAGCAGCCGGGCCGCCGCGATGTCCACCCGGTCGGCGGTCACCGCGGCCGCGTAGACGGCCGCACGCGCCGTCTCGGCCCGCACCAGCATCTCGGCGCACAGGTGCTTCACCGCCTGGAAGGCCCCGATCGGCCGCCCGAACTGTTCGCGGGTCCGGGCGTGTTGCACGGCGAGCTCCCCCACGCGCGCGGCGGTGCCCAACTGCTCGGCGGCGGTGAGCAGCACGGCGACCGGGTCGGGCGGCGCGGCATCCGCTCCCGGCACCCGGTGCAGCGGCGTCAGCGGGTCCACCGAACGCAGCGGCACGGCGCCCGCCGCGTCCCCCAGGACGGCGTCGGCCCCGGCCAGCCACTCCGCAAGGCCGCCGTCCACCCGGGCCACCACGGCCTCCCCCGCGGCCGCGCCGGGGACGTCGGCCGCCGCCAGATGGGTGGCCACCAGCGGTCCGGTCAGCAGGGCCCGTCCCGCCTCCTCGAAGACCAGCACGGCCTCCGGCAGCCCGAGTCCGACCCCGCCGTCCGCCTCCGGCAGCCGCAGCGCGAAGAACCCGGCCGCCCCGAGCTCCCGCCACAGGTCACGGTCCAGTCCGGGCGCGCCGGCCGCGGCCCGCAGCGCCTCGCCGTCGAACCGGCGCGCGAGCAGTTCCCGCATCCCCTCCCGCAGTGCGCGCTGTTCGCCGCTCAGCCGGAAACGCATGCCCGCTCACCGTCCCTTCGGCAGCCCGAGGATCCGCTCGGCCACGATGTTCCGCTGGATCTGGGAGGTGCCGGCCGCGATGGTGTACGAGAGCGAGGAGAGCCGGTCCAGGACCCACGGCCGGTCCAGGTCCAGGGCGTCCGGGCCGAGCACGGCCGCGGCCGCGTCGTACAGCTCCTGCCGTGCGTGCGAGTAGCGCAGTTTGAACACCGAGCCGCCGACGCCGGGCACGCCCCTGCCCTCGGCCTCGCTGACGTTCCACTGGGTGAGCCGCCACAAGGCCCGGAACTCGGCGTTCAGGCGGCCGAGGCGGCGGCGCAGCTCCGGGTCGTCCCAGGTGCCGTTCGCGCGCGCCTCGCGGGCCAGGGAGCCGAGCACCCGGCGGCAGGCGACGACCTCGCCGACGAAGGCGGTGCCGCGCTCGAAGGAGAGCGTCACCATGGTGACGCGCCAGCCGTCGTTCTCGGCGCCCACCCGGTGCGCCACGGGCACCCGCACCTCGTCGAGGAACACCTCGGCGAACTCGGCGGATCCGGCGAGCGTGCGCAGCGGCCGTACGGTGACACCCGGCGCGTCCATGGGCAGGGCCAGCCAGCTGATGCCGCGGTGCCGGGGCGCCTCCGGGTCGGTGCGCACCAGCAGTTCGCACCAGTCGGCGACCTCCGCGTGCGAGGTCCAGATCTTGGAGCCGCTGACCACGTAGTCGTCCCCGTCGCGCCGCGCGCGGGTGCGCAGCGCGGCCAGGTCCGAGCCGGCGCCGGGTTCGCTGAAGCCCTGGCACCACACCTCGTCCCCGCGCAGGATCGGTGCCAGCCAGCGGGCCCGCTGCTCCTCGGTGCCCTCGGCGGCGATCGTCGGACCCGCGTGCAGCAGGCCCACGAAGTTGGCGCCCACGTAGGGCGCGCCGGCCCGCTCGGTCTCCTCCAGGAAGATCAGCCGCACGGTGGGCGACGCGTCCCAGTGCACGTCCGCGTAGCCGGCGTCGTACAACATCCGCTGCCAGCCGAGGTCGTAGGCGCGGCGGGCCGGCCAGTCCTCGGGCCGCGGCTTCGCCGGCAGGCCGGGGAGCGCCTTGGCGAGCCACTCCCGCAGCCGCGCCCGGAAGTCCTCCTCCTCGGGCGTGTACGACAGGTCCACCGGCAGGCACCCCCAGGGAGCTGATGGTTCGTCAGATCTTGCAGGCTAACCCCGCACCCCTGGACCGGCAAGGTGCCAGGACCTAACATCTGACGACTCGTCAGTTCTGCTGGGCAGGGGGACTCCATGAACGCCACCGCACACGAACTGAGCGCCTCCCGCACGCTCTGGGACCTGGTCGCGCGCCGGGCCGAACTCACCCCGGAGCGGCCGGTGTTCCTCCAGGGCGAGCGCACCCTGTCCTTCGGCGGGCTGCGCGCGCGTGCCGAGCGCGCGGCGGCCGGGCTGTACGCCATGGGGGTGCGCCCGGGCACGGTCGTCGCCTGGCAGCTGCCCACCCGCATCGAGACGGCCGTGCTGTCCTTCGCGCTGGCCCGCCTGGGCGCAGTGCAGAGCCCCCTCATCCCCTTCTACCGGGACCGTGAGGTCGGCTTCGCCCTGCGCGAGTCCCGGGCCGAGTTCTTCGCCGTACCGGGCGTCCGGCGCGGCTTCGACCACACGGAGATGGCCAGGCGGCTGGGCGCGAAGGGCGTCTTCGAGGCGTACGACGAGCTGCCCGACGGCGATCCGGCGGTGCTGCCGGCTCCGCCCGCCGAGGGCACCTCCGTCCGGTGGATCTACTGGACCTCGGGCACCACCTCGGAGCCCAAGGGCGTGCTGCACACGGACCGTTCACTGATCGCGGGCGGCTCGTGCCTGGCGCACGCGCTGCGGCTGACGGCTGACGACGTGGGGTCGATGGCCTTCCCGTACGCGCACATCGCGGGCCCCGACTACACGGTCATGCTGCTGCTGTACGGCTTCCCCGCGGTCATGTTCGAGCAGTTCGCGCTGCCGGACGCCCTCCCGGAGTACCGCAGGCACCGGGTGACGGTGGCGGGCGGCTCGACGGCGTTCTACTCGATGTTCCTCGCGGAGCAGCGCAGGCAGCCGGGGGTCCCGGTGATCCCCTCGCTGCGGCTGCTGGCCGGCGGCGGGGCGCCCAAGCCGCCGGAGGTGTACCACGCGGTGGTGCGCGAGATGGGCGTGCAGCTGACCCACGGGTACGGCATGACCGAGGTGCCGATGATCACGATGGGGGCGCCGGACGACACGGCGGAGAACCTGGCGACGACGGAGGGGCGACCGCCCGAGGGCATGGAGATACGGGTCGCCGAGGGCGGCGAGGTGCGGTTGCGCGGGGAGGCGGTGTGCCAGGGGTACCTGGATCCGGCGCAGACCGCCGAGGCCTTCGACGCGGACGGCTTCCTGCGCACGGGTGACCTGGGGCGGCTGACCGAGAGCGGTCACCTCGTGCTCACCGGACGCCTCAAGGACGTCATCATCCGCAAGGGCGAGAACATCTCCGCCAAGGAGATCGAGGACCTGCTCGCCGCGCATCCGGCGGTCGGTGACGCGGCGGTGGTGGGACTGCCGGACGCGGAGCGCGGCGAGCTGGTCTGCGCGGTCGTCGAACAGCCTCCGGGGAGCGCCGTGCTGACCCTGCCGGAGGTGGTGGCGTACCTGCGCGCGGCGGGACTGTCGGTGCACAAGCTGCCCGAGCGGCTGGAGGTGGTGGACGCCCTGCCGCGCAACGACACCTTGCGCAAGGTGCTCAAGTACCGGCTGCGCGAGTGGTTCTCGGCGCCCGCCGGGCCGGGCGGCGCTACTCCGGAATCGTGAAGTAGCGGGCGAACGCCGGGACGATCTCCTTCTCCGCGACCCGTCCGTCGCCGTCGACGTCCAGGCCGGAGGCGACGGCGCGGGCGAGTTCCGGTGGGACGCCGAGGACGCGCAGCAGGCGCACGGTGTCCGTGACGGTCGCCGTGCCGTCGTTCGCGGTGTCCGCGAGGGCGAGGGCCGCGTGCAGGAAGGGCCGGGCGATCTCGCCGAACCGGTCGGGGTTGTCGTGCAGGCGCTTGACCGCGCCGCTCACGAACTCCTGGCGGCTGATGCGCTGGTCGCCGTCCCGGTCCGCCATCCCGGCCATGCCCTGCCAGAAGGCCTCCGCGCCGGCGTACAGCGCCTGGCCCTTGTCGGAGCGGGCGGGGGCGCCGAACTCGGCGAGGAGTGCCTTGGCCGCGGAGTTGAAGTCCTCGCGGTCGATCCAGCCGTTGCCGTCCTGGTCGAAGGTTGCGAACCGGGCGGCGATCCGTCGCTCGTACTCGGTGCTGACCATGTGTGTTCGGGCCGCCTTACGTGACGTGGGGGTTCCTCTCGCAGGGAGCGTACGACGCGGACGGCGGCCGGGGAGCGGGAAAACGACCCTTGTGCCAAGACCGGGGGAATTCCGCGACAACACGGCGGCACGGCGAGGGCCGTCGGCTATGGAGGCACGGCTGAGCCCGCTCCCCGGCCGTGGGCGTCCGCGCGGCCCGCTACGCCGAGAGCGGGTCCTCCTCCTCGCTGACCGCGCTGTCCATGTCGGGATACACGTCGAACAGCCGTCTCACGCCGAGGGCGCCGAGGACGCGGTTGACGTGAGAACCGTCACTCGCGCCCTGGGCGGGCAGGATCAGTCGCAGCCGGCCCTGGCAGGAGCGGATCAGACGGCGGGTGGCGATGAGGACGCCGACCCCGCTGGAGTCGCAGAAGAAGACGTCGGAGAGGTCGAGGACCACGCTGTGGCAGCCCTCGGCGACCGCGTCGTGCACCCGTTGGCGCAGCACCGGCGAGGTCACCAGGTCCAGTTCGCCCGACACTCCGAGCACGGCCCACTCGCCCTGTTCGACATCGGTCACCTTGAAAGTCACGGCTCAGCCCTCCGCTTGCCGGATCTCGGGAACCGCCCGGAAACGGAGCCAGTTCCTTCGCTTCTTTTCGCGCGGCTGCCCAGCGGCCGTTCCCCGAAACCCCCGA
Source organism: Streptomyces sp. NPDC101237 (assembly GCF_044767465.1). Taxonomy (NCBI): domain Bacteria; kingdom Bacillati; phylum Actinomycetota; class Actinomycetes; order Kitasatosporales; family Streptomycetaceae; genus Streptomyces; species Streptomyces sp. NPDC101237. Next base: position 238,341 of record NZ_JBIWNY010000006.1, on the reverse strand, counting down.
TGACAAACGAGCGATGATCAGCAAGGGTCTTGTTTCGGTCACCATTGATCCTGTTCGATCAGAAGCAGAAGGTTCGCCCCGACCTGACTGTGGCACCGCCGGTGCGTCCGCGGGGGCGCACCGGGCGGCGCACACGGAAGCGCACCGGGGAAGACGGCGGGTCTCTACCACTCACGGGCCCTCAGGGGGCGCGCATTGCCATAAAGGGGCGTGCGTCGTCCGACGTGCCGACTACATTCGAGGAGACGGTGGAGACAGGCTGGACGCAGACACGGGGAGGGGGCCGCATGGCGAAGAAGGACGTTCCGCCCCGCTGGGACCGCACGATGCAGCAGCGACTGGCCCGCGGCGAGGCGGCCGCCCTCGGCGAGCTCTACGACCGCTTCGCCTCGCTCGTGCACGGCCTCGCCCACCGCGTCCTCGGGGACGAACGGGCCGCCGACTCCATGACCCGCGAGGTCTTCGCCCACGTCTGGGAGCATCCGGACGCCTACGACCCCCGGCAGGGCCCGCTGCGCTCCTGGGTCGCCGCGCTGACCCACCGGCTCGCCGTACAGCGCCTCCGGGCCACCGAGACCGCCGCGCTCACCCCGGGCGACACCGGCGCGCAGGCCACCGCGGAGCTGGAGCGCAAGGTGCGCCGTGCCTCCGTCGCCGCCCGCGCCGACTACATCGTGCACTCCATGCCGACCCCGCTGCGGGCCGCCCTGGACCTCGCGTACGTCCAGCGCCGCGACTACCGCCAGACCGCGGTGGACCTCGGCGTCACCGAGGACGAGGCCCGCCGCCGGCTGCGCCTCGGCCTGCTCCTGCTCTCCACCGCGCACGACGCCGGGAGACCGCCCGGATACGGAGGTGCGGTGTGACCGGCGCCGACCCGTTCGACGCACACACCGGCTCCGGCGACGGAGCCGGCGCCGCGCCCCGCGACCCCGTCGGCGGGACGGGCGGTCCGCCGGCCGTCCCGCTGCCCAGGGCCTCCGTCGAGGACGGCGGCCGTCCGCTGCCCGCACCCGACGGCCTGCCGCCTGAGCCGCTGGAGCTGCCGCACGACGTCCTGAAGTCGCTGCTGGGCGCCTGGGCGCTCGCGGCCTGCTCGACGGCGGAGGCCCTCGCCGTCGAGGTCCACCTCGGCGACTGCGGGGCCTGCGCGGACGAGGCACGGCGGCTGCGCGAGGCGGTCGGCCTGCTGCACCAGCCGGAGAGCCTCGACCTCGACCCCGGTCTGCGCACCCGCGTCCTGGAGGCCTGCCTCGACCGCCGGCCGCCGCGCATCCCGATCCCCGCCTGGGCGACGCCCTACGACGCCGAGACCGCGCGCCTGGACGCTCTGCTCCAGGACATCGGCGACGCGGAGTGGCACGCGCCGGTACGGCTGCGCTGGTTCGACGGCGCCGCGCCGACCAGCCGCCGGACGACGGTCGCCGGGGTCATCGCGCACCTGCTGTCCGTCGACGGTCTGGTGGCGGCCGCGCTCGGCCTGGACGACCCCCTGGGCGCGGCGACCGGACAGGGCCCCGCGGCCCGCACGGAGACCTTCTGGCAGGCCTCGCACCTCCCGCCGACCCGCGCGGTGCGGGGGCCCTGGCGCGAGCAGAGCCACCGGCTCGTGCAGACCGTCTCCTTCACCGGCGGCGGCGCCGGGCGCCTCGGGGTGTCCTACGGCGACTTCGCGCTGCCGCTGCACGACGCGATGCTGGACCGCGCCTTCGAGTGCTGGGTGCACGCGGAGGACATCGCGGTGGCCGTGGACTACCCCTACGAGCCGCCGGCCCCGCGGTATCTGCACCGGATGATCGACCTCGCGGCGCGGATGCTTCCCACCGCGCTGGCGGCGCGCCGGCAGGCGGGGCTCGCGACGCCCGGTCCGACCCCGCACCTGGTGTCCGCCGGGCGCCCCGGGCGCAGCCTGCGGCTGGAGATCGAGGGCAACGGCGGGGGTGAGTGGCTGATCCCGCTGGACTCGCCGGCGGCGGTGGGGTCGGAGGAGTTCGAGGTGGCGCACGTGGCGCTGGACGACGTGGAGTTCTGCCGGCTGGCGGCAGGCCACGTTCCTCCGGAGGATGCGGCGGCGGGCCAGCTGGGAGACCGGGCGGCGATCAGAGACGTCCTCTTCGCGACGGCAAGCCTGAGCCGGATGTAACCAGCCGGTTCGCCGAAGGGGCGGGGTGGTGCGCTGTCAGGGCGACTGCGGCCCGCCGGTGACCGTTCGGGTGTCAGGCGAAGACGACCGTTCGGCGGCCGTTGAGGAGGATGCGGCGTTCCGCGTGCCACTTCACCGCCCGCGCCAGCGCCTGGCACTCCACGTCCCGCCCGACCGCCACCAGCTGGTCCGGGGTGACACCGTGCCCCACCCGCTCGACCTCCTGCTCGATGATCGGCCCCTCGTCCAGGTCCGCCGTGACGTAGTGCGCCGTCGCCCCGATCAGCTTGACGCCCCGCGCATGCGCCTGGTGGTACGGCTTCGCGCCCTTGAAGCTCGGCAGGAACGAGTGGTGGATGTTGATGATCCGCCCGCTGAGCTGCTTGCACAGCTCGTCCGAGAGGACCTGCATGTACCGCGCCAGCACCACCAGCTCGACGTTCTCCTCGCGGACCAGCTCCAGGAGTTGGGCCTCCGCGTCGGCCTTCGTCTCCTTCGTCACCGGGATGTGGCGGAAGGGGACGTGGTACGACTCCACCAGCTCGGCGAAGTCGGTGTGGTTGGAGACCACCGCCGCGATCTCCACCGGCAGCGCACCGGTCCGCGCGCGGAAGAGCAGGTCGTTCAGGCAGTGCCCGAACTTGCTGACCATCAGGACGACGCGCATCGGCTGGTCGGCCCCGTTGATCTGCCAGTCCATGTGGAAGGAGTCACCCACCGCCGCGAAGCTGGCCCGCAGCTTGTCGACCGTCACCGGCGCGTCGGCCGAGAAGTGCACGCGCATGAAGAACAGACCCGTGTCGTGGTCCCCGAACTGCTGACTGTCCTCGATGTTGCAGCCGGTCATGAACAGGTAGCTCGACACGGCGTGCACGATCCCCTGCTTGTCCGGGCAGGAGAGGGTGAGGACGTACTGGTCGGCCAGCGTGGCCTGGGCTCGGGTGGGCTGATCCGTCATGCGCCCCAGAATCTCATGCCGGGCCGTCCCGCACCGTCCGCGTCCGTGTGACGGACTCAGGCCGCCCGCGTCATGATCCGCAGTACCTCCAGGGTGCGCGGCGGGACGTCCGGGTCGTCGCCGTCGCTCGCCGCCAGGCGCATGTGCGCGTCCCGGGCCGCACGGACCGCGTCCGGCCACCCCTGGTGGTCGAGGTACGCCGAGACCGGCGCGTCCGGGCCGACCTGGTGCATGATCCGCAGGACCCGCAGCACGGCGGTGTCGACGAGCGCCGCCTCCTGCGAGTCGCGGAATATCGTCCCGACGTATTTCTCCGCGGACCAGTTGTCCAGCCAGGTGTCCTCGACCAGCCGGTAGACCGCGTCGGTCACGTCGCCGTACCCGTCCTGCCCGGCCAGCCAGACGTTCCGCTGGAACTCCTGGTCGGAGAGCATGTGCAGCGCGGAGCGCACATTGCTGCGCCAGCGCCACCACGGCATGTCGTTGAGTGGCATGCCGCCCATGGTGGAGGAGCGACGGCCGCGACGGGAAGAGTTCTCCGAACCTTGCACGGTCATCGATCGTACGTTCCTCGTCACACGCCCGTCACAGGCCCCCGCAATTCACCTGTGCGTCACCTTTGGTTGACCATGGGTCACTCGCGGGTTATTCATGTGGGGGAATCGTGCGTGTCCATGACCGGCAGGCGTCCCACCCTCAGCACCATCCTCCCCGCCACCCAGCGGCGCGTCAGAGCCACCGCGGTGTCCGCGGTGGCCATGACCGCCTGTGCGTCCCTCGCCGCCGGATGCGGGGCCGTCCCAGGATTCTCGGCCGCCGGGGGCGACGAGATCAAGGTGATGACCTGGGCGCCGCAGAAGACCAGTGCCACCAACAAGCCCGGCATGCCCGCCATGGCGTCGGCCATCGTCCGCTGGGTCAACTCCCAGGGCGGTGTGAACGGCCGCAAGCTGAAGCTGGTGACCTGCAACGACCACAACAGCAGCGTGGGCGCCGCGAACTGCGCCCAGCGGGCGGCCGACCAGGACGTCGTCGCCGTCGTCGGCTCCTACAGCCAGTTCGGCGCTTCCTACTTCGCGCCGCTGGAAGGGGCCGCCATTCCCTACATAGGCGGCTACGGCGCGTCGAACGAGGAGTTCACCAGTCCCGTCTCCTACCCGGTCAACGGCGGTCAGCTCACGCTGCTGGCCGGCCTCGGCGAGGCGCTGGCCGGCTCCTGCGGGCCGGTCACCCTGGTCCGCCCGGACAGCATCGCCGGTGACCAGCTGCCCCAGCTGCTCGACTCGGGCCTGCAGGCCCGCGGCCACGCCAAGTCGGTCGACCAGCTCGCCGCCGAAGACCTCACCGAGTACGACAAGCAGTCCCAGCAGGCCCTGGAACACGCCACCTCGGACCCGCAGCGGACCGGCTGCGTGGTGCCCGAGCTCGGCGACCGCACGGCCACCTTCATGGACAACTTCCAGCGCGCCCGCCAGGACTACCCGAAGGTGAAGACGGCCGCCGAGGTCGGCAGCGTCGACCAGACGGTGATCAACTCCACGGGCGGCGCCTCCGGCCCGTACGAGGGGTCGTACATCACCGGCTGGTACCCGGCGGCCTCGGACAAGCGCTGGGACGAGATGAAGAAGGTCATCAGCAAGGAGGCCTTCGGCGACAACCGGATCGACCCGGCGGACGCCGGCGTGCAGACGACCTGGATCGCCTACCAGGTGCTGCTCGCCGCCCTGAAGAAGATCGGCGCGAGCGACGTCACCTCCGACAGCGTGCGCCGCACCCTCAACGACGGCCTCAGGGTCTCCACCGGCGACCTCACCCCGTCGCTGTCCTGGCCCTACCAGGGCAAGCTGGCCGCGGCCGGCTTCTCCCGGCTGGTCAACACCGACGTGAACGTCCAGACGGTCAAGGGCGGCCTGCTCCGGTCGGCGAACAAGAAGGCGCTCGACATGACCGACATCCTGCAGAACGCGGACCTCACCTGACCGGCCGGCCGGCGCACCGCCGGCCGGCCCTCAGCGGGGTCCGGTCTCACAGCTGGGTCGGCTGCCGCTGGGTCAGGCCGTACTTGCCCGCGATCGAGTTCCACAGCGCGGCCGCCTTCACCTTCTCGGAGCTGGCGGTCCCGCTCTCCCGGTTGCCGGCCGCGGTCTGGCCGGTGCCGCGGGCCTGGCCCTTGCGGCAGCCGTGGTGGCCCTTGGCCTGGTCGGCCCAGGCCGCGTAGTGGTTGTCGGCGTTCGCGGAGGCCTGCCACGCCTTGGTGAGGGCGGCGGTCAGCTCGGCGTTGTTCGGCAGCTTGTCGACGGACAGCTTCGACAGGCGGGTGATCAGCCCGGTCCGCTGCGTGGCGGCGTTGCGCAGGTCCGAGGCGGAGCCGTCCAGGTTCTTGCACTGCTTCACGTCGGCGACGGCGCTGATCACCGTGGCCCGGCTGCTGCCGCTGTCGGCGAGCAGCTTGTCCAGGGCCGCGGCCTGCGCCTTGCCCGGGTCGGCGGCGCCCGACGAGGACCCGCCGGTGGCGGGCGCGGTCGCGGCGACGGTCTTGTTCGCGTCGCCGGAGCCGCCGTCGCCGCCACCGCTGAAGAGCGCACCGGCGCCGATGCCGAGGACGGCGATGCCGATCCCGACGGCGGCGACCAGCGGCACTTTCGACCTGCCGCCGCCCCGGCCGCCGTCGTCACCGTCGTGGCCGTGGTCGTACGACGACGGGGGCGGGGTGTACGCGGGCGGCTGCTGCTGGTAGCCCTGCGGCTGCTGGAAGCGCGGCAGCTGGGCCGTGGACCCGGCCGGCTGCTCGGCGCCCGGACCGCTGCGGAAGAGGTTGTCGAACTCGGCGGGCGGCTGCCGGTCCCCGCCCTGCTCGGCACCGGCCTGGTAGGGCGGGATGTACTGCGTGGCATCGGCGTCGGAGTGCGCGTGCTGCGGGCCCGGGTAGCCGCCCTGCTCGTGTGCCGCCTCCGGCGGCAGCGCACCGGGGCCGACCGGCGGTATCAGCTGGGTGGCCCCTTCCGGACCGGCGGCCACCGGCGGTATGTACTGCGTGGCCCCCTCGTCCGCCGGCGCGGCGGGCACCGGCGGTATGTACTGGGTCGCGCCGTCGTCGGCGGTGGGCAGTCCACCGGGGTACCCGCCGTGCTGCGGGGCGGCGGGCGGCAGCGGGGCGCCGTAGGACTGCTGGGGCTGCGCGCCGTAGCCGTAGCCCTGCTCGTAGCCGCCGTCGTACGACGGGCCTGCCACGCCCTCCGGCGGGAGCGCGCCCGCGCCGGAGCCGTACGGGTCGGCGTGCGGCTGCGCCGCGTGCGACGGGGCCGCGTGCGACTGGGCGCTCCAGGCGGGCGGCAGTTCGGGGGCCGGCTCCTGGGGGTGCCACTCCTGGCCGGCCGCCTGCGGCCAGCTCTGCTCGGCCTGCGGTTGGCCGGGACCCCACGACTGCCCCCAGGCCTGGCCCTCGGAGGGCGCGGTGGTCGGCGCCTGGGCGGGCGCGGCCGGCCGCGTCGGGGGCGCGGGAACACCCGTCATGCCCGGCAGCAGCGGCTCGCCACCGTCGGAGGGCAGCACGATGCCTTCGCGCGCGGGCTCGCCCTGTCCACTCTGCGTCACCGGGACTCCTACTAATGGGGGACCTTGTGAATCGTCGGCTCACGCTACCGGGTCCCCAGAACCCGCTGCCACGCACCTGGTGGCGCAACCTCCTGCCCTGTGACCGCAGTAACAGAACCGCCCCGCGGTGCGCTGTATATGCCGTCACGTGCACGGCACGGTGTGGTTTCCCACACGTTCACGCGGCCGCGGGGCAGGAATTCACGCGGCCGCCTGCAGATCCAGCCGGGCGCCGAACTCCCTGACGACCGGTTCGTCCCGGAACGGCTCCAGGCGCTGCTGGAAGTCCTCCAGGTACTCGGCGCCCCGGTTGGAGCGGACCGTCTCCAGGAGTTCCACCGCCTTCAGGCCGGTGGCGCAGGCCTGTTCGATCTCGCGCTGCTGCACCTGCGCCGTGGCGAGGAGCACATAGCCGATCGCACGCCGCCGCGCCCGCGACGGCGGATGCCCGGCCAGCGACTGCTCCGCGCTGCGCGCCGCCGCGTCGGCCTGCCCCAGGTCCCGGTGGCAGTGCGCCAGCTCGTCGGCGAGGTAGGCCTCGTCGAAGTGCGCGATCCACGCCGGGTCGTCCCCCGAGGACGGGTCGGCCGCCTCCATCGCCGACACCGCGCGCCCCGAGGCCAGCTGCGCCGACCGCGCGTCGCCGAGCAGCGCGTGCCCGCGGGCCTCGGCCGCGTGGAACATGGCCTCCGCACGCGGCGTGACGCGCCCCCGCGCCCCTTCCTGCGCTGCCCTCGCCAACTGGGCGATCTCGCGCGGGTTCCCGAGCTGCGCGGCGAGGTGACTCATGGAGGCGGCCAGCACGTAGCCGCCGTAGCCGCGGTCGCCGGCGGCCTGCGCGAGGCGCAGCGACTGGATGTAGTACCGCTGCGCCAGGCCGGGTTGCCCGGTGTCGACGGCCATGTACCCGGCGAGTTCGGTGAGGCGGGCGACGGCCGCGAACAACTCCCTTCCCACGGACTCCCGGTAGGACCCGGCGAGCAGTCCGGAGACCACGCTGTTGAGGTAGTGCACGACGACCGGGCGCACGTGTCCGCTGCCGTACTGGTGGTCGAGGTCGGTGAGCGCCTGGGTCATCGCCTTGACGGCCGCGACGTCCGAGGGCCCGACCCGGGGTCCGGCCTGCCGCGCGACCTGCGCGTCGGGCGCCGAGATCAGCCAGTCCCGGCTGGGCTCGACCAGCGCGGACGCGGCGACCGAGGAGCCGGACAGGAAGTCCCGGCGGCCCACGTCGCTGCGCCACAGTTCGCAGACCTGCTCGATGGCCCCCAGCACCGTCGGCGAGAACTGGAGGCCGACGCCGGACGCGAGGTTCTTGCCGTTGGCCATCCCGATCTCGTCGATCGTGACCGTGCGGCCCAGCTTGCGGCCCAGCGCCTCGGCGATGATCGCGGGCGCGCGGCCCCGCGGCTGCTGTCCGCGCAGCCAGCGGGCCACGGACGTCTTGTCGTACCGGAGGTCGAGACCGTGCTCGGCGCCGCACATGTTGACGCGGCGGGCCAGCCCGGCGTTCGAGCACCCCGCCTCCTGGATGAGCGCCTGCAACCGTTCGTTCGGCTGCCGCGCGACAAGCGGCCTTGCGGCCATGGCGTACCCCCTGCGAACTCCCTGTAGGGAAAAGATCCGGCCTTGACGATCACTGCCCAGCGGACATACCGAAAATGCGGGACATGCGAGGATTGCCGGGTAAACGCGACGGAATTGCGGGGACGCCCGTCGCCAACCCCCCAGGTGTCAGTACCCGCTCACGCCCTGGTTCCTCCTGCGCGCCCCCGCACATGCATCCATGCGCCCCAGGTGCGGAATCGATGCTCCTCCCCCGCGCGCGCTACGCCCGTAACTCCAGGTGGGTGCGGGAGTTGTGATGAACGTGGAAGAGACGATCGTCGGCACCGAAGCCGCTCAGATTCCGAAGCAGCGCGGGGAATCGCTGCTGGAGACCGCCGTACGCTACGCCGAGGAGCGCCACTGGGACGTCTTTCCCGGCACCTGGCTGGAAGCGGTCGAGGGGGTGCAGCGCTGTTCCTGCGGGGAGGTCGCGTGCGCGACCCCCGGCGCGCACGCGGCGCGTCCGGACTGGGTGTCGCAGGCCACCGGGAGCGCGACGGTGGCGCGCCGGATGTGGCAGAAGCAGCCGACGGCGTCGATCCTGCTGCCGACGGGCCGGACCTTCGACGCCCTCGACGTCCCGGAGACGGCCGGGTTCCTGGCGCTGGCGCGGATGGAGCGGATGGAGCGGACCCTCGGCCCGGTGACGCTCACTCCGGCCCGCAGGATGCAGTTCTTCGTGCTGCCGGGCGGCGCGGCGAAGATGCCCGACCTGGTGCGGAAGCTGGGCTGGTCGCCGGCGTCGCTGGACCTGGTGGCGCTGGGCGAGGGCGCGTACGTGCCGGCGCCGCCGACCCGGCTGGGTCCCGGGGGCGCGGTGCAGTGGGCCTGCCGGCCGACGCCGGCGAACCGGTGGCTGCCGGACGCGGAGGAGCTGGTCTCGGCGCTGGCGTACGCCTGCGGGCGGGACCGGTAGCACGCCCGCCGGACCCCGGTCGCCCACCGCGCCGGCGGCCGGGGGTGCCGGGTGGCAGGTCGCGCCCGCGCGGCGGCGACCGCACGCCGAGACGGCCCGACGCCGCGAAACCCCGCCGTCCCCTTAGGGTTTCACCCATGACCGAAGCGGTGCGCGTTCGTGGGCTCTGGAAGCGGTTCGGGCAGCAGGTGGCGGTCGGCGGGATCGATCTGTCGCTCCCCGCCGGGAAGTTCGTCGGGCTGGTCGGGCCCAACGGAGCCGGGAAGACCACCACCCTCTCCATGGTGACCGGGCTGCTCCGGCCGGACCAGGGGAGCGTCGAGGTGGTGGGCCACGACGTGTGGCGGGACCCGGTGGCGGTGAAGGCCAGGATCGGCGTCCTGCCCGAAGGACTGCGCCTCTTCGAACGGCTCTCCGGGCGCGAACTGCTCGGCTACAGCGGCCGACTGCGCGGGCTGCCCGGCGCCGAGGTCGACAAGCGGGCCACCCAGCTCCTGGACGTGCTGGACCTCGCCGGCTCCCAGCACAAGCTCGTCGTCGACTGCTCGACCGGCATGCGCAAGAAGATCGGACTCGCGGCGGCTCTCCTCCACAACCCCGAAGTCCTCTTCCTGGACGAGCCGTTCGAGGGTGTCGACCCGGTGTCCGCGCAGACGATCCGGGGCGTCCTGGAGCGGTACACCGCCTCCGGCGCGACCGTCGTCTTCTCCTCGCACGTCATGGAACTCGTCGAGTCGCTGTGCGACTGGGTGGCCGTGATGGCGGCCGGACGGATCCGCGCGACGGGCACCCTGGAGGACGTGCGCGGGGCGCACGGCACCCTGCAGACCGCCTTCCTCGAACTGGTCGGCGCGCGGGGCCGGGACGCCGGTTCCGACCTGGACTGGCTGGGCGGCGGTGCGGCCCGATGACGGACGTGACCGCCACCGTCGTACGGCTGAAGCTGTCCCTGCTGCGCAACGGGCTGCGGCAGTCCGGTGGCCGGCGGGCCGCGTTCGTCGTGTCGGCCGTGCTCGCGCTGCTGTTCGGGGCCGCGCAGCTGCTGGTCCTGATCATGCTGCGCGGGCATGCGCACGCCGACGCGGTCGCCGTACCGGCGGCGGTCGTCCTGGCGCTGGGCTGGGCGTTCATGCCGCTGTTCTTCCCGAGCGGGGACGAGACCCTGGACCCGACCCGCCTGGTGATGCTCCCGCTGCGGCCCCGGCCCCTGGCACGGGCCCTGCTGGCCGCCTCCCTGGTCGGTGTCGGCCCGCTGTTCTCGCTGCTGCTGCTGACGGGCTGCGCGGTGGCCGTGGCGCACGGCGCGGCGGGGTACGGCGTCGCGGTCCTCGCGGTGGCCCTCGCGCTGCTGGTCTGCGTGGCCCTCGCCCGGACCGTGGCCGCCGCGAACGTCCGGCTGCTCAGCAGCCGCAAGGGCCGTGACCTGGCGGTGCTGAGCGGACTGGTCATCGCGGTCGGGGCGCAGCTGGTCAACTTCGCCGCCCGCAGCCTCGGTTCGGCCGGGCTCGGGGAACTGGCCCCGGTGGCCGACGTGCTGCGCTGGCTGCCGCCGGCGTCCGCGATCGGCGCGGTGCACGCGGCGAGCACGGGCTCGTACGGCACGGCCGCCGCGCAACTGGGCCTCACCGTGCTCGCGTTGGCGCTGCTGGTCGGCGCCTGGGCCCGGACCCTGACCCGGCTGATGACCGCGCCGGACGGTTCGACGCTCCAGGCACCCGACCCGGCCGGCCGCGCCCGCGCCTCCGACGGCGCGGGGCTCGGGCGGCTGCTGCCCGCCGGCCGCACCGGGACGGTCATGACGCGCAGCCTGCGCTACGTGTGGCGCGACCCCAAGACCAAGGCCGCGTGGGTGACGTCCCTGGCCATCGGCCTGATCGTGCCCGTCTTCAACGCCCTCCAGGGCACCGGGTCGATCTACTTCGCGTGCTTCGCCGCCGGCATGCTCGGCATCCAGATGTACAACCAGTTCGGGCAGGACACCTCCGCCTTCTGGATGGTCGCGCTCACCATCTCCTCGCCACGGGACGCCTACGTCGAACTGCGCGGGCGGGCACTGGCGCTGCTGGTGATCACCCTGCCGTACGCGACCCTGGTGACCGTCCTGACCACGGCCATGCTGGGTGACTGGCCCCGGCTGCCGGAGGTGCTCGGGCTGTCCTTCGCCCTGCTCGGCGCGATGCTGGCGACCGGCGCCTGGACCTCGGCCCGCTTCCCCTACTCGATCCCCCAGGACAGCCACAAGAACGTCGCCGCCGGTCAGGCCGGCCTGGCCTGGATCGCCATCTTCGGCGGCATGGTCTCGGCGGCCCTGCTGTGCGCCCCCGTGATCGCCCTGACCATCACGCTGAACGTGAGCGCGGGCGGCGGGGAGTGGACCTGGCTGCTGCTGCCGGTGGGGGCGGCCTACGGGGCGGCCATCACCTGGTCGGGCCTGCGCGCGGCGGCACCGCGCGCGGCGGCGAACCTGCCGGAGATCCTGTCGGCGGTGAGCAGGGGGTGAGCGGGGCGCGCCGCGCCTCATGACCGGCGGCGGGACGGCGTCCCGCCGCGGTACGGCTCACTCCGTCACGCGTTCGAGGAATGGTTCCACGGCCGCCCGCCAGGCCTCCGGCCGGTCGTACGGCAGCAGGTGCCCCGCCTCGGCCACCTCGGCGTACTCCCCCTGGGAGAGCACCCGCACCATCTCCTGCGCCTCCGCCCGGCCCAGCTCGCCGTCCACGCCGCGCACGACCAGCGCGGGGCACGGCACCTGGGCCAGTTCCTCCCAGTGCGCGTCGTACACCCAGGTCTCGCGGGACTTCAGCATCTGGTCGGGGTCGAAGACGGGCCGCCAGCCGTCGGCGCGCTCGTGCATCACCTCGGCGTAGAACTCCCCGCGCGCCGGGTTGGGCCGCTCCACCCAGGGGTCGTCCTCGCCGAACCACTTGCGTACGTCGGAGAGCGTGGCGAAGGGAAGGGGCCAGGACCTGAACCAGTCGGCCCACTCGCGCTGCGAGGCCGCGCCCAGCGCGGAGGCCCGCATGTCGCAGATGACCAGGCCCCGGACCAGATCGGGGCGCTTCGCGGCGAGCTGCCAGGCGGTCAGCGCGCCCATGGCGTGGCCGATGAGCACGGCCGGGCCGAGGCCCAGCTGCTCGATGGCGGCCGCGGCGTCCTCGACGTACGCCTCCCGGGTGTACGCAGCCTGCGGAGGCTTGCCGCTCTGGCCGTGGCCGCGCTGGTCGAGCGCGACGGCGCGGTGCCGGTCGGAGAGCCAGCGGGCGGTGGAGGCCCAGTGCGAGGCGCGGCCCATCAGGCCGTGCAGTAACAGCACGCCGGGGAACGCGCGGTCCGGCGCGGAACGGTCCCCGTGCGGCCGCGCCGAGTCCTCCGACTTGGGCGGGTCCGCGAACTCCCAGGCGGCGAGGTGTACGCCGCCGGCTCCTGTCACGTCGATGCGTCGTGCCATGAGCCTGGCACCCCCCTAGCTCCGCGTGCCTGATGTCGCCTCGTGTCGCTTCGGTACCGCTGCAGACTATCGAATATCTATTCGAACATCGGGGTTCTCGCGGGCAACACCCCTCGTTCGAGTGACCCCTCCCCAGGCATGATCGGCGCCACCAGGGGGATTTGTTCTGCGGGGGGCGGACCGCTCGGGGAAGACGGTCCGAGGGGATGACCCTGAGAGCTCGGGGCTCCGGGTCAGCTCTGGGGAGGACAGGCCCCGGCACCTGAGGGTGCCGGGGCCGGGCCCCGCTCTTTGTGCACGCCTCCGGCACATCTTCCCCGCCCCCTCAGGTCGTATGCCTCTCGCGACAGCCTCGCACGCGAATCGTCCGAGCGCTGCGATTCGGAGCACTGAATCTCGGAACCGACGCGTTCGACAGGCCTCTCGGGAACGTCGAGGGAGGACGCCAACTCCCCTATGAGCAGGGGAAGTTGAGGAACAGCCGGATGCCGTCGGCCGTCGGCGCACAGGCGCCGGACGGCCGGCTTCCGGTGGACGGCGACGGCCGCTCAGCGCTTGGCGACGAACACGTGCGAGGCGACGTCGGCCTCCAGCTCGGCCGCCTCGCCGCCGCTGCCCACCAGCACCCCGCCTGCCGCCTCCGTCACGCTCACCACCGAACCGGGCTGCACACCCGCCCGCCGCAGCGTGTACATCAGCTGCGCGTCGGTCTGGATGGGCTCACCGATCCGGCGTACGACCACGGTCTTGCCGTCCGCACCCGGATCCAGGTCGGCCAGGGACACCATGCCCTCGTCCAGGAACGGATCCGCGCCGTCCTTCTCGCCCAGCTCCTCAAGACCCGGGATCGGATTGCCGTACGGCGACTCGGTCGGATGGCGCAGCAGCTCCAGCACCCGCCGCTCCACCGCCTCGCTCATCACGTGCTCCCAGCGGCACGCCTCGGCGTGCACCTGCTCCCACTCCAGGCCGATCACGTCGACCAGCAGGCACTCGGCGAGCCGGTGCTTGCGCATCACGCGCGTCGCCAGCCGCCTGCCCTCGTCGGTCAGCTCCAGATGGCGGTCGCTGGCGACGGACACCAGGCCGTCCCGCTCCATCCGCGCCACCGTCTGGCTCACCGTCGGCCCGCTCTGGTCGAGCCGCTCCGCGATGCGGGCGCGCATGGGGACCACGCCTTCCTCTTCGAGTTCGAGGATGGTGCGGAGATACATCTCCGTGGTGTCGATCAGTCCGGACATACGTGCCCCTCGATTACCTCTGCCGGAAGCCCGGCCGCCTGCGTGCGCTGGCCCTGACACCAATTCTGCCGGATCCCACTGACAAGCGGGGGACGCGGGGAAAACAGGGGCCCGGCACACCGGCCCGCGGCCGCCGCTCCCCGGCCGTATTGACACCGAGATGGTCCAGACCGGAGGGTGATCCGCGACACACACCACTCGGCGTCGAGCAAAGGGGCACCGCATGAGCGACGGCACACCCGCCGACCTGTTCTTCGACGCCGCGATCGGCCTCCTGCAACGCGTCCGCGAGGAGGAGGCCGAGACCATCACCGCCGCCGGCGTCCTCCTCGCCGACACCGTCGCCTCCGGCGGCCGGCTGTTCGCCTTCGGCGCCGGGCACTCCTCCCTCGCCGCCCAGGACCTCGTCTACCGCGCGGGCGGCCTCGCCCTCATGAACCTGCTGGCCGCGCCCGGCCTCGTCGGCGTCGACGTGATGCCCGCGACCCTCGGTTCCCGCCTGGAACGCGTCGACGGACTCGCCACCGCCGTCCTCGACACCTCGCCGCTGCGGGCCGGCGACGCCCTGGTGATCATCTCCCTGTCCGGCCGCAACGCGCTGCCCGTCGAGATGGCCGTCAGCGCCCGCACCCGCGGCGCCAAGGTCATCGGCGTGACCTCCGTGGCCTACGCCGCCGAGACCGCCTCCCGGCACTCCTCCGGCACGTACCTCAAGGACCACTGCGACGTCGTCCTCGACTCGAAGATCGCCATCGGGGACGCCGAACTCACCCTCGACACCATCCCCGCCCCCTTCGCCCCCGCCTCCACGGTCGTCACCAGCGCCCTGCTCCAGGCGGTGCTGGCCACCACGGCGGCCACCCTGGCCGACCGCGGCATCGAACCCCCGCTGCTGCGCTCCGGGAACGTCGACGGCGGCCACGAATGGAACGCCCGCCTCTTCCAGGAGTACGGCGACCGGATCTTCTACCAGCACTGACGCGACCCGGCACCGGACACCGCTACTGCTGCCGCTCCCGCACCAGGTGGGCCAGGTCAAGCGCCGTCGCGATCCGCACCGCCACGTCCTCCGCGTACGTGGCGTCCACGCGCTCGAAGCGGCTGCGCCCCGGCCCGCGCAGGAACGTCAGCACGCCCAGCGTCCGCCCCCGGCTGCGCAGCACCGCGCACAGCGCGTGCACCGCGTCCCCCGGCCACTGCCGCTCCAGCGCCCACTCCCGCGCGCTGTCCGCCGGCACGTTCCCGGCGTCCGCCCGCACGCTCCCGGCGCGCGCCACGCACTGCAACGCCGGATGACCGTCGTCGTAGCGCACCGGCAGCCCGGCCGCACCGGTCAGCAGGCTCGGGCCCGGCGCCCCGGACGGCGTGGCCGCGATCCGCACCAGCCGTACCGGACCCACCTCCCCGTCCGCCCGCGAACCGCCCACCACCCGGTCGACCACGGCGTGATCGGCGAACCCGGCCAGCGCGAAGTCCAGATGCAGGGTGGCCGCCTCCACCGGGTCCTCGCACTCGGAGGCCGCGCGGCCCGCACGGTGCAGCTGGTTCGCGCGGAAGCGCAGCATCGCCGCCTCCTGCTCGGCCTGCTTGGCCTCCGTGACGTCCTGGAACAGCCAGCCGACCCCGAGCGGCACCGGCTCCTCCGCGAGCGGCGACGCCAGCCGCAGGAACCCCGACCGCCAGCAGCGCCGCTGCTCGCCCTCCTCCGTGCGCACGCTCACCCACATCTCGGCCGGCGCGGGCGGCGCGCCCTCGGCCAGGACGTGCGTCAGCGCGCCCTCCAGCTCCTCCACGCCCTGCGCCAGCAACTCCCCGAGCGGGCGCCCCAGCGCGGAGGTGCGCCCGGTCCCGAGCGCCCGCGCGGCGAACGCGTTGACCACGGCGGGCCGCAGGTCCGCGTCCACGAGGACGACACCCCAGGCCGCGTCCTCGAACAGCGCCTCGCTCAGCGCGATGGACCGCTCCAGGTCGATCTGGGTGTGCACCTCGCTGAACGCGCAGTACACGCCCGCGGGCTTGCCGTCCGGGCCGCGCACGGCCGCGGACTGGGTCCGCACCAGCACCCGGCCGCCGTCCTTGGTGAGCAGCGCGAACTCGTGCACCTGACGTCCCGGGGCGTGCATGGCCGACAGCAGCCGCCCCTCGACCTCGTCGGCGTCCGCCTCGCGCACCGCCCACCCGGCGAACCCGTGCCGGCCCACCGCCTCGGCGGCCGTCCACCCGAGGATCCGCTCGGCCTCGCGGTTCCAGTGGGTGACGAAGCCGTCCGCGTCGAACGCGCACAGGGCCGCGTCCATGCCGTCCAGGAGCGCGGCGAGCAGATCCGATCCGCCCGAGTCCTCCGGACCGTCCCGCTCCGGCTCGGGCTCGCCGGGCCCCAGCTCGTCGGTGGTCCCACTACGCCGGGAAGCACTCACCTGGACCCCCATCAGGCTGCGTCCGCACGCACGGCGCGTCGGTTCCTCGCTGCCCTTCATTCAACTCGAACGTGATGCAGCCCACACCGTGTTCCCGCAAGATTGAAGGAATCGTTGCGCGCGGACGCTCACAGCCCCAGCCGAAGATCGACCCACTCATCGTTCCCTCCGTCGAGCACATACCGCTCCACCTCGACGAACCCGTGCCGCCCGGCGAACCGCAGCCCGTCCTCGTTGACCGCCAGCACACACGTCCCGACGGCCTCGGCACCCTGCTCGCGCGCGTGCGCCAGCCCACGCTCGTACAACGCCTTGCCGAACCCCCGCCGCCGAAACCCCGGCAGCACGCGCGCGATCACCGTCACCGCGCCGTCGACCGCCGGCCGCACGGTCGAACACCCCACGAGCACGTCGCCGAGATACGCGTTCTCCAGCCGATAGCCGCGCTCCAGCCGCTCCCGCGCCTCGGCGGCCGACATCGCGGCGGGCGGCACGACGACGTTGTGCACGTACCGCCACCCCTCCAGCCCGCTCCCGCCCACACCGACACCGACGACCCTCAGCCGCTCCCCGCCCACGCCTTCCCCCGCTCTTCCCGCCGTCCGCTCGGGCGGGAAACGCTAGCCAGTTCTCCGTCACCGCCTCAACGCATAAAAAACAGCACTTCGGATACGGCTACGGCACTCGACCTGAACTCACTCCGCCGGCATCTCCAAAAACAGTTGAGCCCTTCCGAACGGCTTCGTAGAGTTGCTGATACTTCAGAGAGGAGGTGGTTCGGTAGATGTATGCATATCGGACGGAAGAGGTGGCTGCGGGCTGACGGCTCGCCACCACACGATGTGCGGTGCCGGACCGGCGTGCACGAGATGTACGCAGCCGGCCAATCCAACGCAGTCACCCGACCCGCGAGCTCGCCGGTACGTCCGGCCGGCTTCTCCGTCGTCAGGCGGAGAGACCCGAGCTCGCGGGTCGTCTGCGTTCCCTGGGCAGGTCAGGGGCTGAGACGTTCCACGCGCCAGGTGCCGTCGGGGGCGGCGACGTAGCGGAGGCGGTCGTGGAGGCGGTTGTGGCGGCCCTGCCAGAACTCGATGGTGCGGGGTTCGACCCGGAAGCCGCCCCAGTGCGGGGGGACCGGGACCTGTTCGCCCTCGGGATAGCGGGCCCGCAGCTCGGCGTAGGCGGTGTCGAGTTCGGTGCGGGAGCGGATGACCGAGGACTGGGCGCTGGCCCAGGCGCCGAGCTGGGAGCCGTGCGGGCGGGTGCGGAAGTAGGCGGTGGTCTCGTCGCGGCCGGTGCGGCGGGCGGTGCCGGTGACGACGACCTGGCGGGCCAGGGCGTGCCAGGGGAAGAGCAGGGAGACGTGCGGGTTCGCGGCGATGTCCCGGGCCTTGCGGGAGTCGTAGTTGGTGTAGAAGACGAAGCCCTTCGCGTCGAACTGCTTCATCAGGACCGTGCGTGAGCTGGGGCGGCCCTCGGCGTCGGCGGTGGAGACGACCATCGCGTTGGGCTCGTGGATCACGCCGTCGTCGGCCGCCCGCGCGGCCTGTTCGAACCAGTGCGTGAACTGGTCCATCGGGTGGACGGGCAGGTCGTTCTCGTCGAGGCCCTCGGCCCGGTAGTGCTGGCGCATCGCAGCGGGGTCACGGTCGGTCACGCGGTCATCCTGCCGTACGGGCCCAGGGGTTCGGGTCATAGGGTGCGCCAACCCCCATGGTGGCACTGAGTGCCGCTGGGCTCCCCAATTCTGGCACTCGGGGTTATGGTGCAGATGCCTCCGCCGTACACCTCTATCGAGGAGCCGCCCCATGTCCGACTTCGTACCCGGGCTCGAAGGAGTCGTCGCGTTCGAGACGGAGATCGCCGAACCGGACAAGGAGGGAGGCGCCCTGCGGTACCGGGGCGTCGACATCGAGGACCTGGTCGGGCACGTCTCGTTCGGGAACGTCTGGGGGCTGCTGGTCGACGGTGCCTTCAATCCCGGTCTGCCGCCCGCCGAGCCGTTCCCGATCCCGGTCCATTCGGGTGACATCCGGGTGGACGTGCAGTCCGCGCTCGCCATGCTCGCCCCCGTGTGGGGGCTGAAGCCGCTTCTCGACATCGACGCGGAGCAGGCCCGGGACGACCTGGCGCGGGCCGCGGTCATGGCGCTGTCGTACGTCGCCCAGTCCGCGCGCGGGCAGGGGCTGGCGATGGTGCCGCAGCGGGAGATCGACAAGGCGAACTCGGTGGTCGAGCGGTTCATGATCCGGTGGCGCGGGGAGCCGGACCCGAGGCACGTGGCGGCGGTGGACGCCTACTGGACGTCGGCCGCCGAGCACGGGATGAACGCGTCGACCTTCACCGCGCGGGTCATCGCCTCCACGGGCGCGGACGTCGCCGCCGCGCTGTCGGGCGCGGTGGGTGCCATGTCGGGGCCGCTGCACGGCGGTGCGCCGTCCCGGGTGCTCGGGATGATCGAGGAGATCGAGCGGACCGGGGACGCGACGGCGTACGTCAAGGGCGCGTTGGACCGGGGCGAGCGGCTGATGGGGTTCGGGCACCGGGTGTACCGGGCGGAGGATCCCCGGGCGCGGGTGCTGCGGCGGACGGCGCGGGAGCTGGGGGCGCCGCGGTTCGAGATCGCGGAGGCGCTGGAGAAGGCGGCGCTGGAGGAGCTCCACAACCGGCGGCCGGACCGGGTGCTCGCCACCAACGTGGAGTTCTGGGCGGCGATCATGCTGGACTTCGCCGAGGTGCCGGCGCACATGTTCACGTCGATGTTCACGTGCGCGCGCACCGCCGGATGGTCGGCGCACATCCTCGAACAGAAGCGGACGGGCCGGCTGGTGCGGCCGTCGGCGCATTACGTGGGGCCGGGGTCCAGGAAGGTGGCGGACATCGAGGGGTTCGCGGACATCGCCCACTAGGGCGCCCCGGGCGGGCGAGGCCCCGTTGTCAGGCCAGCACCTCGTCCAGGAGCGCCGCCCACTGCGTCACCACGCGTTCCCGCCTCGCCTTGTCGTCGGTCAGGAGGTTGGCGAGGCCGAGGCCTCGGGCCATGTCCAGGAGGCCCTGGACGGTCTCCCGGGTGCCGGGCCGGGATTCGTCCGCGGACAGGAGGTCCACGGCGATGCGGTGGGTCTCGCGGCCGACGCGGGCCTCCAGTTCGGTGACGCGGGGGCGGAGCTGGTCCTCGTCGGAGGCGGCGACCCAGAGGTGCAGGGCGGCGCGGAAGAGGGGGCCGGTGAAGAGGTCGACGAGGGCCGAGACGACGGCTCTGCGGTCGGCCGCGGCCCCGTCGGGGAAGAGCGCCCGGATGGCGTTCGAGCGTTCCTCGGCGACGAACTCGACGGCAGCGGTGAAGAGGTCCTCGCGGGTGGGGAAGTGGTGCTGGGCGGCGCCCCGGGAGACGCCGGCGCGTTCGGCGACGACGGCGACCGTGGAGCCCGCCCAGCCGCGTTCGGCCAGGCAGGCCACGGCGGCTTCCAGGAGCCGTTGCCGGGTGGCCCGGCTGCGGTCCTGCTTCGGCGCCCGTTCCGCCGTACTCACACCACCCACGCCGCGTCCCGTCGTTCGAGGAAGGCCGTCATCCCCTCGCGGGCCTGGTCGGAGGAGAACAGCCGGGCCGAGAGCGCGGTGAGGGTGGCCGCGTCCCGGTCGAATGTCTCCAGCACCCTAGCCGTGAGCAGCCGTTTCGTCTCGGCCAGGGCCTCGGGTGCGGAGCGCCGCAGTCCGTCGAGGACGGGTTCGAGGGCGGTGTCGACGTCGTCGGCGGCGGCGGTGAGCAGGCCCAGGCGCACGGCTTCGGCCGGGTCGAAGCGTTCGCCGGTGAGGTAGTAGCGGGCGAGGGTGCGGGGGTCGGCGCGCGGGAGGAGCGGCAGGGAGATCACCGCGGGGGCGACGCCGATGCGCACCTCCGTGAAGGCGAAGGTGGAGTCGGTGGAGGCGGCGGCGATGTCGCAGGCGGCGAGAAGGCCGAGGCCGCCCGCGCGGACGTGTCCGGTGACGCGGGCGACGACCGGTTTGGGCAGCTCGACGATCCCGCGCAGGAGCTGGACGAGGGCGTCGGGGTGGGGCGGGTCGCGCAGGTCGGCGCCCGCACAGAAGGTGGTCCCGGTGTGGGTGAGGACGACAGCGCGGACGTCGGGGTCCTTGGCGCAGTCGGCGAGGGCTTCGGCGAGTTCGGCGACGAGGGCGGCGGACAGGGCGTTGCGGGTGGGGACGGAGTCGAGGCTGAGGGTGGCGACGGCACGCGCGCGGGTGTGTCCGACGGACGTCATGGGCGCTCCTCGGATTCCGCGGTCGGGGCGGCCGCGGTCGTGGCGAGGCCGCGGAGTTCGCGGCGGAGTATCTTCCCGGAGGCGGCGCGGGGCACGCCGGCGATGAAGGTGACCTTGCGGACGCGTTTGTAGGGTGCGACGCGTTCGGCGACGTAGAGCATGGTCTCGTTCTCGGTGAGTGCGGTGGCGGTGGGCTGGCGGACGACGAAGGCGTGCGGGATCTCGTTGCCGTCCTCGTTGTACGCGCCGACGACGGCGGCGTCGGCGATGCCGGGGTGGGTGAGCAGGACGGCCTCCAGTTCGGCGGGGGCCACCTGGAAGCCCTTGTACTTGATGAGTTCCTTGACGCGGTCGACGACGAACAGCCAGCCGTCGGCGTCCGTGTGGCCGACGTCCCCGGTGTGCAGCCAGCCGTCGGTGTCGATCATCTCGGCGGTGGCGTCGGGGCGGCCGAGGTAGCCCTTCATGACCTGGGGGCCGCGGATGAGGATCTCGCCGGGTTCGCCGGTGCCGAGGTCCTTGTGCGGGTCGTCGAGGGAGACGATCCGCATCTCGGTGCCGGCGATGAGGCGGCCGACGGTGCCGGGCGGCGCGTGGTGCATGGCGTCGATCGGGACGACGTGGGTGCCGGGCGAGAGTTCCGTCATGCCGTAGGCCTGGGCGACGGGCGGCAGGCCGAGGCGTTGCGAGCAGGCGGCGGCGAGGCGGGCGTCCAGAGGTGCGGCGGCGCTCATGACGTAGTGCAGGGAGGAGAGGTCGTACTGCTCGACCAAGGGGTGCTTGGCGAGGGCGAGGACGATCGGCGGGGCGACGTACAGGCCGGTGATGCGGTGGTTCTGGATGGCCGCGAGGAAGGTCTCCAGGTCGAAGCGGGGCAGGACGACGACGGTGGCGCCCATCCGCAGCGGCGCGTTCATGAGCGCGGTGAGGCCGTAGATGTGGAAGAGCGGGAGCACGGCGAGGACGCGTTCGCCCGGGCCGGTGGGGACGGCGGGTTCCAGCTGGGCGAGGTTGGTGGCGATCTGCCGGTGGGTGAGCATCACGCCCTTGGGGACGCCGGTGGTGCCGGAGGAGTACGGCAGTGCGGCGACGTCCTCGGCGGGGTCGATGGCGACGTGCGGTTCGGGTGCGGTGGAGGCGAGCATGTCGATCAGTGAGCGGTGTCCGGGCGCGCTGTCGCAGACGAAGATCTCGGCCACGCCGCCGGCGAGTTCGGCGGCCCGGCGGGCGGTCTCCAGGAGCGGTGAGACGGTGATGATCCAGCGGGCGGCGGAGTCCGTGAGCTGTTTGGCGAACTCCTCGGGGGTCGCGAGGGGGTGCACGGTGGTGACGGAGGCGCCCGCGCGCGTGGCCGCGTAGAAGGCCGTCGGGAAGGCGACCGTGTTCGGGCTGTGCAGGGCGAGCACGTCGCCCTTGCCGACGCCTGCGTCGGCGAGTCCGGCCGCGATCCTGCGGTGGAACCGGTCCAGTTGTGCGTAGCTGAGGGTGGTGCCGTCGGTGCCGTCGATCAGGGCGGGCGTGTCGCCGAACGCGGCGGCGCGGCCCAGCACGGCCTCGTGGATGGGGAGTTCTACGGGCGGAACGTCTGCGTACGCGCTGCGGAACACGGTTCCTCCAAGGCGGCCTAGTACGACTTGGGCAGGCCGAGGGTCTGGTGGGAGACGTAGTTGAGAATCATCTCCCTGCTCACCGGAGCAATACGAGCCACGCGCGCGGCCGTTATCAACGAGGCGAGTCCGAATTCCCGGGTGAGGCCGTTGCCGCCGAGGGTGTGCACGGCCTGGTCGACCGCGCGCACGCAGGCCTCGGCGGCCGCGTACTTGGCCATGTTGGCGGCCTCGCCCGCGCCGACGTCGTCCCCGGCGTCGTAGAGGTGGGCCGCCTTCTGCATCATCAGGCGGGCGAGTTCGAGCTCGATGTGGGCCTGGGCGAGCGGGTGCGCGATGGCCTGGTGGGCGCCGATGGGGGCCTTCCAGACGGTGCGCTCGCGCGCGTAGCCGATCGCCTTGGTCAGGGCGTGGCGTCCCATGCCGATCGCGAAGGCGGCCGTCATGATCCGTTCCGGGTTCAGTCCGGCGAAGAGCTGGAGCAGTCCGGCGTCCTCGTCGCCGACGAGTGCGTCGGCGGGCAGCCGTACGTCGTCGAGGGTCAGCTCGAACTGTTTCTCGGCGGCGTTGAGTTCCATGTCGATGGGGCTCTTGTGGAAGCCCTCGGCGTCGGTCGGGACGATGAACAGGCAGGGCTTGAGGCGGCCGGTGCGGGCGTCCTCGGTGCGGCCGACGATCAGGACGGCGTCGGCTATGTCGACGCCGGAGATGTAGACCTTGCGGCCGGTGAGCAGCCAGTCGCCGGTGTCGGGGTCGCGGCGGGCGGTGGTGGTGATGCGGTGCGAGTTGGAGCCGGCGTCGGGTTCGGTGATGCCGAAGGCCATCAGGCGTGAGCCGTCGGAGAGTCCCGGGAGCCAGGCCCGCTTCTGTTCCTCGGTGCCGAAGCGGGAGATCACGGTTCCGCAGATGGCGGGCGAGACCACGAGCATGAGGAGCGGGGAGCCCGCGGCGCCGAGTTCTTCGAGGACGATGGAGAGTTCGGCGATGCCGCCGCCTCCGCCGCCGTACTCCTCGGGGAGGTTCACGCCGAGGTAGCCGAGTTTCCCGGCCTCCTGCCAGAGTTCGGCGGGGTGGCGGCCCTCGGCGATGGTGCGGGTGATGTAGGCGCGGCCGTACTTCTTGCCGAGGGCGGCGACCGCTTCGCGGAGTGCCTTGTGCTCGTCGGTTTCGATGGGGGTGGACACGGTGCTCCTTCGGGTGCGGGATCGTCGTGGTTTCTCGCGCTCACGCGGCGGCAGCCGCGCATGGGATACAGCCCCGCGCCCCTAAGGGAGGGGCGCTTGTACTACCGCCAGCAGAGAGCCGGGCTCCACCTGTTGGCCGACCGCGGCCCGCAGCTCGCTCAGCGTTCCCGTCACCGGCGCCGTGATCTGGTGCTGCATCTTCATGGCCTCCAGCCACATCAGCGGCTGCCCGGACTCCACCGGGGCGCCTTCCGCCAGGCCTTCGGCGATCCGTACGACCGTTCCCGGCATCGGTGCCAGCAGGGAGCCCGGTGCCAGCTGGGCCTTCGGGTCGGGGAAGCGCGGGAGTGCGGTGAGGGCCGTGCTGTTGACGTGGATCCGGTCGCCGTACCGGGCCACCGCGAACTTGCGGTGCACGCCCTCGATGTCGAGGACGACCAGGTGCGCGTCGGCGTGCACGACCCGTACGCCGTCCGCCGCGAGACCGTCGCGGGTGTGCCGGTAGTGGACCTCGTGCTCCTCGCCGGCCATCAGGTACCGCTTGGTCTGCGGCTGGGAGGCGAGGTTGCGCCAGCCGCCGAACCGGGAGCGGCCGTGGGCGTCGGCGAGGGCGGCGGCGAGCGGGGCGTGCGGGTCGGGGGCGGGGGCCGTCAGGGCGGCGAGGTGACGGTCGTAGAAGCCGGTGTCCATGCGGGCCGCGGTGAACTCCTCGTGGCGCAGGGAGCGGACGAGGAGGTCGCGGTTGGTGGTGGGGCCGTGCACGGTGGCCTGTTCCAGGGCGTGGGCCAGTCTGCGCAGGGCCTCCGCGCGTGTGGGGGCGTGCGCGACGGCTTTGGCGAGCATCGCGTCGTAGTGGACGCCGATCTCGTCGCCGTCGCCGTAGCCGGTGTCCAGGCGGACGCCGCCGGGGACGGCGAGGCGGTGCAGGGTGCCGGTCTGCGGGGCCCAGTCGCGGGCCGGGTCCTCGGCGTACAGGCGGGCCTCGACGGCGTGCCCGCGGGCGGGCGGAGGGTCGGCCGGGAGGGCGTGGCCCTCGGCGACGCGGATCTGTTCGGCGACCAGGTCGACGCCGAAGACGGCCTCGGTGACGGGGTGTTCCACCTGGAGGCGGGTGTTCATCTCCAGGAAGTGCGCCTCGGTGCCGTCGACGAGGAACTCCACGGTGCCGGCGCCCGTGTAGGAGACGGCGCGGGCGGCGCGCACGGCCAGCGCGTACAGCTTCTCGGTGAGCCCGTCGGGGACACCGGGCGCCGGGGCCTCCTCGATGACCTTCTGGTGCCTGCGCTGGAGCGAGCAGTCGCGGGTGCCCAGCGGCCACACCGTGCCGTGCGCGTCGGCGAGGATCTGCACCTCCACGTGGCGGCCGCGTTCGATGTAGGGCTCGACGAACACCTCGCCGTCGCCGAAGGCACTCGCGGCCTCGGCGCGCGCGCCCTCCAGCGCGGCGTCCAGGTCGCCGAGACGTCGCACGACGCGCATCCCGCGCCCGCCGCCGCCCGCGGCCGCCTTCACCAGTACGGGCAGGTCGGCCTCGGTGACCTCGCCGAGCGGCGCGGTCCCCATCAGCTCCTTGGCGCGCGTCTTGGACGCCATCGCCTCGATCGCCTCCGGGGGCGGGCCGATCCAGACCAGGCCGGCGTCGAGGACGGCGCGGGCGAAGTCGGCGTTCTCGGAGAGGAAGCCGTAGCCGGGGTGCACGGCGTCCGCGCCGGCGCTCACGGCGGCCTTGACCACCAGGTCGCCGCGGAGGTAGGTGTCCGCGGGCGTGGCGCCCGGCAGCCGTACCGCGCTGTCGGCCACGCGCGCGTGCAGCGCGTTCTCGTCGGCGTCCGAGTGCACGGCGACGGTCCTGATGCCGAGTTCGGCGCAGGTCCGGAAGATCCGGCAGGCGATCTCGCCCCGGTTGGCGACCAGCAGAGTCGAAATCATTGATGCCTCACATCCGGAAGACGCCGAAGCCGCCCCGCGCGCCTTCGTAGGGGGCGGTGTGGATGGCGGACAGGCACAGGCCGAGGACGGTACGGGTGTCGCGCGGGTCGATGACGCCGTCGTCGTACAGCCGCCCGGACAGGAACATCGGCAGCGACTCGGACTCGATCTGCTGCTCGACCATGGCGCGCAGCGCGGCGTCGGCGTCGTCGTCGTAGGGCCGGCCCTTCGCGGCGGCCGACTGGCGGGCGACGATCGAGAGCACGCCGGCGAGCTGCTGCGGGCCCATGACGGCCGACTTGGCGCTGGGCCAGGCGAACAGGAAGCGGGGGTCGTAGGCGCGGCCGCACATGCCGTAGTGGCCGGCGCCGTAGGAGGCGCCCATCAGGACGGAGATGTGCGGGACACGGCTGTTGCTGACCGCGTTGATCATCATCGCGCCGTGCTTGATGATCCCGCCCTGCTCGTACTCCTGGCCGACCATGTAGCCGGTGGTGTTGTGCAGGAACAGCAGCGGGATGTCGCGCTGGTTGGCGAGCTGGATGAACTGGGCGGCCTTCTGGGACTCCGCGGAGAACAGGACGCCCTGGGCGTTGGCCAGGACGCCGACGGGATAGCCGTGCAGGGTGGCCCAGCCCGTCGTCAGGCTGGTCCCGTACAGCGGCTTGAACTCGTCGAAGTCGGAGGCGTCGGCGAGCCGTGCGATCACCTCGCGCGGGTCGAAGGGGGTCTTGAGGTCGCCCGGGACGATGCCGAGGAGGTCGTCGGCGGCGTACTTGGGCGGCTCGGCCGGGCCCGGGTCGCGGTACGCCTTGCGGTGGTTGAGGCGGGCCACCACGCGGCGGGCCTGGCGCAGCGCGTCCTGCTCGTCGACCGCGAAGTAGTCGGCGAGGCCCGACACGCGCGCGTGCATCTCGGCGCCGCCGAGCGACTCGTCGTCGCTCTCCTCGCCGGTGGCCATCTTCACCAGCGGCGGTCCGCCGAGGAAGACCTTGGCCCGCTCCTTGACCATGATCACGTGGTCGGACATGCCGGGGATGTAGGCGCCGCCCGCGGTGGAGTTGCCGAAGACGACGGCGACGGTGGGGATGCCCGCGGCCGACAGCCGGGTGAGGTCGCGGAAGACGGCGCCGCCCGGGATGAAGATCTCCTTCTGCGAGGGCAGGTCGGCGCCGCCGGACTCGACCAGGCTGATGCAGGGCAGCCGGTTGGCGAGGGCGATGTCGTTGGCGCGCAGGGCCTTCTTCAGCGACCAGGGATTGCTGGCGCCGCCGCGCACGGTCGGGTCGTTGGCGGTGATCAGGCACTCCACGCCCTCGACGACGCCGATCCCGGTGACCAGCGAGGCGCCGACGGCGTAGTCGCTGCCCCAGGCGGCCAGCGGCGACAGCTCCAGGAAGGGGGTGTCGGGGTCCAGGAGGAGTTCGATGCGCTCGCGGGCGAGGAGTTTGCCGCGCCCGCGGTGGCGCTCGACGTACTTCTCACCACCGCCCGCGAGGGCCTTGGCGTGCTCGGCCTCCAGGTCGGCGAGCTTGGCGAGCATGGTGTCGCGGTTCGCCCGGTGGTCGGGGCGGTGGGTGTCGAGGGTGGTCTCGATGACCGTCACAGGAGGGCCTCCGGGATGTCCAGGTGGCGGGAGCGGAGCCATTCGCCGAGGGCCTTGGCCTGGGGGTCGAAACGGTGTTGGGCGGCCACGCCCTGGCCGAGGATGCCTTCGACGGTGAAGTTGACGGCGCGCAGGCCGGGCAGCAGGTGCCGGGTGACGGTCAGCTCGCGGCTCTCGGGGACGAGCTGCCGGAAGGCGTCGGCGGTCAGGGTGTGCGCGAGCCAGCGCCAGGCCTCGTCCGAGCGCACCCAGACGCCGACGTTGGCGTTGCCGCCCTTGTCACCGCTGCGGGCTCCGGCGACGAGGCCGAGGGGCGCCCGCCGGGTCGGTCCGGCCGGCGGCGGCTCGGGCAGCGGCGGCTCGGGCGGGTCCCGCAGGACGAGGGTGTCCTGGGCCGGCGGCACGGGGATCCGCCGGCCGTCCCCCAGGACGGCCACGTGGGGTACGTCGCCCTGGGGGACGTACACGTCCTCGAAGACCCCGTAGGGCGCGCCCTTCCCGGGCGGGGCCAGCACGTGGAAGCCCGGGTAGCTGGCGAGCGCCAGTTCCACGGCGGCTCCGCTCAGGGCCCGGCCGACGGGTTCCTGCTCCGGGTCGCGGACGACGAGCCGCAGCAGGGCGCTGGCGGTCTCCTCGGTGTCCGCGTCGGCCCGGTCGGTGCGGACCAGTTCCCACCGCACCTCCCGCGGGGGCGACTTGGCGAGGGCGTCGGCCATCTGGTCGCGTACGAGGTCCGCCTTGGCCTCGATGTCGAGGCCGGTGAGTACGAAGACGACCTCGTTGCGGAAGCCGCCGAGACGGTTGCGGCCGACCTTGAGGGCGGGCGGCGGCGCCTCGCCCCGGACGCCCTCGATCCGCACCCGGTCCCGGCCGTCCTGGCGCAGCCGCACGGTGTCGAGGCGCGCGGTGACGTCGGGGCCCGCGTACCGGGCGCCGCCCGTCTCGTACAGGAGCTGCGCGGTGACCGTGCCGACGTCGACGAAGCCGCCGGTGCCGGGGTGCTTGGTGATGACGCAGCTGCCGTCCTCGTGGAGTTCGGCGAGCGGGAAGCCGGGCCGCCGCAGGTCCCGGCCGGGTCCGGCGTCGGTGAAGAAGGCGTAGTTGCCGCCGGTGGCCTGGGTGCCGCACTCCAGGACGTGTCCGGCGACGACGGCGCCCGCGAGCCGGTCGTACTGCTCCGGGCCCCAGCCGAAGTGGGCGGCCGCGGGTCCGGTGACGAGGGCGGCGTCGGTGACCCGGCCGGTGACCACGACGTCGGCGCCGGCCCGCAGGCACGCGGCGATCCCGAAGCCGCCGAGGTAGGCGTGGGCGGCGAGGCTGCCGGGGTGGGCGGCGGTGAGGTCGTCACCCTCGACGTGGGCGACGCGCACGGGGATGCCGAGCCGGCCGGCCAGTCGCCGTACCGCGTCGGCGAGTCCGGCGGGGTTGAGGCCGCCGGCGTTGGTGACGATCCGTACGCCGCGCTCGTGGGCGAGGCCCAGGGAGTCCTCCAGCTGGCGCAGGAAGGTGCGGGCGTAGCCGGCGCCGGGGTCCTTGAGGCGGTCGCGGCCCAGGATGAGCATGGTCAGCTCGGCGAGGTAGTCGCCGGTGAGGACGTCGAGTTCGCCGCCGGTGAGCATCTCGCGCAACGCGTCGAAGCGGTCGCCGTAGAAGCCGGAGGCGTTGCCTATGCGCAGGGTCACGCGGTGCCGCCCCTCGGGGTGCGGCCGGTGCCGGGCGGGCCCGCGAAGGCCTGGGCGATGTCGAGCCAGCGGTCGGCGTCGGGGCCCGTGGCGGTGACGGCGAGGTCGGCGCGGTGGGCGCGCTGGGTGACGAGCAGGCAGAAGTCGAGTGCGGGGCCGGTGACGCGCTGCGGCGCGTCCTCGGGGCCGTGGGTCCACAGCTCGCCGCCGGGGCCGGTGATCTCCACCCGGAACTCCTCGGCGGGCGGGGTGAGTCCGTGCACCAGGTAGGCGAAGTTCCGTGCCCGTACGCCGATGCGGACCACGTGGGCGAGGCGGGCGGTGGGGGTGCGGACCACGCCGAGGGCGTCGGCGATGTCCTGGCCGTGGGCCCAGGTCTCCATGAGGCGGCCGGTGGCCATGGAGGCGGCGGACATGGGCGGTCCGAACCAGGGGAAGCGGGTGCCGGGCGGGGCGGCGCGCAGGGCCCGGTCCAGGGCGGCGCGGCCCTCGCGCCAGCGGGACAGCAGTTCGGCGGCCGGCAGCCGGGCGCCGTCCTCGGCGCCGTCGTCGACGAAGGTGTCGGGGGCGCCGAGCGCCTTCTCGGCCTCCGCGCGGAAGCCGTCCTCGTCGGTCACGGCGAGCAGGGCCGCGCGGTCGGTCCAGTGCAGGTGGGCGATCTGGTGGGCGACGGTCCAGCGGGGCGCGGGGGTGGCGAGGGTCCACCGCTCGGTTCCCGACTCGGCTACCAGCCGGTCGAGTTCCGTGCTCTCCTCACGCAGGTCGTCGATGACGGGCGTCGGCTCGGACATGGGGAGGAGCATGGCAGCGGCCCGAGAAACAATCAAGCACGCTTGCATGAATGTGCCGTCCGGGCCGGCGGGGGCGCTCCCCCTGGGGCATTCCTGGCCGTTCCCGGGGGATTCCTGGGGGATTCCTGGGGGATTCCTTGGGGCGCCCGGTCGGGGCGGTGGTGTCCGGATGGCCTATGTTCGATGCGAACATCCGGCGACGAAGTGATGTGTGGGGCGTGCGGAGGACGGATCAACTCGCCGCGGGGGCGGAGGCGACGGTCGTCGTGGAGTCCGCCGCGGCCGGTCACGGCCAGGCGGCCGGCGAGGGGGGCGCGGACGCGTCCTCGCGTGAACTGCCACGCCACTGGCCGCTCCTCCTGGTGGCCGCCGCCGTCCTCCCCGGCACCCTGCTCTTCTTCCTCGGCCAGGGCGTGAGCAAGGCCGCGCTGCAGGCCTGGCAGACGGTGTGCCTGGCGGTGGTCGTGCAGGCGACGCCGTTCCTGCTGCTCGGTACGGCGCTGTCGGGGGCGATCAACGCGTTCGTGCCGGAGCGGGTGTTCACCCGGCTGCTGCCGAAGCGGCCCGCGCTGGCCGTACCGGTCGCCGGGCTGGCCGGTGTGGTCCTGCCGGGGTGCGAGTGCGCTTCGGTACCGGTGGCGAACAGCCTGATCGGACGGGGCGTCACGCCGGCCGCCGCCTTCGCGTTCCTGCTCTCGGCGCCCGCCATCAATCCGGTCGTGCTGACCGCCACCGCCATCGCCTTCCCGGGCACCCCGCTGATGGTCCTGGCCCGGCTGCTCGCCTCGCTGGTGACGGCCGCCGTGATGGGCTGGCTGTGGCTGTGGCTGGGCCGCGCGGAGTGGCTGCGGCCCGCCGTGCGGCACACCGGGCACGAGACGGGGCACAGCCGCCTGACGGAGTTCCGCACCGCCTTCCAGCACGACTTCCTGCAGGCGGGCGGCTTCCTGGTGGTCGGCGCCATGGCCGCGGCCACCTTCAACGTGGCGGTGCCGCGCGCGGTGCTCGACACCTTCTCCGGTTCGCCCTGGCTGTCGGTGCTGCTCCTGGCCGCGCTGGCGATCATCCTGGCGGTCTGCTCGGAGGCGGACGCGTTCGTGGCGTCGTCGCTCACCGGCTTCTCGCCCACGGCCCGGCTGGCGTTCATGGTGGTCGGGCCCATGGTGGACCTCAAGCTGATCGCGTTGCAGACGGGCACGTTCGGCCGGGCCTTCGCGGTCCGTTTCTCGGCCGCCACGACGGTCGTCGCGGTCCTGTGCAGTGCGGTGGTCGCAGGGGTGCTGCTGTGAGACGTCCGCTTCAGGTGACGCTGCTGGCCCTCAGCGGCCTCGGCCTCCTGCACGCCTCGCTCTTCACCGACGTCTGCCTGCGCTACGTCAAGCCGGGGATGCGGCCGCTGCTGATCGCGTCCGGGTTCGTGCTGCTGGTGCTGGGCATCGCGGAGGCTGCGGGGCGGAAGG
This sequence comes from Streptomyces sp. NPDC101237, assembly GCF_044767465.1. Classification (NCBI taxonomy): domain Bacteria; kingdom Bacillati; phylum Actinomycetota; class Actinomycetes; order Kitasatosporales; family Streptomycetaceae; genus Streptomyces; species Streptomyces sp. NPDC101237. The sequence goes on along the minus strand of NZ_JBIWNY010000006.1, from coordinate 207,495 downwards.
GGCGCGCGGCGGGCACGGACGGTGCCGGGCCCCACGGTCACGACCACTTTGCCGTGCCGAAGGTGGCCTGGCTGCTCCTGCTGCCCGCGCTGAGCCTGCTCTTCCACGCCCCGCCCGCGCTCGGCGCGTACACCGCTTCCCGGCAGCCCGCCAAGGTCGTGGACCAGCGGGACGGCTTCGACCCGCTGCCGCGGACCTCACCGCTGCCGATCACCCTCACGGACTTCACCACGCGGGTGCGGCAGGACCGCTCGCTGGCCATCAGGGGGCGGACGGTGCGGATGAGCGGGCTGGTCACGCCGGTCGCGGGCGGCGGCAGCTGGGACCTGACCCGGATCATCATCTCGTGCTGCGCCGCCGACGCGCAGTCGGTGAAGGTGCGGATCTACGGCAGCAGCGTGCCGCCGACCGACACCTGGGTGTCGGTCACGGGGAACTGGCACCCGGGCGGAAAGCTGGGCACGGCGTCCGCGCCGGTCGCGCTGGACGCCCAGAGCGTGCGGAGGATCCCGAAGCCGTCGAACGGCTATCAGGACGCGCTGCCCTTCCCCGCCTCCTGAAGCCCGTTCGCGCGCCCGCGGCGTCCCGCCTGGGTGCGGACGGCGCCGATGCTCGCGGCGATGACGAGGGCGACCGCGGCGGCCTGGGCGGCCGACAGGGCCTGGTCCAGGATGAGGAAGCCGGCCGTCGCCGCGATCGCCGGTTCCAGGCTCATGAGGACGGCGAAGGTGTGCGCGGGCAGCCGCCGCAGGGCGAGGAGTTCGAGGGTGTAGGGCAGGACGGAGGACAGGACGGCGACCGACGAGCCCAGCGCCAGGGTGGTCGGGTCCAGGAGCTTGCCGCCCGCCTCGGCGATGCCCAGCGGGAGGAAGAGCAGCGCGGCGACCGCCATGGCGAGGGCGAGGCCGTCGGCCTGCGGGAACCGGCGGCCGGTGCGCGCGCTGAAGATGATGTAGGTGGCCCACATGGCTCCGGCGCCCAGGGCCAGGCCGACGCCGACGGGGTCGAGGCCGCTGAAGTCGCCGCCGCCGAGCAGGAAGACGCCGGCCAGGGCGAGCGCGGCCCAGAGCGCGTTGACCAGCCGCCGGGAGACCAGCACGGACAGGGCGAGCGGGCCGAGGACCTCCAGGGTGACGGCGAGGCCCAGCGGGATGCGGGCGACGGCCTCGTAGAACAGGCCGTTCATCGCGCCCATGGTGACGCCGAAGACGACGACCGTGCCCCAGTCGGCGCGGGAGTGGCCGCGCAGCCGGGGCCGGCAGACGACCAGCAGGATCACGGCGGCCGCGAACAGCCGCAGGCACACCACGCCGAGCGCGCCCGCCCTGGGCATCAGGGTCACCGCGACGGCGGCGCCGAACTGCACGGAGATCCCGCCGGCCAGCACCAGCCCGACGGGGCCGAGCGAGCCGAGGCGGCCGGGTGCTGCGCCGCCGGGGGCGACGGCGGGCGCGGACACGGTGGTGGGCGTCGGCTGTGAGGTGCGGGGGGTGGTCACGGGCGGTCCAGGAAGCTCGTCGTTCATTGCGGTGCACTGCTCAGTCCAGGGTAATGGACTTGGACAGGCGCGTGAAGCCCTTACGGAGCTGTCCTGGCCGCCCACCGTCCGCGCCTCGGTGTCGCCGCAGGTCATGCCCGGCGGGGTCCGCCAAGGGACCCGGCCGGAGAGGTTCCTCTCCCTCGCGGCGGAGTCAGCGGCGGGCCATGTACACGTCGAACGCCTTGTGGAGCAGCCGGTTGAGCGGGAAGTCCCACTCCCCCAGGTACTCGACGGCCTCCCCGCCCGCGCCGACCTTGAAGCGGAGCAGGCCCAGCAGGTGGTTGGACTCCTCCAGGGTGTCGGTGATGCCCCTGAAGTCGTACACGGCGGCGCCCATGTCGTGGGCGTCGCACATCATCCGCCACTGGACGGCGTTGTTGGGCTGGACCTCGCGCCTGCGGCCGGTGGAGGCGCCGTAGGAGTACCAGACGTGGTCGCCGACGGTGAGCATGGTCGCGGCGGCGAGGACCTCGCCGTCGTGGTGGGCGAGGTAGAGGCGCATCCGGTCCGGGTGCTCGGCGGTGAGCGCGGTCCACATGCGCTGGAAGTAGGTGAGCGGGCGCGGCAGGAAACGGTCGCGCTCGGCGGTCTCGGCGTACAGCGTGTAGAAGGCGGGCAGGTCCTCGTAGCCGCCGCGGACCACCTTGACCCCGGCCTTCTCGGCCTTCTTCACGTTGCGCCGCCACTGCTGGTTGAGCCCCCCGCGGACGTCGTCCAGCGACCGTCCGGCGAAGGGGACCTGGAACACGTAGCGCGGCTGGCCGGCCGCGAACCCGTCCTCGCCGCCGTCCTCGGCCTGCCGCCATCCCAGCCGGCGCAGCCGTTCGGCGAGCGCGAGGGCGCCGGGCTCCTCCGAGGTCGGCGGGGCGTCCCGCAGCCGCCGGGCGGCCGGGTCGGCGATCGCCTCCTTCACCGCCTCCGCGCTCCACCGCCGTACGACGACGGGCGGCCCCATCTTCACCGCGAACGCCCCGCGGCCCTTCAGGTGGGCCAGCAGCGGGCCGAGCCAGCGCTCCGGCTCCGGGTCGTGCCAGTCGATGACGGGACCCTCGGGCAGGTAGGCCAGGTACCGCCTGACCTTGGGCAGCGCCCGCAGCAGCACCAGCGCGGCCCCGACCATCCGCCCCTCCCCGTCGAACCATCCGAGGCTCTCCGCCTGCCAGTCCGGCTTCACGTCACCCCAGGACGGCAGTTGCAGGTGGCTCGGGGAGGGGCGGCGGGTGTCGGTGAAGGCGAGGTGCTCGGCACGGGAGACGGGCTGGAGACGCAGGGGGGCGGCGGCTGATGTCATGGGCGAGGGCTCCTCGGGGTGATCCTGGACGGTCGGGCAGCCGGTCGACGGCGACGGCATCAAGCAGAACAGACCCGGACCTGCTCGGAATCGTTTCCGCGCACCCCGTCGCGGGCGTGTCGGAACCCTTGCCGCGAATGCCGCCGCCCCGCCCGCGCGGCCGCCGACCGCCCGCGGCCGCCGCTACCCGGCCCCGGTGGCCGCCTCCCGTCCGTCGCCGGGGCCGAAGGCGGACAGCGCCTCGGCGTCGGTCACCCGCGCGTTCAGGTAGAAGTCCGCCCAGTGCGCGATGTCCGGGTACGCGCACTCGGCACGCAGCCGGGCCACCGCCGCCGGGATGTCGTACGGCGTCACCCTGAGGTCCGCTCCGGGGCCCAGCAGGCACCAGTGGGCACCCGGACGGCCGTACGGCATGCCCACGCTGCCGGGGTTGACGACCAGACGGCCGTGGACGAGCCGGGTGTACGGCATGTGGGTGTGACCGCAGACGACGGTCGTGACGGCCGGGTCGAGCCCGGTGAACACCTCGGCCCAGCGTTCCGGTGCGGAGTCGACCAGGACGATCTCCTCGTCGTCGCGGGGTGTCGCGTGGCAGAACAGGACGCGGCCCAGGCCGCGCACCGTGAGGGTGGCGGTCCTGGGCAGGGCGGCGAGGAAGTCGACCTGCCCGGCGGTGAGCGCGTCCGCGGCGAACGGGCCGATCGGGTCCGGGATCGCCGTGCGCAGGCCGCGGCGGTACTCGACCAGTTCGCGGTCCGCGTTCCCCGACAGCCACAGCACCCGGCCGCCCAGCGCGCGCAGCGTCTCGATCACCCGGTCGGGCTGCGGGCCCGCGGTGATGTCGCCGGTGAGGACGATGCGGTCGGCCGCGGACACCTCCGGTTCCGCGAGGACCGCCTCCAGCGCGGGCAGCACCCCGTGGATGTCGGAGAGGACCGCCACCCGGTCCACGCCGGTCCCGGTCACGGCCGCCGCCCTTCCCCGTCCGGCTCCAGCGCCTCGGCCAGGACCTCCGCCAGATGCCTCCCCCGCACCCCGGCCAGCTGCTCCAGCTGCGTCCGGCAGGAGAAGCCGTCCGCCAGGACCACCGCCTCCCGGGGCGCCGCGGCCACCGCCGGCAGCAGCCGCTCCCGCGCGCAGGTCTTCGACACCTCGAAGTGTCCTTTCTCGAAGCCGAAGTTGCCGGCCAGGCCGCAGCAGCCGCCGACCAGGTCGCCGGTCAGTGCGGCGGCCGCACGGAGCCTGCGGTCGGCGGCGTCGCCCAGCACCGCGTGCTGATGGCAGTGGGTCTGGCCGGTGACCGGGCGGTCCAGGCGGGGCGGGGTCCACCCGGGGGCCAGCCGTTCCAGCGCCTCCGCGAAGGTGACCACCGCCGCCGCGAGACGGGCCGCCCGCGGGTCGTCCGGGAGGAGTTCCGGCAGGTCGGCGCGGAGGGCGGCGGCACAGCTGGGTTCCAGGACCACGAACACCGGCGCCTGCCGGCCGGGACCCGGATCCGGCGGCACGAGCGGGGCCAGCAGGTCGAGGGTGCGGCCGAGCACCGCGCGCGCCTCGTCGAGCTGGCCCGTCGACAGGTACGTCAGCCCGCAGCACGGACGGGAGTCCCGCAGCGGCCCCGGCCGCGCCGGGAGCTCGGCCACCGTCACGCCCGCCGCCTCCAGCACCCGGACCGCCGCCCGGCCCACCGACGGGGACAGGTGCTCGGTGAACGTGTCCGGCCACAGGTAGGCCGTCGGCGCCGGGACCCGCGGCCCGCCGCCGGGACCCGCGGCCCGGTCCCGCGGGCGTCCGCGCCGCCGGCGTCGCAGCCAGCGGCTGAACGGCTCCCTCGCCAGGCGCGGGAACTCCCGCTCCGGCGCGACCCCGCCCAGGCGTGCGGCCAGCGCCGCCAGCGGGCGCACCGCAGCGAGCGCGTTGACCAGGCCCGCGGTGCGCGTCCGGGCCACCAGGCTCAGCCAGCGCGGCAGCCGGCCCATGCTGTAGTGCGACGCGGGACGCCGCCGCCCGGCGTAGTGGTGGTGCAGGAACTCCGCCTTGTAGGTCGCCATGTCCACCCCGACCGGGCAGTCGGTGCGGCAGCCCTTGCAGGACAGGCACAGATCCAGCGCGTCCCGTACCTCCGTGGACCGCCAGCCGTCCGTCACCAGCTCGCCCGCCAGCATCTCGTGCAACAGCCGGGCCCGGCCGCGCGTCGAGTGCGCCTCCTCGCCGGTGGCCCGGAAGGACGGGCACATCACCGACGCGCCGGACGCCTCGGTCGTCCGGCACTTCGCCACCCCCACGCAGCGGCGGACGGCCGCCGAGAAGTCGCCGCCGTCGGCCGGATAGCCGAAGGCCACCGGCAGCGGCTCGCGGGGCAGCACGGCGAAGCGCAGGTTGGTGTCCAGCGGAGCGGGCCGGACCAGCATGCCGGGGTTGAGGAGGTCGTCGGGGTCCCAGACGCCCTTCGCGCGCTCGAACAGCGCCACCATCGGCGCGCCGTACATCCGCGGCAGCAGTTCCGCCCTGGCCTGGCCGTCCCCGTGCTCCCCGGAGAGCGAGCCGCCGTGGGCGACGACGAGGTCCGCCAGCTCCTGCGAGAAGCGGCGGAAGCGGGCCACGCCCGCCGCGTCGAGCAGGTCGAAGTCGATGCGGACGTGGATGCAGCCGTCCCCGAAGTGGCCGTACGGTGTGCCGCGCAGGCCGTGCGCGGCCAGCAGGCTCCTGAAGTCCCGCAGGTAGGCGCCCAGTCGGGCCGGCGGCACCGCGCAGTCCTCCCAGCCGGGCCAGGCCTCGCTGCCGTCCGGCATCCGGGTCGCCGTACCGGAGGCGTCCTCGCGGACGCGCCAGAGCGCGCGCTGTCCGGCCGGGTCGGTGACGACCAGTGCGTCCAGGACGTCCGCCGCGCGGACCACGGCCTCGCCGCGCGCGCGTGCCTCCGCGGCCGTCTCCCCGCCGGTCTCCACGAACAGCCAGGCGCCGCCGCGCGGCAGTCCGGCCGGGGACCGCACCAGGTCGGCGGCCATGCCCTCCACCGTGAGCGGGGCGGCGGCGAGCAGTCCGGCCGCCGCCTCCGCCGCCGCGCTCTCGTCGGCGTACCCGAGGACCGCGAGGGCCCGCGCGCGGGGTGCCTGGACGAGGCGGACGGTGGCCTCGGTGAGGATCCCGAGCGTGCCCTCGCTGCCGCAGAAGGCGCGGGCCACGTCGGCGCCGTTCTCGGGGAGCAGGGCGTCCAGCGCGTAGCCGGAGATCCGCCGGGGCAGGTCGGGGAACCCGGTGCGCAGGCGGGCCAGTTCGCCGTCGACCAGCTCGCGCAGGCCCGGCGGCGCGCCGGCCCAGTCCCGGCCCAGGCGCAGCCGGGCGCCCCGCGCGGTGACGACGTCCAGTTCGCGGACGCTGTCGGCGGTGGTGCCCCAGGCCACGCTGTGCGAGCCGCACGAGTTGTTGCCGATCATCCCGCCGAGCGTGCAGCGGCTGTGCGTGGAGGGGTCGGGGCCGAAGCGCAGACCGTGCGGGGCGGCGGCCTCCTGGAGTCGGTCCAGGACCAGACCCGGCTGGACGACGGCCGTACGGGTGACCGGGTCCAGGGCGATCAGGCGGTTCAGGTGGCGGGTGAGGTCCAGCACCACGCCGGTGCCGGTGGCCTGCCCGGCGATCGAGGTGCCGCCGCCTCTGGCGACCACCGGCACCGCGTGCGCCCGGCACACCTCCAGGACGGCCGCCACGTCGTCCGCGTCCCTGGGCGCCACCACCCCCGCCGGGACCCGCCGGTAGTTGGACGCGTCCATGGTGACCAGCGCCCGCGAGGTGACGTCGAAGCCCACCTCGCCCCGGACGGCGCCGCGCAGCTCAGCCTCCAGATCGACCATGCCTCCCAGTCTGCCCGCCGCTCCCGGCCGTGACGCGGGACGACGGCCGGGGAACCGGACCCGGCGGACGGCCTGCACGCGCCCGTCTCACCCGACGGACTACATTTCGACCGGGTTTCCTCCAGCCACTACGCTCGCCCCGTGGCTGACATCCAGATCCCCGCTGACATCAAGCCCGCCGACGGACGCTTCGGCGCTGGCCCCTCCAAGGTGCGGACGGAGGCGCTGGACGCGCTCGCCGCGACCGGTACCTCCCTGCTGGGCACCTCCCACCGCCAGGCCCCGGTGAAGAACCTGGTCGGCCGGGTCCGAGAGGGCATCAGCGCCCTGTTCTCCCTCCCGGACGGCTACGAGGTCGTCCTCGGCAACGGCGGGTCCACCGCGTTCTGGGACGTCGCCACGCACGGCCTGATCGACGCCAAGTCGCAGCACCTGACCTTCGGCGAGTTCTCGTCCAAGTTCGCCAAGGCCGCCCGGCTCGCGCCCTGGCTGGCCGACCCCACCGTCATCGCCGCCGACCCGGGCACCCACCCGCGGCCGCGGGCCGAGGCAGGCGTGGACACCTACGCGTTCACCCACAACGAGACGTCGACCGGTGTCGCCATGCCGATCGAGCGGGTGGCCGGGGCCGACCCGGGCGCGCTCGTGCTCGTGGACGCCACCTCCGGCGCGGGCGGCCTGCCGGTCGACGTCAGCGAGACCGACGTCTACTACTTCGCCCCGCAGAAGTCCTTCGCCTCCGACGGCGGCCTGTGGATCGGTGTCTTCTCCCCCGCGGCGGTCGAGCGCGCCGAGCGCGTCCACGCGTCCGGCCGGCACGTGCCGGAGTTCTTCAGCCTGCCCACGGCGATCGACAACTCCCGCAAGAACCAGACGTACAACACCCCGGCGCTCGCCACCCTCTTCCTGCTCGACCAGCAGCTGGAGTGGCTGAACGGGCAGGGCGGCCTGGCCTGGTCGACGGCCCGCACGAAGGACTCCTCGACCCGCCTGTACACCTGGGCCGAGGAGAGCAAGTACGCCACCCCGTTCGTCGCCGACCCGGCCCAGCGCTCCCAGGTCATCGGCACGATCGACTTCGCCGACGAGATCGACGCGGCGGCCGTCGCCAAGGTGCTGCGCGCCAACGGCATCGTGGACACCGAGCCCTACCGCAAGCTCGGCCGCAACCAGCTCCGCGTCGCGATGTTCCCGGCGATCGACCCGGCCGACGTCGAGGCGCTGACGAAGTGCGTCGACTACGTGATCGAGAAGCTCTGATCACCGCCGTACGACGGTGAAGGGCGCCCGGTGCATCGCACCGGGCGCCCTCGTCTCACCTCACCCGGCCGAGCAGGTCACGCTCGGCGCTCCCGAGCCGCCCGGCGCGCCGCCGAACCCGAAGCTCACCGAACCGCCCGCCGGGACGGACCCGTTGTGCGCGGCGTTCACGGCGGCGACCTTCTGGCCGCTCTGCGTGTAGGAGGCGTTCCACATGTTCGTGACCTGCTGCGAGCCGCTCCACGTCCAGGTCACCTTCCAGGAACCGATCGCGGCCGTACCGGTGTTGGTGACCGTGACGTCGGCGTTGAAGCCGCTGCCCCAGTCGCTGCTGACGGTGTAGGAGGCCGCGCAGGAGGCGCCGGTGCCACCGCCGCCACCGCCGCCGCCACCGCCGCCCGTGCCCGGGAAGAGCGGCGCCTTGATGCTCGCCAGGTATCCGTCCTTCACCGTGTCCACGGTCTGCCAGTCGTCCTTCAGGATCCCGCCCGTGTCACCGGAGTTCGGGTTCCACGACCAGAAGGTCCACTGGAAGGAGTCGGCGCCGTACGTCGCGGTCGGCCGCAGGTAGTTCACCAGCGCGGTGAGCCACTTCTGGTCCACGGTGGAGGCGAGCGTGGTGCCGAACTCGCCGACCCACACCGGCGCGATGTTCTGCTTGAACAGGTAGCCCCAGTACTTGTCCCAGATCCCGGGCATGTTGGCGGGGAACGAGGGATCGCCGAACCAGGGCTGCTGGGCCACGCTGGTGGCGTATTCGTGGGCGGAGTAGACGACCCGGCCGGGGACGCTCAGCTGCACCGGGTACGGTCCGGCGCCCATCAGGTTGCCGCCCCACCAGCCGGAGACGCCGTTGACCGTCTGCACGCCCTCGACGAAGACCAGCAGGTCGGGGTTGACGGACAGCACGGCGTTCCCGGCGCGCTGCGCGGCGAGCCGCCAGTCGACGGTGGTGTCCCCGCAGCCCCAGCAGGCGGGGTCGTGGGGCTCGTTGTGGAGGTCGATGCCGATGACGGTCGGGTCGGCCGCGTAACGCCCGGCCAGGGCCTTCAGGTCGGCGATCCACGTGGACTCGGGGACCGACGCGGTGTACCAGAGCGCCGACTGGCCGCCGGCGTCCGGGCGGTGCCGGTCCAGGATGACCTTGAGGCCGTCCTGGCCGGCGTAGGCCACGATGCGGTCCATCACCTGGAGCGAGTTCAGCCCCTGGAGGTCGGCGTTCTTGCCGCTGCTGAAGTCGATGCCGGTGGGGACGTTCGTGCTCTTGAAGATGTCGTCGCTGTAGGGCAGCCGGATGGTGTTGTAGCCCAGCGACCTCATCTGGTCGATCATGCTCTTGTAGTCGCGCGACCAGAGGCCGTGCACCACGTAGTTGGCGGTCTCGAACCCGAACCAGTTGATCCCGGCGATCCGGACCGGCTGTCCGGCCGCGTCCAGGATCTGCCGGCCGCTGGTGTGCCAGTAGCCGGCCCCGGGGGCGGCCGCCGCGTGCGCGGGGTGCACGGCGGCGAAGGGCAGGAGGAGGGTGGCGGCGGCAGCGCACAGCGCTTTTCGCAGGGTGCGTAAGCGGAACATGCGGCTGTTCCTCTCGGAAGTTCCACTGGGAGCGCGGTCCCGAACATGGGAGCGCTCCCATGCACCGCGCACCTCCCAGGAAACTGACACACCGTCATCACGTCAAGACGTACGACGCGGCTCTTCGCTCCTTCTCCGCACCGGACCCTCAGGACGCCGGGGGGCCGACCGCGGCCGTGACGGCGCCGATCACGCCGTCGGCGGTGACGGTCACCGAGACCGTGACGGGCCGCACCCGGTCCGGCTCCACGGCCGGGGCGGGCGGGACGACCGGGGAGGTCAGGACGAGGGCGGGCCGCACGTGGAGGGTCGTGGTGGCCGCCGCCGAGAACGGCAGGCTGTCCCGCTGGCCGCCGGTCAGGCCGTACGTCCCGCCGCTCGGGTCGCCGGTGCCGGCGGCGCCGTCCAGGCTGCTGACGATCTGCGCGGTGCCGCCGCCGGCCGCGTCCGGCGCGGTGACGACGGTGACCACGAGGGTGCCCTTGAGGCGCACCTTCTCGCCCGGGCCCGCGAAGGTGCCGTCGACCGGCAGACCGACCGAGCGGTGCCGCGGAACCGGGGCGGGCGTGGCGGCGGCGGCCGCCGGGAGGGTCAGGCCCAGGGCGGCCGTGAGCAGGCAGATCCTCCCGGCCGGGCGCGGGGCGGTTCGGCGCATGGGAGCTCCCGTTCCGTGCGGCGCGGGGCGGTCGCGATGTGCCGTCCCCGGCCCGCGGGACCCCTCCAGCCTGCGCGGACCGGCCCGGCACCGCCGCTCCGGTGGGCCGGACGGGTGACGCCAGGACGGACGTCAGTCCCGGCGGCCGGGCGTGCGCCGCAGCAGACGCAGCCCGAGGAAGGCGAGCACGGCGACGCCGACGGCGACGGCGCCGACCTTGACCTTGCCGTTGGCGGCGCCGCCGTCTCCCGAGGCCGACGAACTCCCGCTGCCGGACGGCGACGTGCCGGCCGGGCCGCCGCCCGGCACGTCCTCGGCCTGCACGGGGCTGTCGGAGCCCTCGCTGCCGTACATCAGCCTGGTCCCGTCGGCGGAGTAGCTGACGGACTCGCCCTGCTTCTGGAGCGGCACGTCGAGCCGCCCCTCGCGCTTGATCCTGCCGCCGTTCCAGTCGTAGTAGATGCCGCCGAAGTAGCCGCGGACGGCGAGCTGCTTCCCGTCGGGCGAGAAGGCCGCGTCGGTGGCCCACAGATCGACGGTGGCCACCGGCTTGAAGACGTTGGTGCCGGAGGAGGACAGGGTCGCCGGGCCCTCGTAGAGGTGGCCGCCGTCCTCCTTCTTGTCGATGATGTACACCCGGCCGGTCTTCGGGTGGACGATCAGCGACTCGGCGTTCCGGGCGCCGTTCGCGTACTTGACGACGTACTGCGTGGCCCTGACCGTCTGGTCCCGGAGGACCTTCGGCTCGGGCAGCCGGTAGATCCACACGTACGGCCAGCTGCCGTCGAGGTTGTCGCCGATGTCGCCGACGTAGATCTGGTGGTCGGGTCCGATGGAGATGGCCTCCACGTCACGGGGCCTGCCGATGCCGCTGAGCGTCACCGTGGCGACGGTCTTCCCGGTGGCGCTGTCGACGGCGTAGATGTAGGGGCCGTCGTCGCTGTCGTTGTGGGTCCAGTAGATGCCGGGGTGCAGGTGGGAGGCGGCGAGACCGCTGGACTCGGTGATCCGCGGATCCGTGATCGTGAATCCCTTGTCGCCGGTGCCGTCGGCGGCGGAGGCGGGCGCGGCGGCGAGGGCACCCGTGAGCAGGATCCCGGCGAGGAGGGCGAACGGTCGTGGACGCATGGGCCCAAGCCTGCCATCCCGCGCTGTGCGCGGGCGCGGCGGACGTGTCGGTCCTCACACCCCACCGCTCCCGCTGATCGTCCATCATGAGCGGATGCTCAGGTTCATGCCCGTCGGGGACTCGATGACCATCGGCAGCACGGGCGAACACACATGGCGGTACCGCATGTGGCAGCACCTCTGCGCGACCTACGGCGGCCCGTTCACGCTGGTCGGCCCCCGCGAGACGCTGTACGACAAGCTCGCCGACGCGCCCGCCTCGTACGCCTACGCCGATCCCGGCTTCCCGCGCGCCCACCTGGCCGGCTGGGGCGAGGGCTGGCTGCACATGGCGCCGCTGATCGGCGAGGCGGTACGCGCCCACCGGGCCGACGTCCTCCTGGTCTCCCTCGGCCTGATCGACCTCGGCTTCTACACGAACGCGGAGCAGACGGCGGCGAACGCGCGGTCCTTCGTCGCCGCCGCCCGGGAGGCCAACCCGCGCGTGCGCATGGTGGTGCTGCCGGTGATCCCGAACATCCGGGCGGCGTCGGACGCGCAGTTCGCGGACCAGGTGAACCTCTTCAACGTGCTGCTGGCGAAGACCGTCGCCGACCTGGACGAGCCCCGCTCCCCGCTGCTGCTGGCCTCGCCCCCGCCGGCGTACGACATCGACACGGACACCTACGACGGCACCCACCCGAACGCGAACGGCGAACACCGGATCGCCGAGGCCTTCGCCGAGGCGATGTGGCAGGGCTGGGACCTGGGCGAGGAGTACGTGGCCGCAACGCCCTGACCGGATCCCGCCGTTGCCCGGTCACCGTACGTATCGTTGTACGGCGCGGCCGCAGCCCCCGGAGGGCGGCCGGGGAGGAGCGCCAGGATGACCGTCCTCGAAGACAGGATCGCGATGGCCGAGAGCGACGCCAACACCAAGCGCCTGGACGAGTGGTTCGAGCGCCTTGAGCGGATGCCCGTCCCCGAAGGATTCCGAGTCGAGATCGTCGGGGGCAACGTCCACATGGTGCCGCAGCGGAACACGCACTGGCAGATCATCCGCCAGATCCTGTGGGACATCGAAGACAGGTACGGCCGGAAGGCCAAGATCTTCTCGGACGTCCGGATCGACTTTCCCGGGCACGAGAACGGCTTCTGCCCGGACGTGGCCGTGCTCAAGGAATCGGCGAAGCCCGACGAGACGGGCCACTGGCGCTACCAGGACGTGGAGTTCGTCGCCGAGGTGATCTCGAACGGCACGGCCGCCAACGACTACGGCCCGAAGAGGACCGCCTACGCGGAGGCCGAGGTCCCCGTCTACGTCATCGCGGACCCCTACCAGGGACGCTGCCTGATCTACACCGACCCCAAGGACGGCGACTACGACGAGCCCACGCGCGTGGACTTCGGCACCGACCTCGACCTGACCGGCACACCGGTGGACCTCGTCATCAGGACCGACGACTTCCCCCGCGACTAGGACCCGGCGCACGCACACCCCGGCAACGCCCTGACCGGATCCCGCCGTTGCCCGGTCACCGTACGTATCGTTGTACAGCGCGGCCGCGTCCGTCCGTGGGGCGGCCGGGGAGGAGCGCCAGGATGACCGTCCTCGAAGACAGGATCGCGATGGCCGAGAGCGACGACGAGATCACGCTGGACGAGCTGTTCGAGCGGATCGAGAAGATGCCCGCCCCCGAGGGATACAAGGTCGAGATCGTCGAGGGGACCGTCGTCATGACGCCACAGCGGGACACCCACTGGGAGATCATCGCGGACATCTACGAGCAGTTGCGGACCAAGTACCCGCGCAAGCGGGTCAAGTCCGACGTCCGTGTCGACTACCCAGGGCATCTGAACGGGTTCGCGTCCGACGTGACCGTGGTGGCCGAGGGGGCGGCCAGGAACGCGAAGGGCCTGTGGCGCTACCAGGACGTCGAGTTCGTCGCGGAGGTCATCTCCCGGGGCACCGCGGCCAACGACTACGGCCTGAAGAAGGCCGCCTACGCCCAGGCCGAGGTCCCCGTCTACCTGATCGCCGACCCCTACCAGCGCCGCTGCCACGTCTACACGAACCCCAAGGGCGACGACTACGCGACCGAGACGAAGGTCGGCTTCGGGGACGCGGTGGATCTCACGGCCACGGCCGTCGGGCTCACCCTGAACACCGACGAGTTTCCGGTCGACTGACGCTGCGCGCGCACCGGAGTCGGGCGGTTTCCACGGGTTCCCTCGGCTAGGGTCGGCCGGGCCTGCCGTTCGCGCGAGCGAAGGTGGCTCCGGATGCCGGACCAGGGTCTCGACATGTCCGCCCTCGACGGCGGGTTCGCGCTGCCGGGCCCGGTGGCCGAAGGGGACGAGTTCGACGCACGGCCAGGACGTCTTCGACGCGCTCGGCGCCTCCCGCCGTCCCCCCGCCGCAGGTCCCGGGCCGAGACCGGGCTCCGGGCGGTCGGCGCGGACGCGGATCGGTGGCTCGACATCGCCCGCGTCTTCCTCTGAGGAACCCCGGACCGACCGGCCCCGAGTGCTTGCCTGGAGCGCACTCCAAGACGTTGGCTGGGTGACCATGAAGTACACGCAGCTCGGACGTACCGGACTCAAGGTCAGCCGACTCGTCCTCGGCACCATGAACTTCGGCCCGCAGACCGATGAGGCCGCCAGCCACGCGATCATGGACGCGGCGCTGGATGCCGGCATCAACTTCTTCGACACCGCCAATGTGTACGGGTGGGGCGAGAACAAGGGCCGGACCGAAGAGATCATCGGCAGCTGGTTCGCCAAGAGTCCCGCGCACCGCGACAAGGTCGTGCTCGCCACCAAGGTCTACGGCAACATGGCCGCCGAAGGCGATGCCTGGCCGAACCACGACAAGCTCTCCGCCGTCAACATCCGGCGGGCCGTCGACGCCAGCCTGAAGCGGCTGGGGACCGACCGCATCGACCTCTACCAGTTCCACCACATCGACCGCCGGACCCCCTTCGAGGAGATCTGGCAGGCGATCGACACCCTCATCGCGCAGGGCAAGATCCTGTACGTGGGGTCCTCCAACTTCCCCGGCTACAAGATCGCCCAGGCCAACGAGATCGCCGCCCGCCGCGGCGGCACGATCGGGCTGGTCAGCGAGCAGTGCCTGTACAACCTCGCCGAGCGGCGTGCCGAGATGGAGGTCATCCCGGCCGCGCAGGAGTACGGCCTCGGGGTCATCCCCTGGTCGCCGCTGCACGGCGGGCTGCTCGGCGGTGTGATCAAGAAGGAGGTGGCGGGCGGGCGCCGGGCCGGCGGCCGGGCCGCCGACGCTCTCGCCAACACCTCTCTCCGGGCCCAGGTCCAGGCCTACGAGGACCTGCTCGACAAGCACGGGGTGGCACCGGGCGAGGCCGCGCTGGCCTGGCTGCTCACGCGTCCCGGCGTGACCGGCCCGATCGTCGGTCCGCGCACCGGCGAGCAGCTGGAGTCCGCGCTGCGGGCCGTCGAGCTGGAGCTGAGCGAGGAACTGCTGGCCGGCCTGGACGAGATCTTCCCCGGTCCGGGGCCCTCTCCGGAGGCCTTCGCCTGGTAGCCGGCGTCGGGAACGAGGTCCCGTAGGGGGCCGGGGGACCGCGTGACCGGCCGTGTGCCGCCCGTGGCGGGCACGGCGGCCGCGGTTCCCCGGCCGGGCCTCACCTCATCGCCGACGCCACCGCGACGACGACGAACAACAGCACGAGCGCACCGGCCATGATCCGGTTCCGGGTCTTCGGGTCCACGGCACCGAGCCTAACCGCCCGCCCCCAGCTCCCAGGAAGCGACCACCTCGTACCGCGGCTGCTCCCCGGGCACTCCCGAGACCGGCAGGTCGCTGCGCACCAGCGCCAGCTCGCCGACCGTCCAGGTCCGGCTCGCGAACCCGGCGAGTTGCTCGACGTACGGCCCGGTCCGCACCGCGTCCCGGCTGCGCGCCACCGTCAGGTGGGCCTTGTAGCGGCGGTGCTCCCCCATCGGCACGCCCGCCTTCCGGGCCGCCGCCTCCGCGCGCTCGGCGAGGCGGCGCAGGGCGTCCAGATCCCCCCGCGCGCCCGCCCACAGGGCCCGCCCATGGCCGAACTGGCCGCCGCCCGCCACGGCCAGCTCGAAGGGCGCGGTGCGGTGCGCGGCCCGCTCCAGCCGCTCCACCAGGCCGGGTACGACGTCGTCCTCGACCTCGCCGTAGAAGGCGAGGGTGTAGTGCCAGCCGGGACGGCCGGTCCAGCGCAGCGTCTCCGCACCGGGCAGCCGCTTCAGCCGGTCGACCTCGGCGGCGAGCTCGGCGGCCGCCTCGGGCGGGGGCAGCACGGCGGCGAAGAGTCTCATGGGGACCAGCCTGCCATCACGGCGAGACGAGGATCACCCTCGCGGGGGGGCCGGCCCGGGAACGGGCGGGGGGCCAGGGACGACCTCACGGGACCAGGCCGATCGGACGGGACCCGGGCGATCGGACGGGACCCGGGGGGCCTACGAACGGAACCGGAGCGACGACCGTTCGGCACCGGAGCGACCGGACGGGGACCGGCCGTACGAAACCGGTCGGACGGGGACCGGTCGGACGGGGACCGACCGTACGGACCCGGCCGTACAGAACCGGTCGGACGGGGACCGGCCTGACGGGGACCGGCCGTACGGAACCGGGCTGACGGGATCACCGCGACCGGTACCGGTCCGGGGCGCGCGCCGCGTCTCCGTACCGGTACCGGGCGGGTGTCTCAGGCGGCCGCGGCCAGTTCCTCCCGCTCCTGGCGCGGGACGAACCGCACTCGCGGGTGGCCGCCGTACCAGCCGATCGACAGGCGCAGGTTGCCGACGCGGGCCAGGACCAGGCCGATCACCACGGCCGCCGCGGCCGCGATGGCGCCGCCCACCGCGAGACCGGCGCGGACGCCGTACGTGTCGGTGATCCAGCCGGCGATCGGCGCGCCGATGGGGGAGCCGCCCATGAACACCATCATGTACAGGGCCATCACCCGGCCGCGCATGGCCGGGTCGGTGCCCATCTGGACGGTGGTGTTGGCGGTGACGTTGACCGTCATGCCGAACATGCCGATCGGGACCATCAGCAGGGAGAACAGCCACAGGGACGGCGCGGTGGCCGCCACCAGCTCCAGGCCGCCGAAGGCCACGGCCGCCGCGAGCATCACCCGCAGCTTGGCCGTGCCGCGCCTGGCGGCGAGCAGCGCGCCGGCCAGGGAGCCGACCGCCATCAGGGTGTTGAAGAGGCTGTAGGAGCCGGCGCCCGCGTGGAAGACGTCGTCCGCGAAGGCCGAGAGGTAGACGGGGAAGTTGAAGCCGAAGGTGCCGATGAAGCCGACCAGGATGATCGTCCAGGTCAGGTCGGGGCGGCCGGCCACGTAGTGCAGGCCCTCCCGCAGCTGGCCCTTGCCTCTCGGCGCGCGCCGGACGGCGTGCAGGTCGCGCCCGCGCATCAGGAGCAGGCCGACGATGGGGGCGACGAAGGACAGGCCGTTGAAGAGGAACGCCCAGCCGGTGCCGACACCGGTGATCATCAGGCCGGCGACGGCGGGGCCGACCAGACGGGCCGACTGGAAGTTGGCGGAGTTCAGGCTGACCGCGTTCTGCAGCTGGTCGGGGCCGACCATCTCGGAGACGAAGGACTGGCGGGCCGGGTTGTCGACGACCGTGGCCAGGCCGACGAAGAAGGCGGCGAGGTAGACGTGCCAGACGTGCACGTGGCCGGAGAGGGTCAGCAGGGCGAGCGCGACGCCGGTCAGGGCCATGGCCGACTGGGTGACGAGGAGGGCGCGCCGCTTGTTCAGCCGGTCCACCAGGACTCCGCCGTAGAGGCCGAAGAGGAGCATCGGCAGGAACTGCAGGGCGGTGGTGACGCCGACCGCCGTCGCGGAGCCGGTGAGGCTGAGGACCAGCCAGTCCTGGGCGATCCGCTGCATCCAGGTGCCTATGTTGGAGACGACCTGGCCTGCGAAGAACAGGCGGTAGTTGCGGACCTTCAGCGAGCTGAACATCGAGGATCTGCGGGGGACGGGGGTAGTCGGGGCGGTCGGTGCGGGGGCGGAAGGTGCTCCGGGTCCCGTACTCAAAGTGCGTTCGCCTCCTCTTTCTCTGGCTGGTCGCCGCCGGGGCGCTCCAGCCGGTGCGCCCCTTCGGCCCACTCGCGGTGTGAAGGGGTCTTACAGATGTGCGAGCTTCTCCAGGACGGGGGCGGCGGCACGGAGCTTGGCCCATTCGTCCTCGTCCAGGCCGTCCACCAGACCGGCCAGGAACGCGTTGCGCTTGCGACGGCTCTCCTCGAGCATCGCCTCGGCCTGCTCGGTCCTGGTGACGACCTTCTGGCGCCGGTCCTCGGGGTGCGGCTCCAGACGGACCAGTCCCTTGGCTTCGAGCAGCGCCACGATGCGGGTCATCGAGGGCGGCTGCACATGCTCCTTGCGGGCCAGCTCACCAGGGGTGGCCTGCCCGCAGTTGGAGAGGGTGCCCAGCACCGACATCTCGGTGGGGCTCAGTGACTCGTCGACCCGCTGGTGCTTCAGCCGTCGCGAGAGTCGCATCACGGCGGAGCGGAGTGAGTTCACGGCGGCCGCGTCGTCGCCATGGGTAAGGTCCGGCATGTTCCTTAGAATAACTCATTACTCTTTCTAAGGACCACCCGGGGCACGCCGATGCGCCCGTGACCTCGGCCACCACATCCCGAGGCCCGGAGTCACCCGCAAAACATCGCGTCACCCGTACGAGTGAGTCGAATCCGGAAAGTCACGCATCGGGCGCCCCGATGTGGCGCCCTCGTATGCATGGGGACCAGTGTGCTCAGCCTGCGGATAGACAAAGAGCTGCTCGACCGGCTCCGGCACCATGCGGCGAAAAGAGGAATGAGCGTCCAGGACTACGTGGTCCGGACGCTCATTCGCGGCGACTTCGACGAGCGGTTCTCGGCCGCCGTCGAGGAGACGGAGAGGTTCTACGGCGATCAGGTCAAGGTCACGTGAGACCCGGACCCGGCCGGGATCAGGTCAGGCCCAGGGCCGGCATCAGGTAGTAGAAGGCGAACACGGCCGCGACCGCGTACATGGCCACCGGGATCTCCTTGGCCCGGCCGGCGGTCAGCCGCAGCACCACGAAGGTGATGAAGCCCATGCCGATGCCGTTCGTGATCGAGTAGGTGAACGGCATCATCACCATGGTCACGAAGGCCGGGATCGCGACGGTGTAGTCGGCCCAGTCGATCTCCTTGATCGAACCGGCCAGGATCAGGAAGCCCACCGCGAGCAGCGCCGGGGTGGCGGCCTGGGAGGGGACCATCGTGGCGATCGGCGTCAGGAACAGCGCGACGGCGAACAGCCCGCCGGTGACGACGTTGGCGAAGCCGGTCCGCGCCCCCTCACCGACACCGGCCGTCGACTCCACGAAGCAGGTGGTGGCCGAGGAGGAGCTGGCACCGCCGGCCGCGACCGCGACGCCGTCGATGAAGAGAACCTTGTTGATGCCCGGCATGTAGCCCTGGGCGTCGGTCAGCTTGGCCTCGTCGCTGACGCCCATGATCGTGCCCATGGCGTCGAAGAAGCAGGACAGCAGGACGGTGAAGACGAAGAGGATGCCGGTCAGTACGCCGACCTTGCCGAAGCCGCCGAACAGGCTGACCTTGCCGAGCAGGCCGAAGTCCGGGGTCGAGACGGGGTTGCCGGGCCACTTCGGGACGGTCAGGCCCCAGGTCGTCACATGGGCGACGGAGTTGATGACCAGCGCGAGCACGGTCATCGCGACGATGGAGATCAGGATCGCGCCGGAGACCTTGCGGACGATCAGCGCGAGGGTCAGCAGCGCGCCGAGCACGAAGACCAGGACCGGCCAGCCGTCGAGGTGACCGGTCGCGCCGAGCTGGAGCGGGACGGTGGTCTGGGCGACGTCCGGGATGCGGCTGACGAAGCCGGAGTCCACCAGGCCGATGAGCATGATGAACAGGCCGATGCCGATCGAGATCGCCTTGCGCAGGCTGTAGGGCACCGCGTTCATCACGCGCTCCCGCAGGCCGCTGGCCACCAGCAGCATCACGACGATGCCGGCCAGCACGACCATGCCCATGGCGTCGGGCCAGGACATCCGGGGCGCCAGCTGGAGGGCGACGACGGAGTTCACGCCGAGCCCGGCGGCGAGCGCGATCGGGACGTTGCCGATGACACCCATGAGCAGCGTGGTGAAGGCGGCGGTGACGACGGTCGCGGTGACCAGCTGCCCGTTGTCGAGCTGGTGGCCGTACATGTCCTTCGCGCTGCCGAGGATGATCGGGTTCAGCACGATGATGTAGGCCATCGCGAAGAACGTGGCGAAGCCGCCGCGCACCTCGCGGGCGAGGGTGCTGCCCCGCTCGGAGATCTTGAAGTAGCGGTCGAGCGCGCCGTACGCGGGGGTCGCACCCGGCTGTTCGGGGGCGGGGGCCTGAGTGGAAGCCGGGGTCGACATTGGAGGTTCCTACGATCAGAAGTAGCCAGACACAAACGGTTTCAGTATGAACATATGAGTCCCAGATCGCCATCTCCGCGCGTAGAACCCCGCGGTGCGTAAGCTGAGCACCATGGCGAAGTGGACCCCCCAGCACGAGGCACCGGAACCCCTGGAGGGACCCGTGGTGCCGACGATCATCGGCGGCACGATCCTCTGGTTCGTCCTCTTCCTGGTCCAGCTCCCCTTCTACGGCTGGTACGCCGACCACGGCCACACCTGGTGGGTGTGGACCTGCCTGGCCGGCGGCGGCCTCGGGCTGATCGGCATCTGGTACGTGAAGGGGCGCGACGCGGCCATCAAGCGCGCGGAGGCCGCCCGCACCCTGTAGAGGCCGCCCCGGGTCCGCTCTACGACCAGGGCAGGACTTCACTCCTCCCCTGGTCGGATCTTCCGGGCACTCGGCAGGTGAACACGCAAATCCGCACGTACCGTCGAACGTATGACGCACATCGACGCGGGCGCGGAACTCGACCCGGTGCATCCGGTCCCGCTGCCTCCCCCGGTCCGGCCCGGCGGACTGACCGCCGCCGAGGTCGCCGAGCGGATCGCGCGCGGCGAGGTGAACGACGTACCGGTGCGCAGCAGCCGCTCGTTCGGCGAGATCGTGCGCGCGAACGTCTTCACCCGGTTCAACGCGATCATCGGTGTGCTCTGGGTGGTCATGCTGGTGGTGGCGCCGATCCAGGACAGCCTGTTCGGCTTCGTGATCCTCGCCAACACGGGCATCGGCATCGTGCAGGAGTGGCGGGCCAAGAAGACGCTGGACTCGCTCGCGGTGATCGGCGAGTCACGGCCGACCGTGCGCCGCGACGGAGCCGCGGTGGAAGTGGCCACCAGTGAGATCGTCCTCGACGACCTCATCGAGGTCGGCCCCGGCGACAAGATCGTGGTGGACGGGGTCTGCGCCGAGGCCGACGGCCTGGAGATCGACGAGTCGCTGCTCACCGGCGAGGCGGACCCGGTCGTCAAACGCCACGGCGACCAGGTGATGTCGGGCAGTTTCGTGGTCGCGGGCGGCGGCGCCTTCGCCGCCACCAAGGTCGGCCGGGAGGCCTACGCGGCCCAGCTCGCCGAGGAGGCCTCGCGCTTCACGCTCGTCCACTCCGAACTGCGCACCGGCATCTCGACCATCCTCAAGTACGTGACCTGGATGATGGTCCCGGCCGCCGTCGGCCTGGTCGCCACCCAGCTCGTGGTCAAGAACAACGGCCTCAAGGACGCCGTCGCCCGCACGGTCGGCGGCATCGTCCCGATGGTCCCCGAGGGCCTCGTGCTGCTCACCTCGGTCGCCTTCGCGATCGGCGTGATCCGGCTGGGCCGCCGGCAGTGCCTGGTGCAGGAACTCCCCGCGATCGAGGGCCTGGCCCGCGTCGACACCGTCTGCCTGGACAAGACCGGCACGCTGACCGAGGGCGGCATGGACGTCACCGAGCTGCGGGCGCTGGACGGGGTGGACGAGGGGTACGTCCGCAAGGTGCTGGGCTCGCTCGGCGAGTCCGACCCGCGCCCGAACGCCTCCCTCCGGGCGATCATCGACGCCTACCCCGACAGCGAGGACTGGCGGTGCGTGGAGTCGCTGCCCTTCTCCTCCGCCCGCAAGTACAGCGGCGCCACCTTCAGCGAGGGCGACGGGGAGCTGAGCACCTGGCTGCTGGGGGCGCCGGACGTGCTGCTCGGCGCCGACGACCCGGCACTGGCCGAAACCGTGCGGCTCAACGAGGAAGGCCTGCGGGTGCTGCTCCTCGCCCGCGCCTCCCGGGACCTCGACCACGCCAGGGTCGCCGACGGCGCCCGGCCCACCGCCCTGGTGGTCCTGGAACAGCGGCTGCGCCCCGACGCCGCCGACACGCTCCGCTACTTCGCCGACCAGGAGGTCAAGGCGAAGGTGATCTCCGGCGACAACGCGGTGTCGGTCGGCGCGGTGGCCGCCAAGCTCGGCCTGAGCGGCAGGACGGTGGACGCGCGCCGGCTGCCCGAGGAGCCCGCGGAACTGGCCGAGGCGCTCGACGAGGGCACCGTCTTCGGTCGCGTCACCCCGCAGCAGAAACGGGACATGGTCGGGGCCTTGCAGTCCCGCGGGCACACGGTCGCGATGACGGGCGACGGCGTGAACGACGTACTCGCCCTGAAGGACGCGGACATCGGCGTCTCGATGGGCTCCGGCTCGGAGGCCACCCGGGCGGTCGCGCAGATCGTCCTGCTCGACAACAGCTTCGCCACGCTGCCCTCGGTGGTGGCCGAGGGGCGCCGGGTGATCGGCAACATCACCCGGGTCGCCACCCTGTTCCTGGTCAAGACGGTCTACTCGGTGCTGCTCGCGGTGCTCGTGGTCTGCTGGCAGGTCGAATACCCGTTCCTGCCCCGGCACTTGACGCTGCTGTCCACCCTCACCATCGGCATCCCGGCCTTCTTCCTGGCCCTCGCGCCCAACAAGGAGCGGGCCAGACCGCACTTCGTACGCCGCGTGATGCGCTACTCGGTCCCGGGCGGGGTGCTGGCCGGTGTCGCGACCTTCGTGACGTACCTGATCGCCCGCCACTACTACACGGGCTCCGGCTCCCTGGACGCGGAGACCAGCGCGGCGACCCTGACCCTGTTCCTGATCTCGATGTGGATCCTCGCGATCATCGCCCGCCCGTACACCTGGTGGCGGGTGGCGCTGGTGCTCTCGATGGGCGCGGCCTTCGTCCTCGTCCTCGCGGTACCGGCGCTGCAGAGCTTCTTCGCGCTGAAACTGGTGGGCACGGTGATGCCGTGGACCGCGGTCGGCGTGGCGGTGGTGGCGTCGGCGGTGCTGGAGGTGGTGTGGCGGTGGGTGGAGCGGCGGTTCCCGGTGTGAGCGCCGGAGTCAGACGGCGGGCCACATGGTCTTACCCGATGCCAGTCCGCCCTTGCCGTTGCCCGCGAACCAGCTCAGCTGGCCGTTGACCTCCATGTAGGCGATGTCGGCCTTGCCGTCGCCGTTGAAGTCACCGCTCAGCAGGGGACGGAAGCTGGTCCAGTCCTTGCCGGACCACATCGAGCGGGCCTTGTCGAAGGTGCCGTCGGCCTTGGCCGGATACAGGCTCAGGGAGCCGTCCGAGGCGACCGCGGCGATGTCGTCCCGGCCGTCGCCGGTGAAGTCGCCCGTCGCGATGTGTTCCTTCTTCCAGGTCTTGTCCGGCCACATCGCCTTCTTCTGGTTCACCAGCTTGCCAGCGGCGTCCCTCTTGTAGCTGTAGAGCGACCCGTCAGGCCACTGGAACAGCAGTGTGTCGCGTGCCTTGACGGAGCTGTGCAGGACGGCAGCCGGGAGCAGTTCCTTCCAGGCGGCGTCCGTCCACAGCTTCGTCCTGGTCCACCAGAGCGCGGGGATCAGCCCCCGCTGCCCCATGAACAGGTCACCGTTGTCGTGGACCGAGATCACCTCCGGTCCCGGCACGTCGTCGAAGTCGCCCGCGAGAATCTCCTGGATTCCGGGACGCCCGAGCGCGCGCAGGACGGTGCCGAACTGCAGCGTTCCGTCCGGCCGGGTGTAGAAGACCTGGATCGAGTCGTCGGCCAGCTGCGCGACGACGTCCGTACGACCGTCGCCGTTGAAGTCCGCGGTCGACATGGCGTCCCGGACTGCCTTCTGACGCGTGGTCATGCGCACCCGCTGGACCCAGTCCGCGATGTCGTCCACGCGGGTGGCGACGGCCCCGGTGCGGGTCTCCGCGGAGTTGAAGCAGCCGCCGTCCCAGGAGGCGGTGACCACGGCGGTCAGGTCGCCGCCCGCGTCGAGCACGGGACCACCGGCGTCCCCGGGGCACAGAGAGGCGCCGGAGGTGGGCGAGAGCGCCAGCGTGGTGGCGGCGACGGAGTCCACACCGAACTCACCGGCGTGGGCCTTTCCGGGCGCCCACTCGGACCGGGTGCGGCCGTATCCGACGGCTCTGAGCCGGTCGCCCTGGGCCGGCGCCGCCGAACCGAGCTGGGCCGCGGCGATGTCGGGGAAGGGGCCGTCCAGAGGGTTCTCGATGCTCGGATCGTCGATACGCGCCATGACCAGGTCGCGGTCGGGGTGCGGGATCAGTTGCAGTACCTGCTGCTTCTCCGGCGCCTTGGCGGGCCGGTCGCCGCCCGCGGTGACCACGGTGGGGTACGGCGGCTTCCCCGCCGTCAGCTTCGTCGCGTGCTGCGGGTCGGCCGCGAAGCAACTGGCGGAGGTGAGGACCCACTGGGCGTCGACCAGGGTGCCCGAGCAGGCGCGTTCGTTCTCCTTGCCGAAGGCTATGTGCAGCTTCACGGTGAACTGGTCGGCGTCGTCGGCGACCTGGTCGCCGGCGACGGAACGGGCGGGCGACGCGCCCAGGAGTCCGGTGGCGAGACCGGCCGCCAAGACCCCGGCGATCCACGCCGTGCGCTTCCCGGAGGTACGGGGGTGTGTCACGTTTCCTCGCATCACGAGACGGCTCTGCCGACGCAGAAGCCGTGGGGGTGTCCGTGTACGGGTGCGCACGGACGGGGGAGTCGGTGGATCAGCCGGTCACGCGGAGTTCGACCAGTACCGCGCGGGCACCGCCGAAGACGCCTTCACCGACGGACTGGAAGCCGCCCTGCGGCACATCGACCGTCGTGGTCGTGCCCTCGGCGGTGAGGTCGGCGCTCATCGGATGGTCGGCGGCCTCCACCGCGAAGACGCGCGGGAGTTCGAGCGTGAGGCGGCCGGTCTTGGCCGTGGCCCGGAAGCAGTAGGTGCCCTGGCGGCCGGCGGAGTCGTCCTTGACGGTGAGCACGCGGATCTGCTGGGCCGCCTGGTCGCAGTCGGCCAGCAGGATGTGGCCGTCCCCCTTCTTGAGCCTGATCCCCTTCTCGGCCAGGATCCGGTCGGCTCCGGGATACCCGTAGTCCTCGACCGCGACGGGCGGCGTCGAGGGAGCCGGAGCGGACGGCGGGTCGTCGGCCGAGGCCACGGAGACGCCCGCGAGCGTGGCGACTCCGGCCACGCATGCGGACACCACTATTTTTCGGGCACGGAAAAGCACTGAGGGGTCCCTCCAGGAAGGAATTCTCGAAAAAGAGATGACCTCAATCGCAGGCGCGCCAAAAACGCTGAAGAAGCCGCAAAATTGCCCCCGCAATTAAAGGAAACAGGGCATGGAAGTGCCCTGGAAAAGAGGCGCCACTGGTCAGGCGGCGGCAAAGACAACCCACAGAGTAGTCAAAGGATGGTCATGCGTCAACGCACAAGCTTCACAGTCGCACCAATGAAGGCCCATGAATCATGGGCCACTTACGCGTCATGGAGCGACAAAAGGGGCATAATTCCTGTCGTTCGTCCGGCACGCCGTCCCGGCGGAAAAAGTTGGTTCGATTTACAAAGTTGACGAGGGTTACGCTGCCTTCTCACATATTCGGCGACTCGCATTCGGGGGCGTCGCCGATGACCGAGACAGGTGTTAGGTGAATCGAAGAACTGACCAGCTCGATACCACCGGAATAGCGGCGCGTCTCCTACGCCGAACGGCATTCACCCTCCTCCCGCTGGCCCTCACCGGCGGGCTGCTGGGCGCGGCGCCCACCGCGGGAGCCGCACCGGCCGGGACGAGTCCGCGAGCCGCCGCCCAGGCGTGGACCGGCGCCGGACAGCGCGACCAGGTGGTCGCCTACTGGGAGAAGGGCGGTCCCGGCGTCAAGGCGGCTGCCGAGGCGGCACTCACCGGCAGCGACGCCGACATCCAGGCCTTCCTGGCCGCGGCCGACGACCTCTCCTTCCAGGACGAACGGGTCAGCGCCGCTCAGCTCGCCTCCGTCGGGGGCCCGGAGCTGCTGACCGCCGCCCGCCAGGCGCTGGCCGGAACACCGGCCCAGCTGCACGAGTTCCTGGACGACGGCTGGGAAGACCCGATGGAGCAGGACGACCGCGTCCGGGTCGCCCAGATCATCGGCACCGCAGGCCCCAACGTGCAGAGCGCCGGCCGGGCCGCTCTGGCGGGCGGCGCCGACGACGTACGGAAGTTCCTCACCGAGGGCCGCTCCGCCCAGCAGGCGGAGGACGAGCGGGTCCAGGTCGCGCAGATGGTCGGCGCGGGCGGCACCAACGTGCGGGCCGCGGGGCGCCTGGCGCTGGGCGGCACCACGGCGGACGTCCACGAGTTCCTCCAGGTCGGCCAGTTCGTCGCGCGGGCCAAGGACGAGGAGCACGCCTCGGTCGCCGAACTCGCCGAGCAGGCGAAGGAGGCGGGCCGGCAGGCCGCCGAGGAGACCGCGGCCGCCAAGGCCGAGTCAGCCAAGGCGGTGAAGGCCGCCGACCTCGCCAAGGACGCAGCGCTGCGGGCCCAGGCGGAGGCGAAGGCCGCCAAGGACGACACGGGCAAGGCCGCGAGCGCCGCCAAGCGGGCCGCTTCCGCCGCCGCACAGGCCGCGGCCGCCGCGCAGCGGGCGATCGACGCGGCCAACGCCGCCAACAACTCGGCACGTGTCGCCGCCAACGCGGCCGCACAGGCGGCGGCCGCCGCGGCCGGTGCCGCACAGGCGGCGTCCCGAGCCCGGGACGCCGCCGCCGACGCCGCGGTGGACGCCAAGAAGTCGGAGGCCGCGCGCAAGGCGGCCGATGACGCCGAGAAGGCCGCCAGGGGCGCCGATCTCGCCGCCGACGCCGCCGACCAGGCGGCCAGGGCCGCCGACGCCGCCGGTGACGCCGCGCACTCGGCGGCCGGCGCGGGCGCCAGTGCCAGGGCCGCCGCCGACGCGGCGGCCGAGGCCGGTGACTACGCGGGCCAGTCGAGTGCGGAGGCCGCCGAGGCGCGCTCCGCCGCGGCCGCCGCCAGGCGCCACGCCGGAGAGGCCAACCGTGCCGCGGGCGAGGCCGAGGCGCTGGCGCACAAGTCGGGCAAGGCCGCCCGCGAGGCCCGGGACGCCGCGACGTCCGCGGCCGCCCACGCGCGCAACGCGGCCAAGGCGGCCCGGGATTCGGCCGAGCACGCGGGCGACTCCGCGAAGGCCGCCGCCAGGTCCACGGAACACGCCACCGCCGCCACCGCCGCCGCCGACGCCGCCACCGCCGCCGTGGCCAAGGCCCAGGAGATCTACACCCTGGCCCGTCAGGTCGAGGCGGAGGAACTGCGCGGCCGTACCAACGCCGGCATCGAACGGGCCAGGGACGACAAGGAGCAGGCCGACGCCCGGACCGCCGCGCAGGCGGCGTCCGAGAAGGCAACCGGGGACCGGCAGGCCGAACGGGACCGTCTGGTGTCTGAGGCGGCCGGGCCCGGCGCCGACCTCGGCGCCGTCGCCAGGCAGGGCCGCGCCCTGGCCGTGCGCGTGATGAAGGGCGGCGGCGCGGCCTGGGGACGCGCCGCGGCCGAGGCCGCGCTCGGCGGGACCGACCAGGCCGTCGTCGACTACCTGCGCACCGGCTGGACGACCGCCGAACAGCAGGACCAGCGCTCGTACGTGGAGCGCCTCGCCGAGGAGAGCGAGGACAAGACGGTACGGGACGCGGCCGAGACCGCTCTGGACGGCGACGCGGCCGTCATCGGCGCGTTCGTGGCGAACGGCCAGTACCAGGTGGCCGCCGAGAGCATGCGCGTGGCCATCGCCCGGGTACTGGACGGCGCAGGCCCCGTGCTCGTCGACGCCGGCCGCAAGGCCCTCGCGACCGGGGATCCGAAGACCTACAGCACGTTCCTGCTCACCACGCAGCACACCGCGCGGACGCAGGACGAGCGGGTCCGGGCGGCCCAGCTGATCGACAGCGGGACACCGGAGGTGAAGTCCGCAGCGCGGATCGCCCTGGAGGGCTCGCCGCAGGCGCTGCACGCCTTCGTCGTCTCCGGCCAGTACCAGGCGCTGCGCAGGGACGGTCTGGCCGCCACCCACCTCGCCCAGGTGCAGAAGCTGATCGCGGACGCGGCTAAGGTCGCGGCGACCGCGCGGCAGAACGCGGCCACGGCCCAGAAGGTGGCCGCGACCGCGCGCAAGGCGGCGGCCGAGGCCGGCGAGTGGTCGAAGAAGGCGAACGCGGCCGCCACGGACGCCGAGGGCTACGCGAAGAAGGCCGACCAGTACGCCAAGGACGCGGAGGACGCGGCGACCCGGGCCGCCGCCTCCGCCAGGACCGCCCGCGCCGCGGCCGAGCGGGCCGACGCCGACGCGGCCGACGCGGCCAGGTCGGCGGCGGACGCCACCGTGTCCGCGGAGACCGCCCAGGCCGCCGCGTCGAGCGCCTCGTACTACGCCGACCAGGCATGGAAGTCCGCGGTCGCGGCGGGCAAGGACGCCGACGCCGCGCTGAAGGCGGCGACCGACGCGTTCAAGGTCTCGGTGCAGAAGTACCGGGAGGAGGCGGAGGCCCGGCGCAAGGCGGCGGTCGCGGCCAAGGAGAAGGCGCAGAGCGACGGCGGGGCCCGCGCCCGTGAGCTGTACCGCTGCGGGCAGGGACTCATCCCCTGTGACCCGCAGGGCTTCGCCCGCTGGTGTCAGCATCAGGAGATCTACTGCGGCATCCTGGCCCACGGCGAGGAGTTCGGCGACGCCGCCGAGCAGCTGTGGAACGCGGAGAAGGAACTGCTGGGCCTCGGCCAGTACGAGGCGTGCATGGAGCGGAAGGACCTCGGCGCGTGCGGCACTCTCGCGGTGGATGCCCTGCTCAAGAGCAAGTTCAAGGTCCTCGACCGGGTCTTCGACGAGCTGAAGCTGCTGAGGCGCGGCTGCAGGATCCTCGGCAAGGCGCCGCTGGCGAAACCGGCCGCGCCGAGGTCGATGGCGCGCGCGGCCGCGAACGGCGCGTCCGGCTGCCTGGAAGGCTCCATCGACCACGTGGTCCACGACCCGGACACGGGGAAGATCATCACTGACATCGACCTGTTCGAGAACGATGTGATGTGGGAGCTGAAGTCGGCCATCTACGCGGACGACGTGTGGCTGGCCAAGCACGTGGACCTGAAGCTGGCGAACTACCTCAAGTGCCGGAAGCTGCTCCCCGGCTACGAGAACGCGCCCATAGGCTTCCGCTTCACGACGTCGGGGATGGACCCGCGTTTCCGGACCGCCCTGCAGGAGCGGTTCAGGGAACTCAGGAAGAAGTATCCCGACCTCGACCTCAGACTGGAGATCGCAGATTGAGTTATCCCTTCGAGTACGGCGACGAGACGCTCTGGGACGCGGGGTACCACGGCGGGAAGCTGTACCACGCCCTGGCCCAGGGGGCGGCCGGGTTCCTCGGCGTGCCTTCGGGACTGACGGCCACGCCGCACGGGAGCTGCGCGGTGGACGGCACGGTGTTCCGGGTCTTCGTCCACCGCCTCTACGACCTGTACGCGTCGAGTTCGCACGAGGTGCTGCGGGAGCTGGGACACGGCCTGCTCGCCACCTCGCTCGTCCTGCTGGACCGGACCGGTGAGCGGATCACCCTGCGGCCGGAGGACGCGGCGGCCCTCGGCGAGGCGCGGACGGCTCTCGCGAGGGCCATGGCGTCGTAGCGTCGGGACGAACGTCACATGAGACCGGGGGCCGTCCTGGCGGGCGGCCCCCGGTCTTCGTGTGCGCGGCGGAGTGCTACTGCACGTCGACGTAGTCGGCCGTGGCGCTGACCGCGGGGGTCGTGGAGGTGCCCGCGAAGGAGTAACGGTAGTAGCCGTCGACCGTCGCGGTGGTCGTGGTCTTCAGGGCGCCCGTGGAGGAGGCCTTGACGGTCTTCAGCGTGGTGTAGGTGCTGGAGCCCTTCTTGCGGAACTGGAGCTTGACGGACTGGCTGCCGTAGCCGCCGTACTTGTTCGTCTCCCAGTTGGCGCGGGTCAGGCTGCCGGTCACGGTGACCGTCTTGCCCTTCTTGACCGGCTCGGGAGCGGCGTCGACCGTCAGCTTGGCGGCGCGCAGGACCTTGGCGCTGCCCAGGCCGCCCACCCACTTGGCGCCGCTGGTGCCGACGGCGACGGCGCCGACGGTCCAGGAGCCCGCCTCGGAGTTGATGAGGTCCTCGTCACCGCCGACCGTGAAGACCAGGCTGGCCTTGCAGTTGAGGACGGTGGTGGAGGCGGCGGTGCAGGTGCCCGGCTCGTCCGAGACGAAGAGGTCGCTCGGCCTGGTGACCGAGGTGCCGCGGTAGATGGCCGGGCCGGTGGCGAAGTCGGTCGACTTCAGGCTCGACGGGTGCGTCACGGTGTACGTGACCGCGAAGGACGCCTTGGCCGTGCCGACGACCATGCTGCTGCCCTTGTTGACCTTCACGTTCGAGAAGGTGACGTTCGGCGAGGTGCCGGCGGCGTGCGCGGCCGGGGCGACGAACGCGGTGAGGGCCAGGGCGCCGGAGACGGCGGCCACAGTGGCACGAATGCGCATGGATTCCCCAGTGGGAAAGGTGGGCCCGAGGCCCAGGTGATCTAGGGAGCCTGTTGGCTCAGGTGATCAGATCCACGAGGGACGGGACTGGTTGTACGGGCGGGACGCAATCCGATCAGATTTTTAATCTTTTGCGAGCGGATTACGTCCCCTTGGGGTTACTTCACGTCGACGTAGTCGCCCGCCGCGTTGACCGCCGGAGTCGTGGACGTGCCCACGAAGGAGTACCGGTAGAAGCCGTCCACCGTCGCCTTGGTGGTCGTCTTCAGCGTGCCGGTCGTGGAGGACTTGATGCCCTTGACGTTCGTGTAGGTGCTGGAGTTCTTCTTGCGGAACTGCAGCCGCACGGGCTGGGTCGCGTAGCCGTGGTACTCGCCGTCGTCCCAGTTGGCGCGGGACAGCTTGCCGGTGACCGTGATGGTCTTGCCCTTCTTCACCGGCTCCGGGGCCGCGTTCACCGTCAGCTTCGACAGGCGCTGGAGCCTGGTGGTGGCCAGGTGGTCCCCCTCGGCGTAACCGATCTTGCTCCAGTCGCCCTGGGACGGGTCCTGCCCGTTGAGGGCGATCGCGAAGCCGTACGCCTTCCAGGTGGTGGCGTCGGCGTTGGAGAGCTCGTCGGCAGCGAAGACGTCGATGGTGCTCTCGCAGGTCGCGGTCGTCGCCGACGTGTCCGTGCAGGACGGCCAGTCCATGCCGAACAGCTCGTTGGCGGGTTCGTCGATGTCGCCGCGGTAGATCTCGACGTCCATCAGGAAGTCGTCCGCGTGGATGTCGACGTCGGCGCCGTGCGTCACCTTGTAGGTGACCGGGAACGTGCCGTGCGTGGTGGTGCCCGCGACGATCGGCTTGCCCTTGTTGACCTGCACGCCGGAGAAGGACAGGTCCAGCGGGTAGGGGGTGCCGGGGTCGTCCCCGGTCGCGGCGGTGTACGCCGACCGGCCGCCCTGGTGCGCCTGGACGAGCTTCGCCAGAGCGGAGGGGCTGTAGGAGGTGCCGCCGGTGGCCTGTGCGGCGGGCACGGCGACGGCGGAGAGGGCCAGGACGCCGGAGGCGGCGACCACGGTGGCGCGTATGCGCATGAATTCCCCTGTAGGAAGTGACCGGTGAGTCTGCTGACTCGCACGATCAGATCCACGACGGGGGAGAAAGGTTGTGCGAAGTGCGGAGGTCGTGTGAGATTCCTCCGGTGGTCGCCCGCGCCGCCGGTCGCAGGACCTCGTCCGTCCGGAAGGACACCCCCATGAGATACCTCGTCGCCTGCTACGCCAAGGACGAGGACACCCCCGAGTCGGTCACCGACGTCTCGTCGGTGGGCGTCCACGCGCTGGGACGGCTGCTGGCGATACCCGCGCACCAGCTCACCGACGTGCACCCGCTGCGGCCGGAACACGCGGACGGTTTCCGGCGGCTGACCGGGATGACACTGGACCTGGACCGCTGCGAGTACTTCCTGGAGGTGGAGGCGCGCTGACGCCGGAAGGCGTGCGCGCGTCCGCACGTGGCCCGGACCGCCGGGCCACGTCCCGTCCTCCGCGTGACCCGGCAGGACCTCAGTCGAACCAGCGGTCCCGGGCCAGTTCCTCCGTACGGGACGGGTCCTCCAGCAGCGCGGCCACCTCGAAACGGCGCGGCCACTGCCCGGCCGCCCAGGCGAGGCCCGCCGCCACGCCCTCCAGGGTCGCGGCGTGCAGGACGCCGTCCCCGGTGAGCCGCCAGTCGATCTCGACGCCGTCGACCACCAACTCCTCGTGCTCGACGTAGGTTTCCGGGGTGCGCGGACCGAGCAGCACGCGGACCGGCCCGGGAACGTCGTGTTCGGTGCCCTCCGAGTCCACCGACCCCGTCACCGACTCGCTCAGCCGCCGCACCTGGAACAGCTCGGCCAGTTCGGCGGCGCGGGCCGGCCGTACCGGGAGCAGCGGGACGCCGGCCGTGAACGGCAGCAGGTCCGGGGAGTCGACCACCACCGCGTCCGCCGCGTCCACCACCTCCACCCGGCCGTCGACCACCGCCCGCACCTCGTCGGGAAGGGTCACCTGCTCGGGGTCCAGGTCCGCCAACGCGCCGTACAGGGCGTGCAGCTGGGCGCCGCCGACCGAGCGGTCCGGGTCGGCGAGGCGGTCCAGGAGTTCGGCGGCGCCGCCCGGCTCGTCGAGGAGCGCGGCGACCGACGTCCGTACGCCCAGCGCCCGCAGCACCTGCTCGTCCTCAAAGCCGGTCGCGTCGGCCTCCTCGTAGAGGCCGCGCAGCAGCGGGTCGCCGCCGGAGGCCAGCAGACCGGCGGGCCGGCGGCCGTCGAGCACCGGGTGACCGCGCAGCCACCACGCCGTGTACGGGCGTACGACCTCGTGGGTGCCGTCCGGCAGCAGGATGCGGACCGGCTGGGTCAGGGCGTCCCGCAGCGGCGGCCTGGCGAGCAGCGCGAGCGCCTCGGGCCAGTGGTCCTCGTCCACCAGGTCGAGGTCGCGGACAGCGGTCAGCTCGGTGGCCACCGGGGGCACGGGCGAGTCGGGGAAGCGGTCGAGGATGTCCTCGCACCAGACGTCGACGGCGTCGAGCAGTCCGGCGTCGTCGGGTTCCGCGAAGTCGCCCTCGCGCGGCTCCAGTTCGTCCGGGTCCAGGACGACGTCGGTGGCGCGGACCAGCGCGAAGTCGGCCAGCACGCCGCAGGCGGCGAGCGGCTGCTCGCCCCACTTGTCCGCCAGCTCGGCGTCCACGGCGGCCAGTTCACCCGCCCTGATCACGCGGGCGAACGGGCTGCCCGGGAAGACGAGTTCACCGGCGGGGGCCGGCTCGCCGTCCTCGTCGGGCAGGGCGAGGGCACCCAGCCAGGGTTCGTCGCCGGGTTCCAGTCCGGCGTCCCGCACCAGGGCGAGGACGGTGTCCGCCAGTTCCTCGGCGTCCAGGGTGTCCTCCTCCCAGTCCAGGCCCCCGTCGTCGTCCAGGGACGCGGCCACGGCGGCCCGGACCTGCGGGGTGGTGAGGATCGCGCGCGGGGTCGCGGGCAGGGCGCCGAGCTTCTCGAGGAGGGGGTGGGCGGCGTCCTGGTGGGCGACCTTGAGGCCGAGGCGGGCCAGGATCTCCGGGTCGACGACCGCGTCCGGGCCGGGGAGCAGGACCTGGCGGGGGCCGATGGTCGTACGGGCTCCCCCGGAGCCGGCCCGGGAGGTGCCCCCGGCCAGCGGGACCGGCAGGCCCGACAGCCGTTCCGGGTCGACGCCCGCGAGGCTGTCGTACAGCCGCCACCACCAGTCCGGGTCCTTCTCCAGGCCGGCCAGACGGTCGACGGCGTCGGCGAGCGGGAGCCGGGTGACGGACAACGTCCGTAGTTCCACACGGCGTTCGAGGCCGGCGGGCAGGAGGGTCGGGAGGACCTCCGCGAGCACCCGGACCGTCTCCGCGCCCGCGCCCTCCACGATCTCGGCGTCCCGCGGGCGCAGCGCCTCGGGAAGCTCGCTGTCGCCGCCGCCCTCGACGGCGGGCGGCAGGAACGCGGTGCGCGGCAGCCGTTCCAGGATCGCCTGGCGCAGCGCGCCGTCCAGTTCGCCCTTGCCGAGCGGGCCGGGCACCAGGTGGATGATCTCCTCCCCCACCGGCCGCCAGCCGGCGAGGAGTTCGGCGTACGCGTCGGCCGCGCGCCGCACCAGGAAGTCGGTGAGCGGGCCGGGCGCGGCGTGCCGGCGGGTGGTGTCCAGCGGGAAGGACGCGATGAGCAGGGCGGGGACGCCGAGGGGTTCGTCACTGGGGGTGGGGGCGTGCAGCACGGCGGCGGTGCGCGGCCGGTCCGGGGCGCCCGCGGCGTCGGTGGGCACGGCCCAGGTCAGCGACCAGTGCGGGCGCAGCCGTTCCTCGACCGGCCGGTCGGCGAGCAGGTCCGGGGTGAGCGGACCGTGCGCGGAGACGGTGCGCCAGCGGGTCGTGCCCTGACGGGAGTCCGCCACGACGGTGAGTTCACCGTCGGTGCCGCGGCTGAGGGTGCGCACGGTGTCGCCGGTCTCGATCACGACCTCGGCGAGTCCCGGCAGGGCGAGCAGGAGGGCGTCGTCGACGGCGGCGAGGAGGCGTTCGGCGAGGTCGGTGGCGGCGGGGTCCCGCAGCGGCAGGATCACGACCGTGTCGTAGGGGTCCGGGGCGGTGCCCTCGGCGGCGAACGGGAGCCGCAGCAGCGGCACATGGCCGTCCCGGCGGCGGATCTCGTCGCCGAGTCCGCCGCTCTGCCGGGCGGTCTCCTCCGCCAGCTCGCGGGCCTCGGCGAGCGACCACCGCACGCCGCCGTGCCGGCCGACCACCGCGGGCTCGTCGGTCACCGCGAGGACGGCGGCGAAGCCGACGCCGAACCGTCCGACGGCACGGTCGGTGTCCTCGCGCTTGGCGGAGGCGCGCAGAGTGGAGAGGGACTCGACGCCGGCCGCGTCCAGCGGGGCGCCGGTGTTGGCGGCGAACAGGACACCGTCGCGGAGGGTGAGCCTGAACCGGCCGGGGACACCGGCGCGGGCGGCCGCGTCGGCGGCGTTCTGGGCGAGCTCGACGACGAGCCGGTCCCGGTAGCCGCCGAGGACCAGGTCCTCCTCGGCGTTGGCGTCCTCACGGAACCGGGCGGGGCTGGTGGCCCAGGCGTCGAGGACACCGCGACGCAGGCGGGCGGTGCCGAACGGATCGGCGCCCTCGGCGGCGGGCCGCACGAACTTGCTCACGTTCACTCTCCTCGTCGACGTGAGGACGAAGGTACCGCGCGCCGGGGATCCGTCCGGCCGCCCACCCGACGCGACCAGCCGAGCGGCGCACACCCGGCGGCGCCGGTACGGCGTACGCGGTCACCCGCGGCGTCGGGGAGATCCCGGTACGCCCACAGCCCCGCACCGGGGCCGTGGGGCCACACCGCTGCCCGGCGAGGGCACGTACGGCCGACGCGGTGACGGCGGTACGGCCGACGCGGCGCCGAGGCCGTACCGACCGGTCGTCACTCCGGGGCGGCGGGCGGGAGGCCCGCCGCACGGGTCAGGAGTGGCCCAGCTCCGCCGACGCCTCGTCCTCCGTCGCCGGTACCGAACCGGAGTCGGCGGACGGGCGCAGCGGGAAGGGGTCGACGCGGGTCTCGTCGATCACCGGAGGTGCCACCACCGGAGGCTTCGGCATGACCGCGGCCTCGGAGTGGCCGCCGCAGCCGTAGGCGAAGGAGACGACCCGGCCGTCGGCCGGGGAGAACTCGTTGGCGCAGACGCCGAAGGCCTGGCCCAGGGAGCCGCCGATGGGGGTGAGGAAGCCGCAGCTGACGCAGGTCGCGGGGGCCGCCTGGGCCATCGGGGTCGTGGAGCCGAACGCCTCCTCCCAGCGGTCGGCGGCGATGTGCAGGCCGTAGCGGGACAGCACCCGGGCGCGGCGCATGCCCAGTTCCTCGGCGACGGAGGCGATCGTGCCCCGGGAGGGGACCGTGGGGAGGTTCGCGGGCGTGCCCGCGGTGACGTCGGCGTCCTCCGCCTCCGCCAGCTCCTCCATCTCCTCCGACACCGGGGAGTTCGGCTCCGGGCCGTCCTCGCCGGTGTAGCCGGGCTCCAGACGCAGGTCCTCGGCCTCGGTGGGGAGCAGGTCGCCGGGGCCCATGTCGCCGGGGCGCAGCCGCTCGCTCCAGGGCACCCACTCGGGGGCGAGGAGGGCGTCGGAGCCGGGCAGCAGGACGACCTCGTCCAGCGTGACGAGCTTGGCGCGCGAGGCGCGGGCCACCGTCACCGCCCAGCGCCAGCCGCGGTACCCGAGTTCCTTGCACTCGAAGTAGTGCGTGACGACGCGGTCACCCTCGGCGACCACTCCTGCGTGCTCGCCCACCACTCCGGGTGCGGCGGCCTCCTCGGCGGCGGTGCGTGCGAGGTCGACCGCCTCGGCGCACAGACGGTCGGGGGTGCGGCTTCGCGTTGTCGCTGCGCTCACAGGTATCGCTTCTCTCCTACGCCGTCTCACGAGTGCGGCTGCCTCCGGCGGTGGGGCGGACGGAGCGGACCTGTGGGCCGCATCGACGTCCGCGTCCGATCGCTCTCGGGCGCACCTCTGCCATCCATTGTGCTTTATGGCTGAGATACGCACGCTACCCCGTCGCCGGTCGTGGGCGACAGTCCGGCGCGGAGCCTGGGTCGGCGAAGGCGGTGGCGGCGGTGCCGTCTCCGACTCGCTTGGTCACAAAGTGCACTAGGAACTGTCGTCTCAGGGCACTATGAACGACGTGGCAACCGCGAAATCCCCCCAGCGCACCGTCGGGGCCGGTAGCGGTGCGGGCCGGATGCGCGGTGCCGTCCGCTCCGTCGGGCGTGCCCTGCACCTCCCGGTGACCGGTACCGCCCGGAGCATCCGCAGGGCCACGCACGCGCACGGCGCCGGCGAGTCCGGTCTCGGCAAGCTGATCGAACTGCACGCGGTCAACGGCGCGGGTGACGTCATGGTCACCGTCGCGCTGGCCTCCACCGTGTTCTTCTCGGTGCCGACCGACGAGGCCCGCGGGCGGGTCGCGCTGTACCTCGCCATCACCATGGCGCCCTTCACCGTGCTCGCCCCGGTCATCGGCCCGCTGCTCGACCGCCTCCCGCACGGCCGGCGCGCCGCGATGGCCGGCGCAATGCTGGCGCGGGCGCTGCTCGCGCTGATCATCTCGGGCGCGGTGGCCGGCGGCAGCCTGGAGCTGTACCCGGCGGCGCTCGGGGTGCTGGTCGCGTCGAAGGCGTACGGCGTGGTGCGCAGTGCCGTCGTGCCCCGGCTGCTGCCGCCCGGCATCTCCCTGGTGAAGGCCAACTCGCGGGTCACGCTCGCCGGGCTGCTCGCCACCGGTGTGGCCGCCCCGGTCGGCGCCGGGCTGCACGCCATCGGTGACCCCTGGCCGCTGTACGGCGCCTTCGTGATCTTCGTCGCGGGTACCTTCCTCTCCTTCACGCTGCCCGCGAAGGTCGACTCGGCCAAGGGCGAGGACGTGGCGCTGCTCGCCGCCGACGAGGAGCACCTGCACGGCCCGCTCCGCAAGGGGACGAAGCGGCCGGGGCTGCGGACGGTGGGTCCGGCCGTCACGCACGCACTCGGCGCGAACGCGGCCCTGCGCTGCCTCTCCGGCTTCCTGATCTTCTTCCTGGCGTTCCTGCTCAGGGAGCACCCGCTGACCGGTGAGAGCGCCGCGGTGTCGCTGGGGATAGTGGGGGTGGCCGCGGGCGCGGGCAACGCGCTCGGTACGGCGGTGGGCGCCTGGCTGCGCTCCCGGACGCCGGAGATCATCATCGTGACGGTGGTCGCCGTGGTGCTGGGGACGGCGATCGTCGCGGCCCTGTTCTTCGGGGCACTGCTGGTGGCCGTGCTGGCGGCGGTGGCCGGATTCGGGCAGGCGCTGGCCAAGCTGTGCCTGGACGCGCTGATCCAGCGGGACGTGCCGGAGCAGGTGCGCACCTCGGCGTTCGCCCGCTCCGAGACGCTGCTCCAGATGGCCTGGGTGTTCGGCGGCGCGGTGGGCATCGTGATGCCGCTGAACGGGACCCTGGGCCTGGTGGTGGCGGCCGTGATCGTGGCGGCCGGCTGGCTGGCCACCCTGCGCGGCCTGCTCGATTCGGCCCGGCACGGTCCCCGGACCCGGCCGAGGGTGGCCTGAGGCGCGCAGCCGGCGTAACGAACCGGGCACGCCGTACCCCACGTGGGGAGACGGCCCGGAGCGCCCGATAGCCTTCGGCCATGACCACGCTGCACTCCCGCTCGCGACGCCGCCGCGTCGTCGCCGCCGCCGGCGCCGTTTCCGCCGGACTGCTCGTTCTGTCGGCCTGTGACAAGCCGACGCCGATCGCCACGATCACCGTCGGTACGTCCTCGGTCAACTCCGAGGCCGCCTGCTACAACGACGGCAAGGCCCTGAACGCGGCCTCCCTCGCGAACTGCCTCAAGGACACCGGGATCGAGTCCATCAAGGTGGATCCGGACGACACGGTCCGCTTCGGCGTCGACCCGAAGATCGCGGACAACGGCTGGACGATCCTGATGAACGGTCAGCCGCTCACCGACTCCAGCAAGAAGACCTACCGCACCATCCCGGGCAGCGTGTTCTTCAACGCCCAGTACGGCGCCTCCGGCAACTCGACGCTCGTCTCCATCAAGGAGGGCGACAAGTCGGTGCTGGGCCTGTGGTCCTTCAAGCTCAAGAAGGACGCCTGACCACGTCCGCCGTACGCGTCCTCGTGGCCACCGCGGTCCCGGCCGAACGGGACGCGGTGGCGGCGGCGTTCCCGGGCGGTACGACCGAGGTACGGCTGCCCGCCGCGACGCTGCTGCGCACCGCGGGCGGGTACGACCTGCTCGCCGCCGGAGTGGGTCCGGCCCCGGCCGCCGCGGCCACCGCGACCGCGCTCACCGTGGCCGCCCTGGAGGGCCGCCCCTACGCGCTGGTCGTCTCCGCCGGGATCGCCGGCGGTTTCCAGCCCGCGGCCCCCGTCGGGTCGCTCGTCGTCGCCGACGAGATCGTCGCGGCTGACCTGGGCGCCGAGACCGCCGACGGGTTCGTGCCGGTCACCGAACTGGGATTCGGGACCGTCAGCCACCGTCCGCCGGATCCACTCGTACGAGCCACCGCCGAGGCGACCGGAGCCCGCCCCGGGGCGGTCCTCACCGTGTCCACCGTGACCGGCTCGGCCGCCCGCGCCGCCGACCTGTGCGCCCGGCACCCGCACGCCCTCGCGGAGGCCATGGAGGGCTTCGGCGTGGCCGAGGCGGCCGCCGCGCACGGCGTACCCGTACTGGAGATCCGCGCGGTCTCCAACCCCGTCGGTCCCCGCGACCGGGACGCCTGGCGCATTCCGGCCGCCCTGGACGCCCTGACCGGGGCCTTCGGGAAGCTCGCGCCCGTCCTGGAGAGTTGGAACCCTCATGACCACCGCTGACTCGTTGAGCATCGCCTACTCGCCCTGCCCGAACGACACCTTCGTCTTCGACGCCCTCGCCCACGGCCGTGTCGAGGGCGCGCCCGCCCTCGACGTGGCCTTCGCGGACATCGACATCACCAACGGCATGGCCGAGCGCGGCGAGTCCGACGCGCTGAAGGTGTCGTACGCCGTGCTGCCGTACGTCCTCGACGAGTACGCGCTGCTGCCCTGCGGCGGCGCGCTGGGCCGGGGCTGCGGGCCGCTGGTGCTGACCCGGGAGGCCGGGGCGGACCTGACGGGCCGTACGGTCGCCGTGCCGAGCGAGAGGTCGACGGCGTACCTGCTGTTCCGGCTGTGGGCGGCGGACACGCTGCCGGGCGGGGTCGGCGAGATCGTGGTCATGCCGTTCCACGAGATCATGCCGGCCGTGCGGGACGGGAAGGTCGACGCGGGGCTGGTGATCCACGAGGCGCGTTTCACCTACCAGAACTACGGGCTGCACAAGCTCGCCGACATGGGCGAGCACTGGGAGAGCACGACGGGCCTGCCGATCCCGCTCGGCGCGATCATCGCCAAGCGGTCCCTCGGCACGGAGACGCTCACCCGGCTCGCCGATGCGATCCGCGCCTCGGTCCGCGCGGCCTGGGACGACCCCGAGGCCTCCCGGCCCTACGTCATGGCGCACGCGCAGGAGATGGACCCGGCCGTCGCCGACCAGCACATCGGGCTCTACGTCAACGAGTTCACCTCGGAACTCGGTGAGGACGGCTACGCGGCCGTTCGCGGGCTGCTCACCCGGGCGGCGGCCGAGGGACTCGTCCCGCCCCTCGGCCCGCACGCACTCGATTTCCCGTAAAAGCGGTTACGGACGTGCCCGCTTACGTGACGTGCCGGTCTCTTGACCGCTTACACGTCGAGCTGGTCCGCGACCGCCCGCAGCAGTCCGGCGATCTTCGCGCCGGCGGCCTTGTCGGGGTAACGGCCGCGCTCCAGCATCGGCGTGATGTTTTCGAGCAGGGTCGTCAGATCCTGGACGATCGAGGCCAGTTCGTCCGGCTTCTTGCGCTGGGCGGCGGCGACCGACGGAGTGGGGTCGAGCAGGACCACCGACAGTGCCTGGTCACCGCGCTGACCGGCGACGACGCCGAACTCCACGCGCTGTCCGGGCTTGAGTGCGTCGACCCCGTCGGGGAGAACCGAGGAATGGACGAAGACGTCACCGCCGTCGTCGCGGGAGAGAAAGCCGAAGCCCTTCTCGCTGTTGAACCACTTGACCTTGCCGGTAGGCACGTCTGTCCTCGTCCTCGTATCTCGTCGGAAACTGCTCGGTAAACTTCTGAATGCAACAGCTCTGGAACGGCTCTTGACAGCACTCGGGCGGGTCGACCGTGACCCGCCGGTACCAAGGCTAATGGTCTGCGGGCGCGTGACAAGACGTCGCCCGGTTGTTCCTTCGGGCAGGGAACTACCCTGGTCGAGTGCGTGACAAAACCCAAGCGAATTCCGCCGGGCCCGGCGACCGACTGATCCGCGCCGGTGCCGTGCTCTTCTTCATCGGTACGGTGGCCACTCTCGTCACCGTGATACCGCTGTTCCTCGGCGCGAAGCCTTTTCCGACCTACATGTACCTGTTGAGCATGCTCATGGGCGTCGGCTTCCTGGTCGCGGCCGCCGGAGTGCTCCAGTCGATCACGGCGGGGCGCCGTCAGGCCCGGGAGGCGTCCTCCCGGTAGGCCGCCAGCCAGGCCGGGAGTTCGGTGAGATCCCCCAGCACCACGTCGGCGCCCGCCGCGAGCAGTTCGTCCGCGGCGCACGGCCCGGTGGCCACGGCGACGGACAGCGCTCCGGCGGTACGTGCCCCGCGCACGTCGCCGACGTGGTCCCCGACGTACACGCTCGCGCCGTGCTCGCGCAGCGCGGCGGCCTTCTGCTCGGCCCAGAGGTCGCCGACCACCGCGTCCGGGACCATGCCGAGATGGGTGAGGTGCAGCTTCGCGTTGGGCTCGTACTTCGCGGTGACCACGACGGCCCTGCCGCCCGCGCCGCGCACCGCCTCGATCGCCTCGCGGGCGCCGGGCATGGCGGGCGTCGCGGCGATGGCTATCTCCGGGTACATCGCCCGGTACAGCTCGCTCATCTCCGCGATCCGCTCGGCCGGGAACCAGTTGATCAGTTCCTCGGCGAGCGGCGGCCCCAGCCGGGTGATCGCGAGATCGGCGTCGATGTGGGTTCCCGTCCGCTCGGCCAGCGCCGTGTAGCACGCGTGGATCCCGGGCCGGGAGTCGATGAGGGTCATGTCGAGATCGAACCCGACGGTGAGGGCGCGAGAAGTCATATCGACCATTGTGCCGGGGGGTGCGGAAGGCACCGGGTTCCGGTCACGGGCCGGGTGCGGGCCGGTGGGGGCTTGTCGCGCCGGATCAGGGGGCCCACCTGCTCGGGGGCGCGGGGAACCGCGCGAACGGCCGCCACCGGCCCGCCGCCGACCGACGACCCGACCTCTGTCCGGGCCCGGCCGGGCCGGTCGTCACCGCTTCCGCTGCGACCGCCACACCAGATACAGCGCCGACGCCACCGCCGCCCCCCGCACCACCCACGGCCACGTCTCACCCACCGCGTCGCTCATGTGCCCCTGCGCCACCGGCTCGCCCCAACGGCCCGCGCTGCGGCCCCACAGCCAGACCAGGCCCGCCGTCACGGACAGGCCCGGGACCCACATCACGGCCAGCTTGGTCTCCGCCGGGGTGAGCCGGCGGGAGCCGTAGGCGATCAGCCAGCCCAGGAGCAGCGCGAACCAGTTGCCGAGGACCGCGCCCACCACCAGCGCCGCCGCGGCGAGCAGCAGCAGCGGGTTGCTCCAGCCGACCGCCGGCCTCGGGACGCCCCACAGCCGTCGGCGGACGGGCGCCACGACCTCCTCGACCGCCCCGGCCCCCGGCACCGGCACCGGCTCGGCCACCGCCTCCTCCGGTTCGTCCTCGCGCGGCCGCGGCTTCCGCAGCAGCTCCGGGATCTCCACGCCGCCCACGAACCCCGGCACGCTGTCGCCGTCGCCGAACGGGCTGCTGTCCACCCGCCACCAGTCGCGCGGCGTCGGGCCGGCCTCCCGTTCGGCGGACCGGGGCCGCGGTACGACCCGGCGCAGGTGCTCGCTCCCGGTGGGCGCCCCGGCCTCCCGCTGGACGGGAACAGCAGGCCCCTGCGGTGCCGGCGCGGCGGTCTCCGCCGTACCTCCGGCCGCCTCGACGACCTCGTCGGGCGAGCCCAGCCGGTCCAGGATGCGCCGGACCGCGGCGGGGCTGTCCACGGCCGCCTTCGCCCGGTGCCGGTCGATCTCGTTGCGCAGCCCCGACACCAGCCGCATCCGGTCGGCCGACGACAACTGGCGCTGGTGCGCGATGTCCCCGACCCGGCTCAGATACTCGTAGACGACCTGATCGCTCTCGATCCCCACGAAGTCCCCTCCGGGGCCGCTGTCTTGAATGACTCTGCGCAACGACGGTAGCGCAGGTCACCCGTCATGTCGGCCCGCGCGTCCACGGGCAACGCCGCTCCGGCCGGGGGCGGTTGCCGCATCCGTCGTCCCGGGCCGCCGTCCGCCGCCCGGGGTGACGGGTGCACGACGAGCGGGTCGGGAACCGCCCGGTGACCCCGGTGCCCGTCCCGCACCCGCTACCGTGGGTCGGATGAGCAACCCGGCCACCCCGCCGCGCTCCCTCGCGGAGGCGCTTCGCGCCAGGGACGACGCCTCCCTGGCCGTCCTGCTGCGCGCCCGCCCCGACCTCATCACCCCCGTCCCCACCGACGTCACCCAGCTGGCCACCCGGGCGGGCACCCGCGCCTCGGTGCTGCGCGCCCTGGAGCGCCTGGACCGCTTCGCGCTGCAGACCGCGGAGGCGCTGGCGGTGGCCGGCGACCCGACGGCCTACGCCGAACTGCTCGGCCTGATGGCCGGCGACGCCGGGGACCCGGCGGTCGCCGCCGCCCTGCCGCGCGCCCTCGGCACGCTCCGCGACCAGGCGCTGGTGTGGGGCGACGACGACCGGCTGCGGCTGGTGCGGACCGCGCGCGAGGTGCTCGCCCCGTCCCCGCAGTACCCCTCGCCGACCGGGCTGGGCCCGAGCGTGCGGGAGGCCGCCTCGGGCATGTCACCGGGCCGCATCCAGGAGATCGTCACCGCCGCCGGACTGCCCTCGACCCATGACGCGGTCTCCGCGGTGAACGCGCTGGGCAAGCTGTTCGGCCACCGCAGGAAGATGGCGAAGCTGCTCGCCGGCGCGCCCGCCGAGTCCCTCGACGTCCTCTCCCGGCTGGTCTGGGGCCCGCCGTACGGTCAGGTCACCCCGGAACCCGCCGCCCATCTGCGCTGGCTCCTGGACCGCGGCCTGCTGCTGCCGACCGCGCCGGGCACGGTGGTCCTCCCCCGCGAGGTCGCCCTGCACCTGCGGGAGGGCCGCGCGCACCGCGAGCCGGAGCCGGTGCCGCCGGTGGTCGAGCCGACGGCCACGCACCGTCCACAGGTTGTGGACACCACGGCGGCCGGACAGGCGTACACCGCGCTGGCCACCGTCGAGGAACTGCTCAAGGACTGGGACGAGGGCGGACCCGCGGTGCTGCGGGCCGGCGGTCTGAGCGTCCGGGACCTGAAGCGCACCGCCGTCGCCCTGGACCTGCCCGAGCCGGTCGCGGCCTTCTGGGTCGAGCTGGCGTACGCGGCCGGGCTGCTCGCCTCCGACGGCGAGGCCGACGAGCGGTACGCGGCCACCCCCGCCTACGACGAGTGGCTGGACCGGCCCCCGGCCGAACGCTGGGCCCTGCTCGCCCAGGCCTGGCTGACCGCGACCCGCGCCTCCGGTCTGGTCGGCGGCCGGGACGCCAAGGACCGCACGCTGTCCGCACTCGGCCCCGGCCTCGACCGCTCGGCCGCACCCGAGGTACGCCACCGGGTGCTGACGCTGCTGGCCGGGCTCCCGGAGGGCACCGCGCCGGCCGCCGCCTCGGTGCTGGCCCGGCTGCGCTGGGAGCGGCCGCTGCGCGGACCGCAGCAGCAGGGTGAGGACCTGCGCGGCCGGCTGGCCCGCTGGACCCTGTCGGAGGCCGAACTGCTCGGCGTGACGGGACGCGGGGCGCTGTCGGCCCACGGCAGGGTGCTGCTGGGCGCGCCGCCGGCCGAGACCGAGCAGGAACCGGAGCCGCGCCGGTCCACCGGTCCCGGCGACAAGCTGCCCGTGCACCACCACCGTCCCGCCGCCCTCGAACCGCTCTCGCCGCCCGAGCAGGCCGTCGCCGCCGCGGCCGCGGGCCGCCTGCTGGCCCCGCTGCTGCCG
Organism: Streptomyces sp. NPDC101237; assembly: GCF_044767465.1. Lineage (NCBI taxonomy): Bacteria > Bacillati > Actinomycetota > Actinomycetes > Kitasatosporales > Streptomycetaceae > Streptomyces > Streptomyces sp. NPDC101237. Next base: position 163,230 of record NZ_JBIWNY010000006.1, on the reverse strand, counting down.
GAGCCCCTCGACCACGTCCTGCTCCAGGCCGACCTGACCGCGGTCGCTCCCGGCCCGCTGAGACGGCCGCTCGCCGACGCGCTGGGTGTGCTCGCCGACGTCGAGTCCAAGGGCGGCGCGACCGTCTACCGCTTCACGCCCGCCTCGGTCCGCCGTGCCCTGGACGCCGGCCGCACCGCGACCGACCTGCACGCCTTCCTCACCGCGCACTCCCGCACGCCGGTACCGCAGCCGCTCGCCTACCTGGTCGACGACGTGGCCCGCAGGCACGGCCATCTGCGGGTGGGCGCGGCCTCGGCCTACGTCCGCTGCGACGACGACACCGTCCTGAACGAGATCATGGCCGACAAGCGGGCCGCCGCGCTGGGCCTGCGCCGCCTGGCCCCGACCGTGCTCGCCACCCAGGGCGACCCGGCGGGCATCCTGGAGGGCCTGCGCGCGATGGGCTACGCGCCCGCCGCCGAGTCCGCCGAGGGCGACGTCCTGATCACCCGCGCGCACGCCCACCGCACCCCGCCGCGTGCGGCCCCCGAACCGGTACCGGACGGCCCGCCCCCGCCGGACGGCACCCTGCTGGCCGCCGCGATCCGTGCGATCCGCGCCGGGGACCTGGCCGCCACCACCCCGCGCAAGGCGGCCGGCACCCCGGTCCAGGGCGGCGAACTCCCGCGCACCGCCGCCGCCGAGACCCTGGCCACCATGCAGGCCGCCGTCCTCACCGGCGGCACCCTGTGGATCGGTTACGTCAACGCCGAGGGCACCGCCAGTCAGCGCGTCATCGCCCCGATCCGGGTCGAGGGCGGCTTCGTCACGGCGTACGACCACACGGCGGACGAGGTGCGCACCTACCCCCTGCACCGGGTGACCGGGGTGGCGGAGCTCGCGGAGGACTGAGCGGCCCTCAGCAGGCGTTCCGGACCGGTGCCGGGTGCCTGGTGCCTGGGGGCGGGGCGGGGCGGTGCCGGGTCGGGTCGTCGGTCGGCCGCGGGCCGGTGGGGGCCGTTCGCGCAGTTCCCCGCGCCCCCAAGCAGGTGGGCCCGCCGGCCCGGCGCGACAAGCCCCCGCCGCGCCGCAGACCGGCCGGGGGGCCTTCGCGCAGCTCCCCGCGCCCCCAAGCAGGTGGGCCCGCTGATCCGGCGCGACAAGCCCCCCGCCGGGCCGCGGACCGGGGGGCCTTCGCATAGATTCCCTAGATCCCCGCGCCCTCCAGCACGGGGGCCCGCTGGTCCCAGGTGAAGGGGCGCGGGGAACTGCGCGACAAGCCCCCACCGGCCCGCGCCGGCTCCCGGCCCGGAACCGCCGCCCCATGAGGCACACTGGAACTTTGGCCCATGACGATGGCCGCCATGGCGATGGCCGATGGGCCGAAAGGGAAAGGGTGCCGCGCGTGAATGGTCCGTTGATCGTCCAGTCCGACAAGACGCTGCTCCTGGAAGTCGACCACGAGCGGGCCGACGACTGCCGTCGGGCGATCGCCCCCTTCGCCGAGCTGGAGCGTGCGCCGGAGCACATCCACACCTACCGGGTCACCCCGCTGGGCCTGTGGAACGCGCGGGCGGCCGGACACGACGCCGAGCAGGTCGTGGACGCGCTCGTCGAGTACAGCCGCTACCCGGTGCCGCACGCGCTGCTGGTGGACATCGCGGAGACGATGGACCGCTACGGCCGGCTGACGCTCTCCAAGCACCCGACGCACGGCCTGGTGCTCACCACCACCGACCGGCCGGTCCTGGAGGAGATCCTGCGCTCCAAGCGGATCATCCCGCTGGTCGGCGCCCGGATCGACCCGGACACCGTGGCCGTGCACCCCTCCGAGCGCGGGCAGATCAAGCAGACGCTCCTGAAGCTGGGCTGGCCCGCCGAGGACCTCGCCGGATACGTGGACGGCGAGGCCCACCCGATCGAGCTGGCCGAGGACGGCTGGGCGCTGCGCCCCTACCAGAAGCAGGCCGTGGAGAACTTCTGGCACGGCGGCAGCGGTGTCGTCGTGCTGCCGTGCGGAGCGGGCAAGACGCTGGTCGGCGCGGGATCCATGGCCGAGGCCAAGTCGACGACGCTGATCCTCGTCACCAACACCGTCTCCGCGCGCCAGTGGAAGCACGAACTGGTCAAGCGGACCAGCCTGACCGAGGACGAGATCGGCGAGTACAGCGGGACGCGGAAGGAGATCCGGCCCGTCACGATCGCCACGTACCAGGTGCTCACCACCCGGCGGAAGGGCGTCTACCCGCACCTGGAACTCTTCGACTCCCGTGACTGGGGCCTGATCGTCTACGACGAGGTCCATCTGCTGCCGGCTCCCGTCTTCAAGTTCACCGCCGACCTCCAGGCCCGCAGGCGGCTGGGGCTGACGGCCACCCTCGTGCGCGAGGACGGCCGGGAGTCGGACGTGTTCTCCCTCATCGGGCCCAAGCGCTTCGACGCCCCCTGGAAGGAGATCGAGGCGCAGGGCTACATCGCGCCCGCCGACTGCGTCGAGGTGCGGGTGAACCTCACGGACTCGGAGCGGCTCGCCTACGCCACCGCCGAGGCCGAGGAGAAGTACCGGTTCTGCGCGACCACCGCGACCAAGCGGAAGGTCACGGAGGCGATCGTGAAGCGTTTCGCCGGCCAGCAGATCCTGGTCATCGGCCAGTACATCGACCAGCTCGACGAGCTGGGCGAGCACCTGAACGCCCCCGTGATCAAGGGCGAGACCTCCAACGCCCAGCGCGAGAAGCTCTTCGACGCCTTCCGCGAGGGCGAGATCAGCGTGCTGGTGGTCTCGAAGGTCGCCAACTTCTCCATCGACCTGCCGGAGGCGACGGTCGCCATCCAGGTGTCGGGCACCTTCGGCTCCCGCCAGGAGGAGGCCCAGCGCCTCGGCCGGGTGCTGCGCCCGAAGGCCGACGGCCACAAGGCGCACTTCTACTCCGTCGTCGCCCGCGACACGATCGACCAGGACTTCGCCGCCCACCGGCAGCGGTTCCTGGCGGAGCAGGGCTACGCCTACCGCATCGTCGACGCGGACGAACTCCTCGCGGAGGGCACGGAGGGCGTCGCGGGCACGGACGGCTGACGGTCCGGGCGGGCGCGGACGTGCCGCCGCAGGGCCAGCGCCGCTCCCGCCAGCAGCGCCAGCCCCAGCAGCGGGTAGGGCGCGGCGAACGGCTGCTGCCACCAGGGCAGGTGCAGGTCCCGGTCGCCCTCGTGCGGCAGCACCCACATCGTGCGGGCGGTGAACACCAGGGCCGTGCAGGCCGCGAGGAACGGGCGGCCCTCCGCCCGGAGCACCGCGAGCAGCGGCACGCACCACACCCAGTGGTGGGACCAGCTGATCGGGCTGATCAGCAGGGCCGTGAACGCGGTGAGCAGGATGCCCAGGCGCTCGCCGCGCTCGCCGTGGGCGCGGTGGGCGCGGGCCGCCAGCCACAGGCCCGCCGCCGCGAGCACGGCCGCCGGAAGCACCCAGGCCGGGCCCGGCGCCTGCGTGCCCGCCGCCCGCGCCACCAGGCCCTGAAGCGACTGGTTGTCGACGATCCAGGCCTTGCCGATCCGGCCCGTCTCGAACAGGCGCCGTGTCCAGAAGTCCACGGTCGCCGCCGGGAGGAGCAGGGCACCGAGCCCCGCCGTGGCGGCGAAGGACGCCGCCGCGACGCCCGCCTCCCTTCTGCGCGCGGTGAGGAACAGGTAGGCGATGAAGATCGCCGGGGTGAGCTTGAGGCCCGCCGCGATCCCGAGGGCCAGGCCCTTGCCGCGGGCGCCGGGCGGGCGGGTGAGGTCCCACAGGACGAGGCAGGCGATCAGCAGGTTGATCTGGCCGAAGAGCAGCGTCTGGAAGACCGGCTCCAGCCAGAGGGCGAGAGCGGTGGCCGTGCACAGCACCGGGAGGGGTGCCGGGCGGCCGGCGAGGCGGGCGGAGCGGGCGACGAGGCAGGCGAGCAGGAGCGCGTTGCCCGCGAGGAACGCCGCTTTCAGGGCGGGGACGGGGATCCAGGTCGTCGGGACGAACAGGACCGCCGCGAAGGGCGGGTACGTCGCCGGCAGCCGCCACCGGGTGACCGTGAAGCCGTACAGGTCGCCGCCGCGGACCACGGCCTCGCCCTCGGCCCGGTAGACCAGCAGGTCGGCCATCGGGGCGTGCAGCAGGAGGCACAGGACGGCGAAGGAGGAGAGGGAGACCGCCAGGAGGGAGAGGGCCAGGGTGCGGGAGGGCAGGGGGGAAGACGTCACCGTCCGGTTCGGCACGGAGGTGACCCTATGCCGTCACCTGCGGCGTATGCCCGCTTCCTCGCCGTACTCGCCGAGTATGGCGACGCTGAACGCCGCGCCGACGAAGACCTTGACGGCGCGCAGGGCGTCGCCCAGACGGTGGTGCGGGTGCGGGACGCCGTCCAGGGCGGTGGCGCCCGGTGGACGGCTCGGGGCCGGATGGATGGTTGCTGCGCTCATGCCTCCATGGTGGAACGCCGGACACGGGTACGGCATCGGTCCACGGGTCCAATTTCGCGGACCCGCCGGTCCACCCGCCGACGGACGGCACCCCCTGTCTCCGCCCCACCCCACGAGGGACACGCCCCCTAGGGGACCCGGCCACGACGGCCCGCACCCCCCAGGGGAACCCGGCCGCGACTCCGGCCCCGCTCCCGGTCCGGGCCCCGCCCGCGCGGCGCGCCCCGCCGTAAATCCATTGGCCTCCCCGGCCCTCACCTCACTACAATCTCCGCTCTTGCCCGCCTCCTTCCCCGGAGTGCCGCCGACCGGACGGAAACCGGCCGGCTGACCGCCACCTGTGCGCCACTCATCGTGGGCGCCACCCCCATCCGCAGGCTTCGGAGGCACCCCCTTGTCCACGCCCGCCCACGACCCCCTCACGGACCCGCACGCGGCACCGGCCACCGACCCCCTCTCCCGCGAGCGCGCCCACCTCGCCGGATCCCGGGCGGCCCTGCGGGCCATGCGGGAGGACGTCGAGTCGCTGGACATCAGCGACGTCAGCGCGAACTGGGTCAACGCCGAGGTGCTGGCCCGCCAGATCGACGAGCGCATCAAGGCGCTGGCCGACCTCAGCGACACGCCTCTCTTCTTCGGCCGCCTCGACTACCTGCACGCCCCCGGCGCCGACCAGGCCGAGGGCGCGGACGGCGAACGCTTCTACATCGGCCGCCGGCACGTGCACGACCACGACGGCGACCCGATGGTCATCGACTGGCGGGCGCCGGTCTCGCAGCCGTTCTACCGCGCCTCCAAGAAGGACCCGCTGGACGTCTCGCTGCGCCGCCGCTTCGGGTACACCCGCGGCGAGATCACCGCGTACGAGGACGAGCACCTGTCCGACCCCGGCGAGGCGGCCCGGACCAGCAAGCTGCTCCAGCAGGAGATCGAGCGCCCGCGCGTCGGACCGATGCGGGACATCGTCGCGACCATCCAGCCCGAGCAGGACGAGATCGTGCGCAGCGGGCTCGGCGGCACCGTGTGCGTGCAGGGCGGGCCGGGGACCGGGAAGACCGCCGTCGGCCTGCACCGGGTCGCCTATCTGCTCTACGCCCACCGGGAGCGCCTGGCCCGCACCGGCACCCTGGTCATCGGCCCGAACCGGTCCTTCCTGCACTACATCGAGCAGGTGCTCCCCGCGCTCGGCGAGCTGACGGTCCAGCAGGCCACGGTGGACGACCTGGTGGCGAACGGCGTCGAGGTGCGCGGCACCGACCCCGCGCCCGCCGCGGTCGTCAAGGGCGACGCCCGGATGGCGGAGGTGCTGCGCCGGGCGGTGTACGCGCACGTCACGATGCCCGTCGAGCCGGTCGTGGTGGTCCGCGGCTCCCGCCGCTGGCGCGTCCCGGCGTACGAACTGGAGGCCATGGTCAAGGAGTTGCTGGACCGTGGCATCCGGTACGGCGCCGCGCGCGAGGCCCTGCCGCAGCGCATCGCGCACGCCGTCCTGGTCCAGATGGAACGCTCGGGCGAGGCTCCCGACGACCGCGTGCAGGACGCGGTGGCGCGCAACACGGCGGTGAAGGCGGTCGTCAAGCAGGTCTGGCCGCCCGTCGACCCGGCGAAGCTGGTGCTGCGCCTGCTCACGGACGCGGACTTCCTCGCCGAGCACGCCGCGGGCATCCTCGACGAGGACGAGCAGAAGACGATCGTCTGGGCGAAGCCGGTGCGCGGCGTCAAGGCGGCCAGGTGGTCGGCCGCGGACGCCGTGCTGATCGACGAGACGACGGACCTCGTGCAGCGGACGCACTCCCTCGGCCATGTGGTCCTGGACGAGGCGCAGGACCTGTCCCCCATGCAGTACCGGGCGGTCGGCCGCCGCTGCACCACGGGCTCGGCGACGGTCCTCGGCGACCTGGCGCAGGGCACCACGCCCTGGGCGACGCGCAGCTGGGACGAGGCGCTGGCCCACCTGGGCAAGTCGGACGGCGTGATCGAGGAGCTGACGGCCGGTTTCCGCGTCCCGACGGACGTCATCGGCTACGCCTCCCGGCTCCTGCCGCACATCGCGCCGGGCCTCACCCCGGTCGCGTCGGTCCGGGAGAACCCCGGCTTCTTCGCGGTGCGTGCGGCCGCCGGCGCCGCCGAGACCGTGGCGGCCTGCGAGGAACTGCTGCGCAACGAGGGGTCGACGGGCCTGATCGCGGCGGACGCTCGGGTACCGGCGCTCGCGGACGCCCTGACGGCGGCGGGCATCGGATACCTCGCGCCCGGTGAGGAGACGACGGCCGAGACCCGCCTCACCCTGGTGCCGGCGTCCCTGGCGAAGGGCCTGGAGTACGACTACGTGGTGCTGGACGAGCCGCAGGCGGTGGTCGACGGCGAACCCGATGAACGCACCGGCCTGCGCCGCCTCTACGTCGCGCTGACCCGTGCCGTCTCCGGTCTGATCGTGACGCACGCGTCCCCGCTCCCGTCCCAGCTGGACTGACGCGCACGGCCACCGGACCGCCGGAACCGCTCCGGCGCCCGGCGTGCCCGGCCGGCCGTCAGACCGTGTCGAGGGCCTGCCGCCACGCGCGTACCGCCGGTGCCGAGACCGGGCCCTGCCAGCCTTTTGGCCGGGCCGCGCCGCCGATGTGGAAGGCGTCGATCCCGGCCGCCAGCAGGCTCGGCAGGTGGTCGAGCCGCAGGCCGCCCCCGACCAGGAGGGTCTGGCCGTATCCCGGCTCGCCGCGGCGCCGTGCCTCGGCGAGCAGGGTGGGCAGGCCCTCGTCCACGCCCGTCGCCGCGCCCGCGGTGAGGTAGGTGTCCAGGCCCGGCAGGTCGGCGAGCTGCTTGCGCAGCGCGTCCCGGTCGGCGGCGCGGTCGATGGCCCGGTGGAAGGTCCAGCGGCAGCCCGCCAGCTCGGCCGTCACGCGCTCCACGGCCGCCAGGTCCACGTCCCCGCCGGTGCCGAGGAACCCGAGCACGAACTGGTCGGCCCCGGCCGCGCGCAGCTCCGCGGCCACCCCGGCCAGGCGCTCGACGTCGCCCGCCGCGAATCCGTCCGTCAGCCTCAGCATCACGCGCAGGTCGATGTCGACGGCGGCCCGGATCGCGGCGAAGGTCCCGGGCGACGGGGTCAGCCCGTCGGCCGCCATGTCGGTGACCAGTTCGAGGCGGTCCGCGCCTCCGGCCTGGGCGGCGACCGCGTCCTCGGCGTCGAGGGCGATCACCTCCAGGACTGCACGCGTGCTCATAGGGCCCCTTCCGTGGTGTTCCCCGGGTACCCCCGGCACGGCAGGCCGATCCGCGGACCGGCCGGCCGTAGGAGGTCTAGTCCAATCCAAGGGTACGGGGGGACCGTATACGCACGCGAGACCGCCCCCGGCCGCTCACCCGTACAGATTCAGCTCCTCCACCGCCGCCCCGGTCAGCTCGTACGAGGCCCCGTCGGCCGCCCGGCCCGTGCACAGCCTCACGAGCGTCGCCGAGTCCCCGATGAAACGGGCCGGGGTCCGGGTCCCGCTCGGCACGCCCAGGTGGAGCGGCTCGTCCACGTCGTCCAGGTCGGCCTGCAGGCGCGGCCGGCCCCGGCCCCGGGTGATCCCCGCCAGCAGCGAGAGCGCGTGCGGCCGGGAGCGCAGGAGCGGGAGCAGCGCGTCACGCTCGACGGCGAGCAGACGTCCGGGCAGCGTGGGGTCTCGTCCTTCGTCGGCGGCAGTCGTGCGGTCCACGCCGGGGGCTTGTCCGTCGCACGCGGGAGAATGCCGGCATGGCCGATCTCCAGGAACTGCGTGTCCGCTGGCGGCACGCCCTTCTCGCGGCGCGTGGCGACGACCCGCGCCTGCCCGACCCCGACCGGTACGCCACGGCCCTGCTGGACCGCTGGCGCGAACCCCAGCGCAGGTACCACACCGCGGCCCACCTCACGGCGGTCCTCGACCACGTCGACGTCCTGGCGGAGCACGCGGACGAGCCGGACCTGGTGCGGCTCGCCGCGTGGTTCCACGACGCCGTCTACCTGCCGGACCGGTCGGAGAACGAGGAGCGTTCGGCCCGCCTCGCCGAACGCGCCCTCGCCGAGGCCGGGGTGCCGGTCGCCGGGACCGCCGAGGTGGCCCGCCTGGTCCGGCTGACCGTCACCCACGACCCGGCCCCCGGCGACCGCAACGGCGAGGTCCTGTGCGACGCCGACCTCGCGATCCTCGCCGCGCCGCCCGCCGCGTACGCCGCCTACACCGCCGAGGTGCGCGAGGAGTACCACTTCGTGCCGAGCGACGCCTTCCGGGCCGGCCGGTCCGCGATCCTGCGTCAACTCCTCGGCCTGCCACGGCTCTTCAGGACGCCGTACGGCCGGGACAGGTGGGAGCCGACCGCCCGTCACAACCTCGCCGCCGAGCTGGAAATGCTGTCGACCCCACCCGACCCGGCGCCCTAGGGTGCGGCTCATGCGTGAAATGGGCGGGGATCAGGTGGAAGAGGCCGTCGCGGCCTGTGTCGCGGTGCTGCGGCCGGCGGTGGACCGGGACTGGACGGCGGTGAAGGCGGCGGGCCTGGAGTGGAGCTGCCATGAGACGGCGGTCCATGTGGCCGACGACCTCGTCGCGTACGCGGCGAATCTGGCCGGGCGCGCGAAGGACGCGTACGTGCCCTTCGAGCTGAGGCTCGACGACGGCACCGACAACTCCGGTCTGCTGCACGTGCTCGAGACGACCGGCGCCCTGCTCGCCACCACCGTCCGGACCACCCCGCACGGCGTCCGCGCGTTCCACCCCTACCCCTTCCGCAGCGCCGACCGGACCGGCTTCGCCGCGATGGGCGTCGCCGAAGTGCTGCTGCACACGCAGGACATGGCGGCGGCCCTGGGGCTGCCCCACCAGCCGTCGGAGGAGCTGGCCGCGTCGGTCCTGGAAGTGCTCTTCCCGCACGTCCAGCCCGGCCCGACGCCCTGGACGACCCTGCTGTGGGCCACCGGCCGCGGCGAGCTGCCCGGCCGCGCCCCGGTCGCCGAATGGCGCTGGCGCAACAACCTCGTCATCGGCGCCGACCGCCTCGACCTCGTCGGCATCCGCCCCGCCGAGGCCCGTGACCTGCGCCTGGGCGGCGACGGCGGCTTCACGTGGGCCGAGGGCGGTCCGTACGAGGGCACCCGGGACGCCGCCGGGTTCCTGCTGAAGGCGTACGAAGGGGGCGTGCACCGGCCCGAGTTCGGGGTGTTCGCGCTGGTCCGACGGGAGGACGGCCGCGCGGTCGGCGGCCTGGGCTTCCACTCCGCGCCGGACGAGGAGGGCCGCGTCGAGATCGGCTACGACCTGACCGAGTCCGCCCGCGGCAACGGCTACGCGACGGAGGCGCTGCGCGCGCTGGCCGACTGGGCCCTGGCCCGCCCCGACGTGACCTCCCTCTTCGCCACCGTCGAGCCCGCCAACACCCCGTCCCAGGCGGTCCTGGCCCGCGCCGGTTTCACCAAGGTGAGCGCGGAAGGCGAGGGACTGGCCTTCGAACTGCGCGGCCGCTGAGCAGGGTCACCCCGGCAGCCCGCGCTTGCGTCGGCGCAGCCCGGCCCCGTGCAGCAGCCGCACCACCTCGCGGCTGCTGACCCGCACCGCGCCCGCCCGCACCGCGTCCGCGTACCGGTGCGAGGGGATGTCGTAGTGGTCCCGCTCGAAGGCCCGGCGCGGCACGCCCAACTCCTCGGCGAAGGCGTGCAGTTCGGCGTAGGACACGTCGCTGACCAGGTGGGACCAGAGCCGGTCGTGGCCCGGCCAGGTCGGCGGGTCGATGTACACGGTCATGAGAACACCGTCACGAGGACGCCGTCCCGCCCGGCGCCCGGCCCAGCGAGCCGACGGAGGCGACCTTCACGCCCGCCTTGTGGCACACCCAGTGCGGGTCCGGGCCCAGCTCCGGCTCGACGTCCAGGGCGTGCGGGTCGCCGGTGGGGCACACCGGGCACAGCGGCCAGCGGCCGTGCCGTTCGAGGAGCGCGTCCTGGACGTCCTGGGCGACCAGCCCCGCCACGAACTCCACCCCGTCCGGCCACTGCTCCACCCACCAGCGGCGCTGTACGACGGAGTCCTCGACCAGCGAGACGACGTCCGCCTCGGCGACCTCGCGCGCGACCAGGTCGGCGAGGACGCGGGCACGGGCGGCGTGCAGCGCCTGCTCCAGGGGGGTCACGGGGTCCATGGTCCTATTGTGCGCGGTCTTGACCCGACACCCGCAACGAAAATATCTTTCAGGAGTGACCGAGAACGTGAAGGAAATTTTCGGCAACCGTCCGGGCGGGATCCCGGCCCCCGGGAGCACGCCGCCGGCCCCGGCCGCCCTCGCGGCCAAGGTGCGGACCCTCGCCCCGTCCATGACCCGCTCCATGCAGCGCGTCGCCGAGACCGTCGCCGGCGACCCCGCCGGCTGCGCGGCCCTCACCGTCACCGGTCTCGCCGAGCGCACCGGCACGAGCGAGGCGACCGTCGTGCGCACCGCCCGCCTGCTCGGCTACCCCGGCTATCGCGACCTGCGGCTCGCCCTCGCCGGGCTCGCCGCCCACCAGCAGTCCGGACGCGCGCCCGCGATCACCACCGACATAGCCGTCGACGATCCGATCGCCGACGTCGTGGCGAAACTCGCCCATGACGAGCAGCAGGCCCTCGCGGACACCGCCGCCGGCCTGGACACCGTCCAGCTGGACGCCGCGGTGAACGCGCTCGCCGCCGCCCGGCGGACCGACGTCTACGGCATCGGGGCGTCCGGGCTGGTCGCCCAGGACCTCACGCAGAAACTGCTGCGGATAGGGCTGATAGCGCACGCGCACAGCGATCCGCACCTGGCGGTCACCAACGCGGTGCAGTTGCGCGCGGGTGACGTGGCCGTCGCCATCACGCACTCCGGGGCCACCGGCGACGTCATCGAGCCGCTGCGGGTGGCGTTCGAGCGCGGAGCGACGACCATCGCCGTCACCGGACGACCGGACTCCTCGGTGGCGCAGTACGCCGACCACGTGCTGACGACGTCGACCTCCCGGGAGAGCGAGCTGCGGCCGGCCGCGATGTCCTCGCGCACCGGTCAGCTGCTGGTGGTGGACTGCCTCTTCGTGGGTGTCGCGCAGCGGACGTACGAGACGACGGCACCCGCGCTGGCGGCGTCCTACGAGGCGTTGGCGCACCGGCATCGTAATTTGCCCCGGTAGACCGTAGGGGCGCGTGCGGTACGACGGACGCGGCCGCGCCGTGGGCCGACGTGCCCGCGCACGGAGCAGCCGCCTGTCCGGCAGGGCCCGCGTCCCTGGGTGTGTGCGCTCGACCGAGTCAGAAAGAGCCGTCCTCCATGACCACCGAACACCGCTCCCTCCGCAGCCAGCTCGACACGCTCACCACCGAGGCGTTCCGGCCCGAGCTCGCCGAGATCGACACGCTTCCCACCCTCGACATCGCGCGGCTCATGAACGGCGAGGACGCGCAGGTCGCCGCCGCCGTCGCGCTGCGGCTGCCCGAGATCGCCGGCGCCGTCGACGCGATCTCGGCCCGGATGTCCACCGGCGGGCGGCTGGTCTACGCCGGTGCCGGCACCGCCGGACGGCTCGGCGTGCTCGACGCCTCGGAGTGCCCGCCCACCTTCGCCACCGCCCCCGGACAGGTCGTCGGCGTCATCGCGGGCGGTCCCGCGGCCCTGGTCACCTCGGTGGAGGGCGCCGAGGACTCGGCGGAACTGGCCCGCGAGGACCTCGACGCCCTCGGGATCGGCGCCGCCGACGCGGTCGTCGGGATCTCGGCGTCCGGCCGCACCCCCTACGCCGTCGGCGCCGTCGAACACGCCCGCGCCCTCGGCGCCCTGACCGTCGGTCTGTCCTGCAACGCGGGCAGCGCGCTCGCGGCCGCCGCCGAGCACGGCATCGAGGTGGTCGTCGGCCCCGAACTGCTCACCGGCTCCACCCGACTCAAGGCGGGCACCGCCCAGAAGCTCGTCCTCAACATGCTGTCGACGATCACGATGATCCGGCTCGGCAAGACCTACGGGAACCTGATGGTCGACGTCCGGGCCTCGAACGAGAAGCTGCGCGCCAGGTCCCGGCGGATCGTGGCCCTGGCGACCGGCGCCGGCGAGGAGGAGACCGAGCGGGCCCTCGCCGCGACCGACGGCGAGGTGAAGAACGCCGTCCTGGTGATCCTGGCCGGTGTCGACGGCCCCACCGCCGCCCGCCTCCTGGAGCAGTCCGGCGGCCACCTGCGCGCCGCACTCACCACGGCGGCCCCGCGCACGTCACCTCCCTCCCCGACGGCGTGACCCGGTGCCGCGAGGCCCGCGCGCACCTGGCGCCGACGCCTGCGGGGCCACCGTCGTCCACGCCGTGGCCGGTGGTGGCCCCGCTGCCGGACTCGTGGCACCCGCCCCGCGCCCTCCGCGCCCCTCCCCCGCCTCGCCGGTGCGCTGTCGGTGCCGTGTGCCACGCTGGGGGCTATGAACCACTCCCAGCTCACCGCCCTGGGGCGGGCCCTTCGGCTGCTCGGCGAGCACGGGGAGGCGCTGACCGCCACCACGCCCGACGGCAAGCTGCACGAGGTCAAGAACGACCTGCGGCGCGCCCTCGACCTGCTGGAGGAGAGCGTCGGCTCGGCCGCGCCCGCCACGCGGTGCGCCGAGCACCCGCAGGGGCCGGTGGACGAGAGCGCCCCGGATCTGTGCCTGCTCTGCGAGACGCGGCGGCGGGCCGCCCGGCGGTCGGAGTACGCGGGCGGGCCGCGGCCCGCGCAGGGGGAGGCCGCCGCGGGGCCGTCGATGTCGCGGTACGGGGTGCGGGCCGACCGGCCGCAGGCCCAGCAGCGGTGGCTGCCGGAGGCGTGGAACGGACGGGAGTGGGAGCTGTGCGGCACCCCGCGCCGCGACCGGCGCGAGGCCGAGCTGTACATCGGTGCCCAGCGCCGCGGGTCCCGGCCGGCCATGGCCTACCGGCTGGTCCACGAATTCACCGACTACGAGGTGCTGCGGGTCTGGGGCACACCGGTCCACGTGGACATCGAGCCGCTCGGCAACCTCTGATCCCGGGCCGGGCGCCGCTCCGGTCAGCCGAGCAGCGGGGCGGGCGTGAACTCGTGGACCAGCCGGTAGGCCATGCCCGGACGGTACCGGGGGCCCGGGGCCGCGTCCCGGTACGCGCACGCCCCCGGTCCGGCCGGTCGCCGGTGGTCCGGGGGCGCGTGCGGGGCTCAGGTCAGCTGAGCGTCTTCAGCGAGGCGGCGTCGTAGGAGGCGAGTTCGTCGGTGCGGCCGGCCAGCACCTTGGCCGCCCACTCCGGGTCCTGGAGGAGGGCGCGGCCGACGGCGACCATGTCGTACTCGTCGCGCTCCAGGCTGTCCAGGAGGTCGTCGATGCCCCTGGTCACGGAGCCCTCGCCCACGAAGGCCTTGATGAAGTCGCCGTCGAGGCCGACCGAGCCGACGGTGATGGTCGGCTTGCCGGTGAGCTTCTTGGTCCAGCCGGCCAGGTTGAGGTCGGAGTCCTCGAACTCGGGGAGCCAGTAGCGCCGGGTGGAGGCGTGGAAGACGTCGACGCCGGCCGCCGCCAGCGGGGTGAGGATCGCCTCCAGTTCCTCCGGGGTCTCGGCGAGGCGGGCGTCGTAGTTGTCCGACTTCCACTGCGAGTAGCGGAAGATCACCGGGAAGTCCGGGGAGACCGCCGCGCGGACGGCGGCCACGATCTCGGCGGCGAACCGGGTGCGGGCGACCGGGTCGCCGCCGTAGGCGTCGGTGCGGCGGTTGGTGCCCGCCCACAGGAACTGGTCGAGGAGGTAGCCGTGGGCGCCGTGCAGCTCGACCCCGTCGAATCCGATGCGCTCGGCGGCGGCCGCGGCCTCGGCGAACGCGCGGATGACGTCGTCCAGGTCCTGCGAGGTCATCGCCTTGCCCTCGCCCTCGGTGCCGTCCAGGCGGATGCCGGAGGGGCCGACGGCGGGGGCGTCCGCCACCGGCGGCTGGCCCTGCTTGCGGACCATGCCGATGTGCCACAGCTGCGGCACGATGGTGCCGCCCGCCGCGTGCACGCCCTCGGCGACCTTCGCCCAGCCGGCCAGCTGCTCCTCGCCGTGGAAGCGCGGGATGCGGGTGCTCTGCCCGGCGGAGTCGTGGCCGACGTACGTGCCCTCGGTGACGATCAGGCCGACACCGGCGGCGGCCCGGCGGGAGTAGTACGAGACCACGTCCTCACCGGGAACGCCACCCGGGCTGAACTGGCGGGTCATCGGCGCCATCACGATCCGGTTGGGGACCGTGAGCCCGTTCAGGGCGATCGGACGGGACAGGATCTCGGCCGCGCGGGAGGCGGAGGGCGTGGTGACGGTCACGTGGGGGGCTCCTCGTGAAAAGGTGATAGACCGGACGGTATGTGCACGCGCATCGAGTGCACATCCGGTGTCAACGAGTTCCGCGGAGCCCTCCATTCCCGCCCCGGCGGGAAAGTCGTATGACCCAGGTCACGCGCCCTCGCCCGGCACGCCTGCGCGACCACCAACTCCCGCTCCGGACAACGCCCGAGGGCGGCACCCCCTGCGAACAGGGAGTGCCGCCCTCGGTCAGGACGAGCGATCGACCAGGGTCGATCAGAAGTCCATGTCACCGCCCGGCATGCCGCCCGGAGCGGCCGCGGCGGCCTTCTCCGGCTTGTCGGCGATGACGGCCTCGGTGGTCAGGAACAGCGCGGCGATGGAGGCGGCGTTCTGCAGCGCGGAACGGGTCACCTTCGCCGGGTCGATGATGCCCTCGGCGATCATGTCGACGTACTCGCCGGTCGCGGCGTTCAGGCCGTGGCCGACCTGGAGGTTGCGGACCTTCTCCACGACGACGCCACCCTCGAGACCACCGTTGACGGCGATCTGCTTGAGCGGGGCCTCCAGGGCGAGCTTCACGGCGTTGGCGCCGGTCGCCTCGTCACCTTCGAGCTCCAGCTTCTCGAACACCTGGGAGGCCTGGAGCAGGGCCACGCCACCACCGGCGACGATGCCCTCCTCGACGGCCGCCTTCGCGTTGCGAACGGCGTCCTCGATGCGGTGCTTGCGCTCCTTGAGCTCGACCTCGGTCGCGGCACCGGCCTTGATGACGGCGACGCCACCGGCGAGCTTGGCCAGGCGCTCCTGGAGCTTCTCGCGGTCGTAGTCCGAGTCGGACTGCTCGATCTCGGCGCGGATCTGGTTGACGCGGCCCTGCACCTGCTCGGTGGAGCCGGCGCCGTCGACGATGGTGGTCTCGTCCTTGGTGATGACCACCTTGCGGGCGCGGCCCAGCAGGTCGAGGGTCGTGTTCTCCAGCTTGAGACCGACCTCCTCGGAGATGACCTCGCCGCCGGTGAGGATGGCGATGTCGTTCAGCATCGCCTTGCGGCGGTCGCCGAAGCCCGGGGCCTTGACCGCGACGGACTTGAAGGTGCCGCGGATCTTGTTCACGACCAGGGTCGACAGGGCCTCGCCCTCGACGTCCTCGGCGATGATCAGCAGCGGCTTGCCCGACTGCATGACCTTCTCCAGCAGCGGGAGCAGGTCCTTGACGGAGCCGATCTTCGAGTTGGCGATCAGGATGTACGGGTCGTCGAGGGACGCCTCCATACGCTCCATGTCGGTGGCGAAGTACGCCGAGATGTAGCCCTTGTCGAAGCGCATACCCTCGGTGAGCTCCAGCTCCAGACCGAAGGTCTGGGACTCCTCGACGGTGATGACGCCTTCCTTGCCGACCTTGTCCATGGCCTCGGCGATGAGCTCGCCGATCTGGGTGTCGGCGGCGGAGATGGAGGCCGTGGAGGCGATCTGCTCCTTGGTCTCGACGTCCTTCGCCTGCTCCAGGAGGGCACCGGAGACGGCCTCGACGGCCTTCTCGATACCGCGCTTCAGAGCCATCGGGTTGGCGCCGGCGGCGACGTTGCGCAGGCCTTCCTTGACCAGGGCCTGGGCGAGCACGGTCGCGGTGGTCGTACCGTCACCGGCGACGTCGTCCGTCTTCTTGGCGACTTCCTTGACCAGCTCGGCGCCGATCTTCTCGTACGGGTCCTCCAGCTCGATCTCCTTGGCGATGGACACACCATCGTTGGTGATCGTGGGGGCGCCCCACTTCTTCTCAAGGACGACGTTGCGGCCCTTGGGGCCGAGGGTGACCTTGACGGCGTCGGCGAGCTGGTTCATACCGCGCTCAAGGCCGCGCCGCGCCTCCTCGTCGAACGCGATGATCTTGGCCATGTGAAGTGGTCCCTCCAGGACTGGGGGTGAGTCTTTACGGACCGCGCCCGCGCCCGCGACGGACGGCTCGCCGACCCGTGGGTCCTTTGCCCCACCCGGCCTGCGGGCCTCACCGACCCGGTCCATTTTTGTCACTCTCACCTTCAGAGTGCTAACGCCAATGATTAGCACTCGCCCATCGAGAGTGCAAGGCGCCCTCGCGAAGCGGGGGCTCGTTCAGGGGGGGTGGCCGGGTGACGGACGGGCGCGGGAAGCCCGGCCGGACCGGGGGCGCGCCGCGGCCGCGGCACGTCCGCGCCCGTCCGCGCGCCGCCTCGATGTCCGGGGCATGCCAAAGGGCTCGTAACCCATGACTCCCCATGGGATACGAGCCCTCCGACAAGAAGGAAGAACGACGCTGTCAGTCGGCGCGTGCTTCAGCTGGTCGCGAGCCGGACCATGTCCGCCTGCGGCCCCTTCTGGCCCTGCGAGATCTCGAAATCGACCCGCTGACCTTCCTCCAGGGTGCGGTAGCCGTCCATCTGGATCGCGCTGTAGTGGACGAAAACATCCGCACCACCGTCGACCGCGATGAAGCCGTACCCCTTCTCCGCGTTGAACCACTTGACGGTGCCCTGAGCCATGCCTAACTCCCCTATTACTGGCCCTTGCACAGATCCACACTTCGCGGATCCGGGTCAGACCTCACTCCCCAATGGTTGGGGGCGTGCGCCGGAACGCGTCGACCGCGGCTGAATGTATCTGCCCAACTGCCGTCTGCAACAGGTCAATCGGACGAGAATTCTGGACGGGAAGGGTCCGGAATGTAGTGAGAATTCGGCTGAATTCAGGGCAAGTCGGGCCCTATAAAAGCCGCAAAAGCCGCGTACGGCCGCGCACTTTGGTTACTTCTTGGCGGGCCTGCGGTATCGAATACGGGGCTCCCGACCTGGAGATCGGGATCGCGTTCCCCAACTGTACCGCGCTCAACCACACAGAATTGCCCCCTCCGCTTCTCTCACGGAGGGGGCAATCGGATGAACACTCGGTGATCGGCCTTACCGAAGGTAATGTTCGGTCATTCGATCAGCCTGTCAGCGGAACGGCGGATCAGCCGCCGGCCACGGCCGGGATGATGGAGACACCGGCGCCGTCGGGCGTGGCCGTCTCCAGTCCCTGCTCGAACCGCACGTCGTCGTCATTGACGTACACGTTGACGAAGCGGCGCAGCTTGCCCTCGTCGTCGAGCACCCGGCCGGCGATACCGGTGTGGTTCCTCTCCAGGTCGGATATGACCTCGCCGAGGGTGCCTCCTTCGGCGCTGACCTCGGCCTGGCCACCGGTGTAGGTGCGCAGGATGGTGGGGATGCGAACGGTGACGCTCACGTGTGAACCTCCGATGGGGCGACGCGCTGGAATGGACAGGGCCGGCTCAGGCGAGCCCGGCTTCACGGAACGACTCGAGCGTGGGCCGGATGGTGGCCGTCAGACCGGTCCCCGCCACGGCGTCCAGCGTCTTCAGTCCGTCACCCGTGTTCAGTACGACGACCGACTTCGACGGATCGATCTGCCCGTTCTCGATGAGCTTCCTGGTGACGCCGACCGTCACCCCGCCGGCGGTCTCCGCGAAGATTCCCTCGGTCCGCGCGAGCAGCTTGATCGCGTCGACGACCTGCTCGTCGGTGACGTCCTCCACCGCACCGCCGGTACGGCGCGCGATGTCCAGCACATAGGGTCCGTCGGCCGGGTTGCCGATGGCGAGGGACTTGGCGATCGTGTTCGGCTTCTGCGGCCGGACCACGTCGTGGCCCGCCTTGTAGGCCACCGACACCGGCGAGCATCCCTCGGCCTGCGCACCGAAGATCTTGTACGGCCTGTCCTCGACCAGCCCGAGCTTGATCAGCTCCTGCAGCCCCTTGTCGATCTTCGTGAGCTGCGAGCCCGAGGCGATCGGGATCACCAGCTGGTCCGGGATCCGCCAGCCGAGCTGCTCGCAGATCTCGTACGCCAGGGTCTTGGAGCCCTCCGCGTAGTAGGGACGCAGGTTGACGTTGACGAAGCCCCAGCCCTCACCGGCCGAGTCGCCGATCAGCTCGGAGCAGAAACGGTTCACGTCGTCGTAGTTGCCCTCGATGCCGACGAGCTCGCCGCCGTAGATCGCGGCCATGACGATCTTGCCCTGCTCCAGGTCGTGCGGGATGAACACGCAGGAGCGGAAGCCGGCCCGCGCGGCGGCGGCACCGACCGCGCCGGCGAGGTTGCCGGTGGAGGAGCAGGAGAGCGTGGTGTAGCCGAAGGCGCGCGCGGCCTCGACGGCCTGGGCGACGACGCGGTCCTTGAAGGAGTGCGTCGGGTTGCCGGAGTCGTCCTTGACGTACAGGCCGCCGGTGACGCCCAGCTCCCTGGCCAGGTTGTCGGCCTGGACGAGCTTGGTCCAGCCCGGGTTGATGTTCGGCTTGGTCGCCACGTCCGCGGGGACGGGCAGCAGCGGCGCGTAGCGCCAGATGTTCGCGGGACCCGCTTCGATGCGCTTGCGCAGCTCCTCGGTGTCGTAGGCCGAGAAGTCGTACGCGATCTCGAGCGGGCCGAAACACTCCTCGCAGGCGAACACCGGGCCGAGCGGCACGCGGTGGCCGCACTCGCGGCAGCTCAGTGCGGTGGCGGGACCGAGGTCGACGGTCGCGGGGTCGGTGGTGGTCGCAGCAGTCTGCACAGCCATGTGAGGCGAGGCCCTTTCTCCTCATCTTCCTCACGACGCATCTCGCCGTGAGACGGATTTGGCACCTTCCCTAGCCGGGAGCCCCGCGAGTGATCGACAGCGATCAGCGAGAGCCGACTGGAGGGTTGCCGGGGCTTCATCGGGCCGTATCCCTCTGCCCCTCTGGATGAGCGGTATGCGGTTGTCAACGGCCGGTGACCCCAGGACATGCGATGGTCATCGGCGTTGTTCAAGACTGTAACCGAAGGCCAGGACAGTTGAGATAGTCGTCCGAACCGCGAGATGGGTCACACCCCGCAGTGTGATCGTGACAGTGAGGAGCCGCTGACTGTGCTGGAAGAAGTCGAGCGCTGGCTGGCCACCCGCTCCTGGTCCATGAACGAACGTCCGCTGCACCGGATACTCGCCGCCAAGCAGCGCACCGGTCAGACCGTCTCCGTCGTGCTGCCCGCGCTCAACGAGGAGGAGACGGTCGGTGACATCGTCGCGATCATCCGCCACGACCTGATGCGGCAGGCGCCGCTCGTCGACGAGGTCGTGGTCGTCGACTCCGGTTCCACCGACCGTACGGCGGCGGTGGCCGCGGCGGCCGGCGCCCGGGTCGTGCACCGCGACATGATCCTGCCGCGCATCCCCGCCGTCCCCGGCAAGGGCGAGGTGCTCTGGCGCTCGCTCCTGGTCACCACCGGGGACATCGTCTGCTTCGTCGACGCCGACCTGCGGGAGTTCTCCTCCGACTTCGTCACCGGCATCGTCGGCCCGCTGCTGACCGACCCGGACGTGGACCTGGTCAAGGCGATGTACGACCGCCCGCTCGCCGGTTCGGCCGGACAGGGCGGCCGGGTCACCGAGCTGATGGCCCGCCCGCTGCTGAACATGCACTGGCCGCAGCTGGCCGGGTTCGTCCAGCCGCTCGGCGGCGAGTACGCGGCCCGCCGCTCGCTCCTCGAACAGCTCCCGTTCCCGGTCGGCTACGGCGTGGAGCTGGGCATGCTGGTCGACGCCCTGCACCTGGTCGGCCTGGACGCCCTGGCCCAGGTCGACGTCGGCGTGCGCAAGCACCGACACCAGGACGGCCAGGCCCTCGGCCGGATGTCCGCCGCGATCTACCGCACCGCCCAGCTGCGGCTGGCCCGCGGCCATCTGATCCGGCCCGCCCTGACCCAGTTCGAACGGGGCGAGGACGGCTTCGAACCGCGCACCTACTCCGTGGACACCGAGGAACGGCCGCCGATGGCGGAGATCACCGAGTACGCCGAACGCCGGGTGGCGTGACTTCGCCGTACGGCCGTATACCGCGGCGGGTCGGACGTGACCGCACGTTTGAGCGTTTCCGGGCCGGGCTAGGTTGAGGCGTATGTCTTCCACCGGCGGTGCTGAGGTGCTGGTCGCGTCCAATCGCGGCCCGGTTTCGTACGAGATGCGCGACGACGGTTCGCTGCACGCCAAACGGGGCGGCGGCGGCCTGGTCTCGGGCCTGTCGGCGATCGGGCCGGACGCGGACGCGGTGTGGGTCTGCGCGGCGCTGAGCGACGGCGACCGGGAGGCGGTGCGGCGGGCCGAGGGCGGCCGGCTGCCGGCCGGGGACACCGGCGGGCAGCAGGTCAGGATGCTCGACATCGCCCCGGACGTGTTCTCGGACGCGTACAACGGCGTCGCGAACTCGGTGCTCTGGTTCGTCCACCACATGCTGTACCAGACCCCGTTGGAACCGGTCTTCGACGCGGAGTTCCGGCACCAGTGGGCGTCGTACCAGGCCTACAACCAGGCGTTCGCCGAGGCGCTGGCGCAGGAGGCGGGCCAGGGCGCGGTCGTCGTCATCCAGGACTACCACCTGGCGCTGGCCCCGCGGATGCTGCGGCGGCTGCGGCCGGACCTGCGTATCGGCCATTTCTCGCACACCCCGTGGGCGCCGCCGGACTACTTCCGGCTGCTCCCCGACGACATCGCGGCGGAGCTGCTCGGCGGGATCCTGGGCGCGGACCACGCGGCGTTCCTGACCCGGCGGTGGGCGGACGCGTTCGTGGCCTGCTGTCACGCGGTGCTGGGCCCGGGGATCCCGGCGGCCGGTGAGACCCGGATCGGGGTGCACGGGCTGGGGGCCGACGCGGAGTTCCTGCGGAAGCGGTCGCACGAACCGGACGTGGAGGAGCGGATGCGGGCGCTGCGGGAGGAGATCGGCGAGGGCCGCCGGACGATCGTCCGGGTGGACCGGACCGAGCTGTCGAAGAACATCGTGCGGGGCCTGCTGGCCTACCGGCAGCTGCTCGACGACCACCCCGAGTGGCGGGAGCGGGTGGTGCACGTCGCGTTCGCGTATCCGTCGCGGCAGGACCTCGCGGTGTACCGCGACTACACGGCCGAGGTGCAGCGGGTCGCCGACGAGATCAACGCGGCCTACGGGACGCCCGGCTGGACCCCGGTCGTGCTGCACGTGAAGGACGACTTCGCCCGGTCGCTCGCGGCCTACCGACTGGCCGACGTGGCGCTGGTGAACCCGATCCGGGACGGCATGAACCTGGTGGCCAAGGAGATCCCGCTGGTCTCGGACGCGGGGTGCGCGCTGGTGCTCTCGCGGGAGGCGGGGGCGTACGAGGAGCTGGGCGAGGACGCGGTGGTGGTGAACCCCTACGACATCGGTGGGACCGCCGGTGCCTTGCAGGAGGCGTTGACCATGGGGGACGAGGAGCGGGCGGAGCGGTCGAAGCGGCTGGCCGCGGCGGCGACCGCGTTGCCGCCCGCGGCTTGGTTCCTTGAGCAGTTGGCGGCGTTGCGGGGCTGAGTTCCCCGGCCGCGGGCCGGTGGGGGCTCGGCGCGCAGTTCCTCCCCCGGCCTCCGGCCGGGGGCACCCCCGGCGCCCTTACGGGGCGCTCTGCTCGGCCAGTGCTTTCAGGAGGCGGACGACTTCCTCCGGGCCGTCGACCACCAGGTCGGCCCGGTCGGCGAGTTCCGTGACCTCCGCGCTGCCGCTGCACACCAGCAGGCCCGGGACGCCCTCCCCGCGCAGTTTCTCCACCGCGGCGAAGGCCGGGATGTCGCCGAGGTCGTCGCCGGCGTAGAGGATCGCGCCCGCGCCGATCTCCCGTGCGTAGGCGCGCAGGGCCACGCCCTTGTCCATGCCCGGCGGGCGGAGTTCCAGGACCAGGCGGCCCGGTTCGACGATCAGGCCGTGCCGGGTGGCCAGGTCGGTGAGCGGGGCGCGCAGGGCCTCGAAGGCGGCCTGCGGGTCCTCGGCCCGGCGGGTGTGGACGGCCACGGCGTGGCCCTTGTCCTCGGTCCAGGTGCCGTGCGCTCCCGCGGCGTCGATGACGGCCGGGAGTTCGGCGCGGACGGCGGCGATGCCGGGGTGCGCGGGCGGGGCGGTGAGTTCGCCGGTGGCCGCGTCCCAGCGTTCGGCGCCGTAGTGGCCGAGGACGACGAGGTGGTCCAGGCCGGGCACGCCGGCGAAACCGCCGTAGCGGACGGCGATGTCGGTGGGGCGGCCGGTGATGACGGCGACGGAGGCCACCTTGGGCGCGAGGGCGGCGAGGGCCGGTACGGCGTCCGGGTGCGCGCGGGCCTGCTCGGGATCGGCGACGATCGGCGCGAGCGTCCCGTCGAAGTCGAGCCCGACGAGCGCGGAACGCGGCTGCGAGAGGAGTGCGGCAAGACCTTCGCGGCCGGCGGCTGTGCGAGGCGTCGGAAGGGGTTCCGTGGAGTGGGTGCCCATACCGCCGACAGTATCGGAGCGTCCTCAAGGGGCGCTGGGGGCGCCTCCGGCCGGAGGCTGGGGGCGGAACTGCGCGACAGGCCCCCACCGCCCCGCACGTACCCCCTACCGCTCCGACCGCCGCCCCTCCCGCACCCGCCGCAGCCTGTTGACCGTCACCGGGTCGTGGGCCAAGGCCCGTTCGTCGTCGAGGAGGGCGTTGAGGAGCTGGTAGTAGCGCACCGGCGCCAGGTCCAGTTCCTCACGGATCACCCGTTCCTTGGCGCCGGGGCTCGGAAAGCCCCGGCGTTCCAGGGCGAGGATCGCCTGCTCGCGTGCGCCCAGTTCTTGCCGGTCCATGCCGAGAACCGTAGCGCTCAGCCCGTCTTCGCACGGCTGTCGGCCGCCGTCGCCTCGGACTGGAGCCGGGTGAGCACGCCGGTCGGGTCGCCGGTGGAGGCGACCGCGGTGCCGATCTGCTTCTTGACGTCGGCGCTGACCGCGGCCCACGAGGTCTTGCCCGCCGGGTACAGCTCGGAGGTGGGCAGCTGTTCGAGGAAGGGCCGGAGCTGCTTGTCCTGCGCTCGCGAGGAGTCGGTCATCGTCTGGGAGGCGGACGTGGTGACCGGGAGCAGGCCGTACTCGCGGGAGAAGTCGAGGACGTTCTTCTCGCTGTAGACGTAGTCGAGGAAGTCGCCGACCTGTTCGGCGTGCCCGTTCTGCTTGAAGGCCGCCATCCAGTCGGTGACGCCCATGGACGGCGTGCTGGTGGTCTGGCCGGCGCGGGACGGCATCGGGACGGCCCCGAACTTCACGCCCTTCTTCTCAGCCTGCTTGATGAGCGTGGGGTGGCCGTTGAGCATGCCGACCTGTCCGTCGGCGAAGGCCGCGAACGCCGTGGCCCGGTTGAGCCTGCCGGGCGAGGTCGGTCCGGTCAGGCCCTTGCCCACCAGCTCGTCCTTGAGCCAGGTGAAGGTCTCGACGTTCCGCGCGGAGTCGATCGTGTAGGTGCCGATGTCGTCGGTGTAGCCGCCGCCTCCGCTGAGCAGCCACTGCATGGTCTCCGCCTGGGCCTCCTCGGAACCGAGCGGCAGGGCGTACGGGTACGTGACGCCGTGCGCCTTGAGGGCCTTCGCGTCGGCCGCGAGGTCGTCCCAGGTGGCGGGCGGGGTGATGCCGGCCTCGGAGAAGAGGGTCTTGTTGTAGAAGAGGACACGCGTGGACGCGGCGAAGGGGATGCCGTACTGCGCGTGGTTCCACTGGCCCGCCTCGGCGAGCTGGGAGGGGAAGTCGGCCTGGACCGGGATGGAGAGCAGGTCGCCGGCCTCGTACAGGTCGCCGGCGGCCGCGTAGTCGGCGTACGCGCCGATCTGTGCCAGGTCGGGCGCGTCGCCGGCGGCGACCATGTTCTTGACCTTGCGGTCGACGTCGTTCCACGAGTAGACGCTGACGTCGACCTTCACATCGGGGTGCTGGGCCTCGTAGTCCTTGGCCAGCCGGTCCCAGTACTTCTGCGAGCTGTTGGCGGCGGAGTCTCCGTAGTCTGCTGCGACGAGTCTGAGGGTGACGTCCGAGGATCCGGTCGTCCCACAGCCACCAAGAACCGCCGTCATGCCCGTGGCGGACATCACCGCGATCATTCCTGCCCTACGCCGCCGCACGTGTACTGCCCCTGTTCCAACTGTGTCGCTGTTCAATATGTGGACCCATAAGGTCTACACCACGCAAGTGGACTAGACCTCTTGAGGGTCGGAGGGCCACACTGTTCCCGTGAGACATGTCATCGCCCTGGACGTGGGCGGCACCGGAATGAAGGCCGCGCTGGTCGGGCCGGACGGCGAGCTGCTCCACCAGGACCGCAGGGCGACCGGCCGCGAGCGCGGGCCCGACGCCGTCGTCGCCGCCATCCTTGACTTCGCCGCCGACCTGCACGCCGAGGGCGAGCGCCGGCTCGGCGAGGGCGCGGCCGCGGTCGGCCTCGCCGTGCCCGGCATAGTCGACGAACCGAACGGCGTCGCGGTCTTCTCGGCCAACCTCGGCTGGCGCGACGTACCGCTGCGCGCCGTGCTCGCCGACCGCCTCGGCATCCCGGTCGCCCTGGGCCACGACGTGCGCACCGGCGGTCTGGCCGAGGGGCGGCTCGGTGCGGGCAGGGGCGCGGACCGCTTCTTCTTCGTGGCGCTCGGCACCGGCATCGCGGGCGGCTTCGGTCTGGACGGCCGGGTGGAGCCGGGCGCGCACGGCTTCGCGGGCGAGGTCGGCCACATCGTCGTACGGCCGCAGGGTGTGCCGTGTCCGTGCGGGCAGCGCGGCTGTCTGGAGCGATACGCGTCGGCGGCCGCGGTGAGCGAGGCGTGGGCCGCCGCCACCGGCGATCCGGACGCGGACGCGGCGCAGTGCGCGCGGTCCGTCGCGTCCGGTGACCCGAACGCCGTCCGGGTGTGGGAGGAGGCGGTGGCCGCCCTGGCCGACGGGCTGGTCACGGCCCTCACCCTCCTGGACCCGCGGGTCCTGATCGTCGGCGGCGGCCTCGCGGAGGCCGGCGACGTGCTGTTCGAGCCCCTGCGGGAGGCCGTGCGGAGCCGGGTGACCTTCCAGAAGCTGCCGGCGATCGTCCCGGCGGCGCTGGGGGACACGGCGGGGTGTCTGGGGGCCGGGCTCCTCGCCCAGGACCTGCTGACTACGACTACAACTGCGGAGGTAATGCCCTGATGGCTGCCAACGAGCGCGACGACAGCGCCCCGTCAGGGGCGCGGGGAACTGCGCGACCAGCCCTCACGCACCCGCGCCTCGGGACGCACGGCCTGGTCCTCGACGGCGCCCGGGTAGTCCTCCCGACCGGAGTGGTCGAAAGCGGCCGTGTCGCGGTCGACGGCACCCGCATCGCCGCTCACGCCCCCGAGAACGCCGAGATCCTCGACGTCACCGGCCACTGGCTGCTCCCCGGGTTCGTGGACATCCACAACCACGGCGGCGGCGGCGCCTCCTTCAGCTCCGGTACCGCGGAGCAGATCCTCACCGGCGTCCGCACCCACCGCGCGCACGGTACGACCACCCTCGTGGCCTCCACCGTCACCGACGACATGGACGTCCTCGCCCGCCAGGCCGGCCTGCTCTCGGAGCTGGCCGAGCAGGGGGAGATCGCCGGTGTCCACTTCGAGGGACCGTTCATCTCGCCGTGCCGCAAGGGCGCGCACTCCGAGGCGCTGCTGCGCGACCCGGACCCGGCGGAGGTCCGCAAGCTGCTCGACGCGGCGCGCGGCCAGGCCAGGATGGTGACGCTCGCCACCGAACTGCCCGGCGGCATCGATTCGGTACGGCTGCTAGCCGAGCACGGCGTCATCGCCGCCGTCGGCCACACGGACGCGACGTACGAGCAGACGGTCGAGGCGATCGACGCGGGCGCCACCGTCGCCACCCACCTCTTCAACGCGATGCCGCAGATCGGCCACCGCGCTCCCGGCCCGATCGCCGCCCTGCTGGAGGACGAGCGGGTGACCGTCGAGCTGATCAACGACGGCACCCATCTGCACCCGGCCGCGCTGCAGTTGGCCTTCCACCACGCGGGCTCCGGCCGGGTCGCGTTCATCACGGACGCGATGGACGCGGCCGGCAGCGGCGACGGCCGCTATCTGCTGGGCCCGCTGGAGGTCGAGGTCACGGACGGGGTCGCCCGGCTGGTGGAGGGCGGGTCCATCGCCGGCTCCACGCTCACCCTGGACCGCGCGCTGCGGCGGGCGGTGACCGTCGACCGGCTGCCCGTGGAGCACGCCGTGGCCGCGCTGTCCGCCAACCCGGCGCGCCTGCTGGGCCGTTACGACCGGATCGGCTCCCTGGAGCCCGGCAAGGACGCCGACCTGCTCCTTTTCGACGCCGGCTTCACGCTGAAGGGCGTGATGCGGCAGGGCGCCTGGGTGGTCGTACCCGAACTGGGCTGACGCGGCGGGCCCCGCCACCCGGATGCGGTGGCGGGGCCCGTTCGCCGTCGTGGGCGGCACGGATCCGCTCAGAGGCCGCGGGCGGTGATGTCGCCGCGGGCGGTGGTGGCGCGGATGTCCAGCTCCGCGGTGCCGTCGTTCCTGAGGGAGTTGCCGACGCGGCCGTAGCCGGTTTTGGCGTCCAGGGTGGCCGAGACGCCGGCGGCGGCGCCGACCGAGATGTCGCCGTCCTCGGTGCGGAGCACGACCGTGCCGCGCACCGCCTCGGCGATCCGGATGGCGCCCCTGGCGGTGCTGATCTCCGCGGGGCCGCCCAGCCGGCCGATCTCGATGTCGCCGTCGACCGCGGTGAGGCGGACGCCCGCGGCCTCGTCGATCTTGATCCGCCGGTAGGCGCCGTCGAAGTCCAGGTCACCGAGGCGTCCGACGCCGCGGAGTTCGGCGCCGGAGGCGCGGACCTCGACGCGGGAGCCCGCGGGGAGCTGGACGGTGACCTCCACGGACCCGGACGGTCCCAGAAGCCTGCCGCCGGAGGCCGCGGCCTCGATCCGCAGGACACCGTCGGCGTAGCTGACGCCGGTCTGCTCGGCGGCCTTGACGTCACGGTTCCTGGCGGGGTCGGCGGGCCGCACCTCGACGGTGGTGTCGGCGCGGTCCGCGGCGATGAGCTGGACCCGTCCGGCGGGGATCTCCAGGACGGCGGAGACCGGGGCGGTGGTGTCGAACTTCTGCATCGTGCTCTCCTGTCGCTCTCTGTTTCCGATGAATGAAAAGCTACGTTGCGTTCACGACTTCGGCAATGTACTTGATGCCATGGATTGAAGGACACGCAGATCAATGGCCCTATTTCATTGCACTCATCATCGAGGTGAACGCAACGCACCTCTCGCATCGTTGCAATGGACTGGAGCCGAACGCTACGGTGGGAGCGACAGGGACCCGTACGGACGAAAGAGGACGCGATGCCGGGAGGCAGGCTCACCCAGCAGGAACGCCGCCAGATCGCGCAGGGGCTGGCCGACGACCTCGCCTACGCCGAGATCGCCCGCCGCCTCGACCGCCCGACCTCGACGGTCACCCGCGAGGTGCTGCGCAACG
Source organism: Streptomyces sp. NPDC101237 (assembly GCF_044767465.1). NCBI lineage: Bacteria > Bacillati > Actinomycetota > Actinomycetes > Kitasatosporales > Streptomycetaceae > Streptomyces > Streptomyces sp. NPDC101237. Next base: position 135,196 of record NZ_JBIWNY010000006.1, on the reverse strand, counting down.
GCGGTCCCGCCGGCTACCGGGCCGACCAGGCGCACCGCGCCACCGAGCGCCGCGCCCACCGCAGCAGGCAGGCCGCGCCCCGGGACGCCGGGGCGCCGGCGCCCGCCCACGGACGCGACCCGGAGGCCGTGCGCGCGTACGAGGAGACGCTGACCGGCGTCATGATGGCGTCGGGCATGACCGCGATGCCGGCCCGGGTGCTGGCGTCCCTCACCCTCGCCGACACGGGCAGCCTCACGGCGGCCGAACTCGTCGAACGTCTGCAGGTCAGCCCCGCCTCCGTCTCCAAGGCGATCGCGTTCCTGGAGAGCCAGGGGCTCGTCCGCCGGGAGCAGGGCGAGGGCCGCCGCGAGCGCTATGTCGTCGACGACGACATCTGGTACCAGTCGATGATGGCCAGCGCCCGGTCCACCGCCCGGATCGTGGAGATCGCACGGCAGGGCGTCGGCGTCCTCGTCCCCGGCACCCCGGCCGCCACCCGCCTGGAGAACATCGCCCGGTTCCTCGACTTCGTCAGCGAAAGCATCGCCCGAGCCGCGGAACAGGCCCGCGAGGTCCTCCACACCAGACCCGAACTGTAGGGCCTGCCTAGGCCGGTCGCCGTCTCTTTGGCATGATCAGGATTCCGATACGCACGGCGCGAGGGGGAGGTCGCCGATGATCCTCACGGTCACGCTGAACACCGCTCTCGACATCACCTACCGGGTCGGTGTCCTGCGCCCGCACACCTCGCACCGCGTCACGGACGTGACCGAACGGCCGGGCGGCAAGGGCGTGAACGTCTCCCGGGTGCTGGCAGCGCTCGGGCACGCGACGACGGTGACCGGCTTCGCGGGCGGGGCCACCGGACGGTCGGTGCGGGAGCGGCTCGCGGAGTCGGCGGGGGTGGTGGACGCGCTGCTCCCGGTCGCCGGGCCGACGCGCCGCACCATCGCCGTCGTGGACGAACTGTCGGGTGACACGACCCAGTTGAACGAGCCGGGTCCGCAGATAGCAGCCGCCGAGTGGGCTGCCTTCCTCGGTCGTTACGAGGAGTTGCTGCCCGGTGCCTCGGCGGTGGCGCTGTGCGGCAGCCTGCCGCCGGGAGTGCCGGTGGGGGCATACGCCGGGCTGATACGGACGGCCCGTTCCGCCGGCGTCCCCGTCCTCCTCGACACCAGCGGGGAGCCGCTGCGGCGCGGTGTGGCCGCCCGCCCGGACCTGGTCAAGCCGAACGCCGACGAGCTGGCCGAACTCACCGGCTCCCACGACCCGGCCCGCGCGACCCAGGACGCCCGCCGTCGCGGCGCCCGCGCGGTGGTCGCCTCACTGGGCCCACGGGGCCTGCTGGCGGTGACCCCGGAGGGCCGCTGGCACGCAACGCCTCCGACCCCGATCCACGGCAACCCGACCGGCGCGGGCGACTCGGCGGTGGCCGCCCTGCTCTCCGGCCTGGTCGAACACCTGCCGTGGCCGGACCGCCTGGCACGGGCCGTCGCCTTGTCGGCGGCGACCGTACGATCCCCGGCGGCAGGCGATTTCGACCGCCCGACCTACGAGAAGCTGCTCGACCAGGTCACGGTGACCGGCGGGACCACGACCGCCTAGTCCTTGTTCGTGTGCTTGCCCTGCCTCACCCACAGCTGGTCCAGCAGGATGTCGCAGCTGTCTCCGCTCTGGCAGGACAGGGAGATCGTGTTGGTGCCCTTGGTGAGGGTGGGATAGGTGTAGGACGTCGTCCAGGCCTTGGCCGGGTCGGTCTGGTGTGTGTAGTTCTGCAGCGAGAACTTGCTGCCGAACGCCTTGCCGTTGATGGACAGCGTCATGCTCGCGTCCTTGACGGCGCTGTAGTGCGCGAAGACGGTGTAGATGCCGTCCGACGGGATGCCGTTGACCGTCCAGGTGACGCCGGCGCCGGTCTGGTTGAAGTTCGTGACATAGATGCCGCCGTCGGCCTTGGCGCCCTGGATGTCCGAGGCCAGGCTCGCGCCGCCGTCCAGGCGCAGGGCCTTGGCGTCGACCGGTGAGATGTCACCGGACGCCGAGACCGAGCTGGTGCTCGACGGGGTGGAGGAGGGGGACTCGGACTGGGTCGGGGACGTCGAGGCGCCGGTGTTGGCCTTGTTGTCGTCGCCGTTGCCGTTCAGCATCGCGACGCTGATGCCTATGACGACCGCCGCGACCACCGCGATCGCGCCGATGAGCAGGCCCTTGGTGTTGGGGCCTCGGCCGCGGCCGGTGTTCTGCGGGGCCTGGCGGGAGGCCGGCGCGCCGCCCGGGAAGGTCTCCGGGGCCTGGTAGGCCGCGGACGGCGGCTGGCCGTAGCCGGCACCCGGCTGCTGCTGCGGGATGGTCTGACCGCCGTACGGCGGTGCCTGCGGCGCCTGCTGCTGGCCGCCGTAGGTCCGCTCGCCGACCGAGCGCACCCTGCTGACCGCGTTCGGGTAGCCGTAACCACCGGAGCCGGACGGCGGCTGGGCTCCTCTGGCCTGGCCGTCGGCGTACAGGTAGCCGAACGGGTCGTCGTCCTCGGGCGTGCTCGCGCCGTTGTCGCCGGGCGTCATCCCTTGGTACTCCTCAACAGGTGCGGGCGGATGCGGTACAGGTATTGAGAGTCGAGCGTACCCGGTCTGACTGAGCCAAACGGGTGACTCATACCGCATCAACGCGATGACCTGGGAGTCATCCCGCCCGGCGATGTTGTTTGGGACGAGATCGTTTCTCTACGTACATCCGCTCGTCAGCGGATTTCAGGACTTCGTCCGCCGTCATGCCGCAGTGCGCCCAGCCGATGCCGAAGCTGGCGCCCACCCGCACGGCCCGGCCCTCGGCCCGGATCGGCTGGATGATCTCGTTGCGCAGCCGTACGGCCAGGTCCTGGGCGTCGGCCTTGCCGAGTCCGTCGGCGAGGATCACGAACTCGTCGCCGCCGAGACGGGCCACGGTGTCGCCGTCCCGGACGCCCCGGCTCAGCCTGCGCGCGACCTCGATGAGAACCGCGTCACCCGCGTTGTGCCCGAACCGGTCGTTGATCGACTTGAAGCCGTCGAGGTCGCAGAAGAGCACCGCGAGCCCCTTCGCGCCGTCGTCGCGGCCCTCCTCGGGGGCGACGGTGTGCACGTGGTGGTCGTAGCCGTCGTACGACTGGGCCGACGCGGCGAAGTCGAAGCCGTGGCCGTTGACGTCGTAGGCGGGGTGGCCGTAGGCCGCGTCCAGGGACTCCAGGCCGTCGGTGTCGGCGCGGCGGCAGAGCCGGGAGGAGAGCCGGGAGCGCAGCTCGGCGGAGTTCGGCAGGCCGGTCAGGGAGTCGTGGGAGGCGCGGTGGGCGAGCTGCAGCTCGCGGCGCTTGCGCTCCTCTATGTCCTCGACGTGGGTGAGGAGGAAGCGGGGCCCGTCGGCCGCGTCGGCGACCACGGAGTTGCGGAGCGAGACCCAGACGTACGTCCCGTCCCGGCGGCCCAGGCGGAGCTCGGCGCGGCCGCCCTCCGCGGAGGTCCGCAGCAGGGTGCCGATGTCCTCCGGGTGGACCAGGTCGGAGAAGGAGTAGCGGCGCATCGCGGAGGCGGGGCGGCCCAGCAGGCGGCACAGGGCGTCGTTGGTGCGCAGTATTCGGCCGTGCTGGTCGCCGCCCATCTCGGCTATCGCCATGCCGGAGGGGGCGTACTCGAAGGCCTGCCGGAACGACTCCTCGCTGGCGCGCAGGGCCTGCTGCTCGCGCTCCAGCCTGACCAGCGCGCGCTGCATGTTGGCCCGCAGGCGTGCGTTGCTGATGGCGATCGCGGCCTGGAAGGCGTACATCTGCAGGGCCTCGCGGCCCCAGGCGCCGGGATGCCGGCCGTTGCGCGGGCGGTCCACGGAGATCACGCCGAGCAGTTCGCCGCAGGAGCTGCCGGATATGCCCGGCGTGTACATGGGGGCGAAGAGGCGGTCCGAGGGGTGCCACTCGTCCTCGAAGCGGGGCGCGGGACCGTCGGTGTACCACTGCGGCACGTCGTCGTCGTCGAGGATCCAGCCCTCGGTGTGCGGTATGAAGACGAGGTCGCCCCACTTCTCGCCCATGCCGAGCCGCCGGTCCCAGGAGTCGCGGGAGCCGACGCGGCCGGTGATCAGCGCCTCGGCGGCGGAGTTGCCGGAGAGGGCCGCGACCACGAGATCACCGTCGGGGCGCACGAGGTTCACGCACGCCATCTCGAACCCGAGGGCGGTGATCACACCGTCGGCGACGGTCTGCAACGTGTCCGCCAGGCTGCGGGCCGTGTTCATGTCGGCCATGACCTGATGCAGTTGTCGCAGGGACGCAAGACGGACGTAGGGTTCCGACTCGGTCTCCATGTTCGCCCTCCCCCCGAGACCTCGCAGCGAATCAAGGGTCTGCTTCGGCGCTACTTTCCCCCGCCACTGAATCACAGCGCGCTGCCCACTCGGTACACAGGGTCAACAATTAATGCCCCTTGTGACTCAAGTCACAGCAGAAGATGAGCAATTGCGTGGAGTTTCTGCGTTTTCCCTGTGCGTTTACCGAACACAGCCTTTGGGTGTGTGTGCACATGATGCACGTTACGAGCTTTCGGCACCCCGCCCTTGGTCCTAGGACCCGCCTCGGGCGGATGGCCGATGTCGGCGGACGGGGGCCGACACTAGCGTTTCGGATGTGCTGAAGACTCCCTCCCTCACCGCCGCAGAAGCCACCGGGCATGCTGTGGGGGTGAGCAACGATGTGTTCAAGGCGGCCCTGGCGCGGCTCGCCGCGGGCGTGGTCCTGGTGACCGCGCAGGAGCCGCCGCTCGATCCGGACGACCCGATGGCACCGGCGGGCGAGGACGTCGGCATGACCGCGACCGCGTTCGTGTCGGTATCCCTGGATCCGCCATTGGTGCTGGTCAGCCTGCGTACCGGTGCCCGTATGGACGACCTGCTGGACGAGCAGCCGCTGTGGGCCGTCTCCGTGCTCACCGAGAGCCAGCGGCACATCGCCGGCCGCTTCGCGATGAAGGGCCGCATCAGCGACCGGCTGCTCTTCGAGGACATTCCGTACACGCGCGGCGAGGCCACCGGCGCCCCGCTGGTCGGCGGCGCGCTCGCGACCCTGGAATGCCGTACCGAGCAGCGGGTGATCGCCGGTGACCACACTCTGGTGATCGGCCGCGTCCTGTCCGCGGAACTCCCGAGCACGGAAGGCGGACCGCTGTTGTATTTCCGGGGCCGTTACCGGCAGCTCGGATGAAACCGCGCGGTCTGTTTTTCCATTCCCTCGGGCACACATTCCGCGGGGGCCCAGGGAAAGGCGGAACCGCGGCGCGATGCGATCGCGAACGGAAAATTGCGGCGGGGATCCACCGGGTGGATCAGCCGTCGGCGACTACGACCAGTCGCGGCCGGAGCGCCCCCGTTTGGTGTCCGACCGCTGTTTCTTCTCCCGCAGGCGCCGTTCGTTGATGCCGCGGGGGATACGGGTCGGCGTGCGGGGCTTCGGCGGCGGCGCGGTGGCCTCGGCGAGGAGCGCCGCGAGGCGTACGGCGGCGGTCTCGCGGTTGCGCCACTGCGAACGGTGCTCGGACGCCCGTACGACCACCGAGCCGTCGACGAGACGGCCGGCCAGCCGGGCCAGCGCGCGTTCCTTCCAGACCGGGGGCAGCGCCGTGGTGTTCGCGAGGTCGAAGCGCAGCTCCACCTGCGAGTCACTGGTGTTGACGTGCTGCCCGCCCGGACCGGACGACCGCGAGAAACGCCAGTGGAGCTCGGCCTCGGGGAGCGAGACGGAGCCGCGGATGAGGTACGGACCGGACATGTCCCCATGGTCGCGCGGCTGACCGGCACACGTCACGCGATTATCCTCCGTCACCCGTTCGGTAAAGAAAGTAAAGCGAGATGGAACCTTCGGTACCCCTCGTGGCGTTCATACGGGTAGCTGTAGCTTCAAGCCCGTACGCCGCACGGCCGTACGCAGACAAGGGAAAGGACTCCCGACCATGGCTGTAAGCCTGTCCAAGGGTGGCAACGTCTCGCTCACCAAGGAGGCTCCGGGCCTGACCGCCGTCACCGTGGGCCTCGGCTGGGACGTCCGCACGACCACCGGCACGGACTTCGACCTCGACGCCTCGGCGATCGCGGTCAACCCGCAGGGCAAGGTCTACTCCGACGGCCACTTCGTGTTCTTCAACAACAAGCAGACCCCGGACAACTCGATCGTCCACACGGGCGACAACCGTACGGGTGAGGGTGCCGGCGACGACGAGGCGATCAACGTCAACCTGGCGGCCCTCCCGGCCGACATCGACAAGATCGTCTTCCCGGTCTCGATCTACGACGCGGAGACCCGCTCGCAGAACTTCGGCCAGGTGCGCAACGCCTACATCCGGATCGTCAACCAGGCCGGCGGCGCCGAGATCGCCCGCTACGACCTCTCCGAGGACGCGGCCACCGAGACCGCGATGGTCTTCGGCGAGCTGTACCGCAACGGCGCGGAGTGGAAGTTCCGCGCGGTGGGCCAGGGCTACGCGTCCGGCCTGGTCGGCATCGCCCAGGACTTCGGCGTCAACGTCTGACGACCGCTGCGCAGTGCGGGAGCCCCCGGTCGCGTGGGTCGCGGCCGGGGGCTCCTGGCGTCCGCCCTCAGATCACCGACGCCGCGTACGCCACGAAGGGGGCCCAGGCGGCGGGCGCGAGGGTGAGCCGGGGGCCGGGGGCCGTGCGGTACTTGGAGTCACGGACGTGGATGGTCGTGGGGGTGGGGGCTATTTCGAGGCAGGACTCTCCGTTGGTGCCGCCGCTGTAGCTGCTCTTGAACCACACCAGCTCGGCAGGCTCCACGGAGGAGGCGTTGCGGATCATGTCTCTCCCAGCAGTTGCTCAATAAAGGCCTGTGACTCCCGGGGAGGGAGAGCCTGCGCCCGGATGGTGCCATATTGCAGCTCAATGAGGCGAAGCTGTTTCGGGTCAGTGGTCGGTCGCCCGTTGAACACACCGTCTGCGCGTCCGACGGCCGTGCCGTCCGGGAACTTCAGCAACTCGATCCTGCCGTCCAGCCCTGGATGCGCGTCAGTGTTGGTCGGCATGACCTGAAGTGTGACGTGGTGCAATCGCCCTGCTTCCAGCAGCCGTTCAAGCTGCTGTCGCCACACCATTGTGCCCCCAACCGGCCGACGCAGCGGCGCCTCTTCTAGCACGAAGTGCATGGACGGAGCCGGGTCGCGCTCGAAAACTGACTGCCTGGCCAGACGCGCCGTCACCATGCGCTCGACGTCGTCCGGAGAGTAGGGCGGCTGCGCTGCGGAGATCACTGCTCGCGCATGCTCAGGCGTCTGCAGCAGACCAGCGATGATGTTGCACTCGTACAAGCCGATCTCAACGGCCTGCGCTTCCAGCTTGGCCAACTCCCGTACCTTCTTCGGGTACCGGACCCTCTTCACGTCCTCCCACATCGCCGAGACCTGGCCGCCCGCGCCCAGCACCTCGTCCGCCCGGTTCAGATACTCCTGGCGAGGGATCCGCTTGCCGCCCTCGACCTTGTAGACCATGTCCTCGCCGTAGCCGACGACCTCTCCGAACTCGGCGGCCCGCATCCCCGCCGCCTCCCGCCGCAGCTTCAGCTGACGCCCGACCGTGGCGACGACCGCCACGCCCCAGTCGTCGTCCGGGTCGACCTCCCAGCCCGGCTCGGTCACCTCGCTCATCCCACACCCCTCCGTGCCGTACGCCCGCGCCCGACAGCCAGGACAGCACCGGACAAGGTCCGGACAGTCACCGTACGCAAGGGCTTCGTCACTGTTCACGGTATGCAGGCCCGGCCACGCTGAGTGATGTGAACGATGAAATCTCCACCCCCGTCCGCAACATGAGCCTGCGGCTGTCGTCCACGCCGCGGGGCGCCCGCCTGGCCCGGCTGCTGGCCGCCGAGCAACTGCGCGCCTGGGGGCTGCCGCTGGACCCGGCGAGGCAGATCGTGGCCGAGCTGGCGGCGAACGCGGCGACGCACGGACGGGTGCCGGGACGGGACTTCGGGCTCGCGCTCTACGTCGTGGGAGGAACCCTGCGGATCGAGGTGACGGACACCCGCGGCGACCGCCCGCCGCACTCCCGGCCGCTCGCACCGGACGCCGAGTCCGGCCGCGGGCTGGTCCTCGTGGAGGCGCTGGCCGACAAGTGGGGCGTGGCGCCGGGTCTGTCGCCGCGCAAGACCGTGTGGGCCGAGATCGACGTGTCACCGAAGCCCGGAGACGCGGGCCGCGGTGCCCAGGGACGCCACTGACCAAGGAAGGAAACCGGGGAAAAGAACCCCACCAAGCCCCACCCCTCCCGCCCGCCGCCCGGCGTCACTCCCGCGAGTGAATATGCCCAACTCGACTGGCTTTGGTGCGGGTTGCGTGCCCTACGCTCAGCGCGACAGCAGCGAAAAAACTTCGGCCCCCGCCGGGACGGCAATCCCAGTGCGAGGGCCTGACCACCTAGGAAGCAACACCTTCCCGATGGATACGAAAAACCCTAGCGCGCCCTCGTGCGCCGAGCCCCGTGTTGCCACCAAGAAGCACCCGAATCGGGGGTCCGGCGGTCTCCTGCACGACAACGCCCGCCACACCTCCCACTTCGTGGTGATCGGCAACCACCTGGCGCAGCACCCCACCCTGTCGGCGCTCGCGATCGGCTTCGGGGTGCACATCCAGTCGCTCCCCAAGGGCGCCCGGGTCGACATCAAGAGCCTGGCGGCCCGTTTCCCGGAGGGCAGGGACCGTATCGCGGCCGCGCTGCGGGAGCTGGAGGCCGAGGGCTATCTGCGGCGGGAACGGGAGCGGATCGCGGACGGCCGGATCGTCACCCGTACGGTCTCCTGCAACCGGCCCGGCCACCGCGCCGGGCACCCCGAGGACGCGGCCCGGCCGAAGACGGCGGCGCGGGAGCCCGGACGGAAGAAGGCGCTGCCGCCCGTACCGGGTCCGGCCCGCTCCTCCCCCGCGCTCCTGCGGACGGCCGTCGACGTCCTCGCGGGACTTCGCCGCCACGACGCGCGGCTCATGCTGTCGGAGGCCGACACCGGGCATCTGGCGCCGGGCGTCATGGCGTGGCTGGAGCGGGACGTCACCCCCGCCGCCGTACGGCACGCCCTGACCGCCCGGCTGCCCGACGAGCCGCTCCACCGGCCCGCCGCCCTGTTGGCCCACCGGCTGGCGGACGGCCTGCCGCCACCACCGCCCTTCCGGGCCCCGGCCCCGCCGCCCGCCGCCCCCACCCGGGTGCGCAACTGCGACGGCTGCGACCGGGGCTTCCGCTCCGCCGAGCCGGGACTGTGCCGCGACTGCCGGAGCGATCCTCCCGAGGAGACCTAGCATGGAGGCGACGGTCCTTGCCCCTGGGCACAGACGACGAGGAGCGAGCGCCACGACCACTTCGTCCACGGCGAGGACGTCACCATCGGCGACTGGACCATCGCCACGGACGGTCTGCCCCGCTATCCGCCCGATAAGTTGCCCCCATGATCCTCGCCCCGCTCCCCCTCACCGCCGACCACGACATCCCGGCCCCGCTGCTCACCGAGCTGACCGCGCTGTACGCCTCGGACCGGGAGTTCCAGGCGCTCAGCGGTGACTTCCCCGACCCCGACGACATCCGGCCCGAGCAGGTGGCAGAAGCGCTCGCCGACGAGATGGTGAACCCGGACGTCGAGGTGCTGCTGGCGCGGGCCGAGGGCCGGCTGGTCGGCGTGGCGATCACGCTGGCCCGGCATCCCGATCCGGAGGACCCCGATCCGTGGATCGGGCTGCTGCTGGTCGACGCGGCGGCGCGGGCCCGCGGGTACGGGCGGCGGATCGCCGAGGGGGTCGAGGAGCGGTTCCGGGCGGCCGGACGGGACGCCGTGCGGCTGGCCGTGCTGGAGAACAACCCGAAGGGGTTCGCGTTCTGGACGGCCCTCGGGTACGAGGTGATCGGGTACCGTCCGGACCGGCGGCTCGGGCGGCCGTGCGCCGTCCTGCGCAAGGAACTGGGCGGGGCGAAGGGATGACCGGGGCGGCCCGCGCCGCCGTACGGCCGGTCCTCGCGCGGGGCTGACCGGGGCGCGCACGGGATGCCGGGACGCCATGACACCATCGACGACGTGCTCGACATCGGCTACGCCCTCTCCAACCGGTTCCCGGACCCGCCCCAGACCGACTACCGGCGGGTGGACGTCCACGCGCTGCGCCACGACCTGTTCTGCGGGGACGTCTACCTCGCCGACACCAAGGCGGACCGGGAACTGTCCACAGCCTGGGGATGGGTGCCGGTGCTCGACTTCGCGTGGGCGCTGTGCGACATCGTGGAGCGGATCGACCGCGACCCGGCGGGCTCCCGGGCCTCCCGGCCGCAGCGCGCGGAACTCGACTTCACCGAGTCCACCGACCGCATGCTCTTCGAGCGCCGCTTCGGCTGGGTGGACGTCGAGGCCGACTGGATGCCGGCCGAGGAGCCGGCGCTCACCTTCTCCCACACCGAACTGCGCCGCGAGGCACGGGACTTCCTGCACGACCTGATCGCCGACCTCACCGACATGCACGAGGGCCTGGCGGACAACCCGGCGATCTGGACGCTCCAGGCCCGGTTCCCGAGGGTGTCGTAGCCGTCCCGGACGGGTTGAACGACGTCCGGATGTACGGCAGTTGACCGGTCGACCAGACCGGGATGACAACTGAGGCGGAGGACGTTCCGCCTGGCCCGGCCGCCTTTACGTTGACTCCGTGCGGACGCAGCGGCAGTCAGGTGACGGCGGGAAATCCCCTTCTTCCGAGAACTCCCGGCCACCGCTGCCGACCACCCCGACCCCCCTGCGCGCGACCGTGCCCGTGGGCCCCACGGAACACGCGATGCTGGCCCTGCAGGGGAAGGCCGGGAACGCGGCCACCACGCAGGCGCTGCGGCGCGCCAAGGGCAAGGGCGTCCTCCCCCCGTCGGCGGTACGCGGCCGGCCGGTGGCGCCGGTGGCCACCGTGGAGGAGGAGAACACCGACCCGGGCCTTGAGGTGCCCCCTTACCTGATGTACTTCCGGGCCGCCGGACTGTCCACGGCGTACGCGCTGACCGGCCAGGAGTTCGTGCGCAACGCGGTGGCCGCCGTCGTCGGACACGGCGCGGGCACGGTCGCCGACATCGCCGCCGAGCTGGCCGGACGCCCCGAGTCCTTCTACGGGCCGGGCCGCGCCTTCGCGGTCCAGGGCAAGAACGGCAAGGAGTGGTACGACGTCACCGTCAGCATCACCCGCGCCGCCGACGACCGGCCGCCCGCCTTCCACCCCAAGGACGTGCTCGCCCGGACCGTGCAGGACCCGGCCGGGCCGCCGCTCGCCGCGCTGGACGACGCCGAGGGCAAGGACACCAAGGTCGACGTCCAGCACAACACCGCCACCACCGTCGCGACCACCGCGACCGGCGGATCCAGCAAGGGCCTGGGCGGCATGGCCTTCGGGCTCGCACCCGTCGTACCGGGACTGTGGCTGGGCGGCGCGGGCCTGGCGAACGCGCAGCCCTGGCAGTCCGCGCGGGAGTCCCGCGGCCAGCGCAACGTGGCCGAACCCCGCGTGCTGCGCAGCGAGAAGGGCTCGGTGGAGGCACCGCGCAAGGTGCGCTACGGCGTGCGGATCAAGCAGCGGGGAGCCCAGCACGCGGCGCGGCCCGCGCAGACCTTCCACGGCTCCGGCACCCTCACCCAGCGCGTCCCCACCGAACACCTCGTCCCGGCCGGCACCACACCGCCCGCCGCCCCGCAGCCGCTCCAGGCCGGCACCGCCCGGCTCGTCACCCTCGCCGACTCCCTGGCCCCGGTCGCCGTCACCGACACCGCCGGCCCGCACCAGGGCGGCGGCGGGCTCTTCGACACGGTCGCCGGCGTCCTGCACCCCTCCCTCACCGCGCCCGGTGCCCCCGGCCGCGCCCGGCTCTACGAGGCGACCTCCACGGCGACCGTCCTGGAGGACATGCCCCGGCTGCTGCGGGACGGCGTCACCGGCGAGGACCTCGCGTCCAAGGACGGCAGCAGCGTCGGCAGCTACCGCCTGCACGCCGAGATCACCGGCATGTCGCCCGCCTGGGGCACCGGCGGGACCCAGCTGCGCACCCACCAGCAGACCCAGCACACCCTCACCGAGAGCGCGGGCAAGGGACGCGCCGTCACCGGCGGTCTCGGCCCGGCCATCGGCGTCGGAGCGGCCGGCAACGCCGCCGTGGTACGGGCGACGGCCATGCCGGTCGCGGCGGCCCGCAAGGCGCGGTTCACGGTGGCCGAGCAGACCGTGTCGAGCCGCCAGGGCGCGGAGGTGCGCGGCGACAAAGTCCTCTACCTGGCGACCGTCCGGTTCACCGCCGAGGGCACCGGCCCGCGCTCGGCCGAGAACGTCCTGCGCCCCGGCACCCGGGCCGCCCGGCACTCGATGCAGGTGTGGATGAGCCTGCGGGCCGACGAGGCACGGTCGCTCGGGCTGCCGCTGCCGCCCGGCGTCGAGGCCGGGGAGTTCATCGAGAAACCGCGGCGGACCGACGAGAACGGTGCGGAGACCGACGTCGAGCGGCACCTCCCGTTCGGCGCCATGGGCTCCAGCGTCGTCCTCAGCCGACTCGACACCGGCCCCATGGTCCGGGCCGTCCAGGAGCTGTTCGCGACCGATCCCCGGCTGGCCGGCTACCTGCCCGCCTTCGGCACGGACCCGGCTCCCACGCCCGGCAAGGAGGAGGCCGCGGTGCAGCGGCGCAACCACCGCGAACTGATGGCCGCCCTGTCCGAGACCAACCTGCGGGTCAACAAGGACCAGCTGACCACGACCGGCATCCGGGTGCGGCTGCGCCGCAAGACCACGCTGCACTCGCACGACGTGCAGCTCCTGGTCCGCGGGCAGCTCCGCGAGACCGGCTACCTCGGCGACACCGACAACTGGCTGGTGCGCAGCCACTCCGGCGTGGCCGGCAACGCGCAGAGCGGCCGCAGCAGTTCCCGCTCGATCGGCGGCCTCGTGCTCGGGCAGGCCAGGCTCGTCCCCGGCTTCCTGACCGGCTCGGCCCGCTACGAGCGGCACCGCACCGGCACCCGCCGCAACCAGGGCGGACCCACCACCCGCACGGACGTCCTCACCAACGGCTCCGAGACGGCCAGTACCTTCGGAGCGGCCCTGCGGCTGGACGTCGACGTCACCATGACCTCCCGGCAGCGCACACTCGGCCGCGCCCTCACCCCCGGCTCCCCGGGCCAGGACGCACCCGAACCGAAACGGCTGGCCGGACTGCACCTGGACGAGCAGGACGTACGGCTCGTCACCCCGACCGAGTTCACCCTCGACGAGGAGGGCAGACAGCGGCAGGAGGCGGCACGCGGCCGGCGGCGGGCGCAGGCGCCGCGCCCCGACCACGCCGTCACCGCCGAGGGCATCGGCGACCTGGCCACGCTGGTGCCCCGGCCCTCCGCCGGACAGCCGCTGCGCGACTGGCAGCTGGTGGAGACGGTCGGCGACGGACAGGCCGTCCGCGACCTCGCCTTCCAGCTGCTGTCCCGGGCCGCCGCCCGCGACAAAGGCGTCCGCGAGGACCCCGCGCTCCAGGCCGAAGGGCTCGCGCCGCGGCTGGCGATCGAGGAACGGTTCGGGCCGCAGGCCATCACGGCGGCCCTGCGGCAGGCCGCGTCCTCCGGCTGGGTGGTCAAGAACCTGCGCTATCCGCGGCGGCTCGCCGCCCTGAACGGGGCCGTGGGCACCCGGCTCACGCTCGCCAACCCGAAGTTCCTGCACCGGGGCGCCGGACCGGGCACCGAGACCTTCGTGCTCGGCGGCCACCAGGCGGCCGGACAGGAGGGGCAGGGCACCACCAGCACCTGGCAGGTCGGCGCCACCGGCTCCGAGAACGGCCCCGAGTGGCGGCTCGGCCAGGGCCTGTCCGGGAACCGCACCAGCAGCGAGGGCGACACCCGGTCCGCCGCGCTCTCCGGCACGGTCGAACGCAACGCGCACACCCCGAAGAAGGCACCGCTCTACCTGGTCCAGTGCGACCTGCTCGTCACCATGGTCGCCGAGGTCAAGGTCACCGGCGGCGGCCCCTACGTGAAGACGGCCGCCCGCACCCTGCCGGGCGAGGCGGCGGTGTGGCTGACCGAGGCGCAACTGCCCGCCCCGATCCGCAGGCAGCTCAAGCTCGACGCGGAACCGGTGACGGCACCGCCGTCGTCGCGGCCGGGACGGCGGGCCGCGGAGAGCTCCCGCGCGGGCGCCGAGCGCGAGGCCCGCGAAGGGGGCCGCCGGGAGACGGCGGGCCGCACCGGCACGTCGGCGCCACCGGCCGCCACGGGACCGTCCTTCGACCGCGGGCTGCCCCTCGGCTTCGGCATGATCGAGAACCTGCCGAACTTCGTGCCGCTGCTGGCCCGGCTGCGCACCCGCCTCGCGGAGAGCGGACAGCAGACCCTCGCCGACGACCTGCTGCCCCGGCGCCAGCTCGCCGACCGCAACGACAACGTGCAGCGGCTGCTGCGCGTCCTGGACCGCGACGGCAGCGCCGGGCTGCTCTCCGGCGCCATGGACGGCGGGGTCACCGTCGAGCTGTTCGACGGCCGCAGGACGCCGTACTGGGCCGTGTTCAAGGTCAACCGGCTGGGCGACGGCGCCCACGAGGGGGCGGCCGACGACGGCCGGGACCTGGAGTACATCACCGCGGCCGTCGCCCAGCAGGCCGCCGCCCACGACCAGGGCACCTCCACCGGCGTGGAGGGCGTCTTCGCCGGGTCCGGCAAACCCGACGGCGGCGCGGGCCAGCTGAAGAGCATGGGCGGCGCGGGGGGCCTCGGCGTCGGCTCGGGCGGCTCCCGGCGCTCCGGCACGGCGTCCCGCGGCCAGCTCGGCATGAAGACGGTCGCGGAGGCGAAGACCGCGAAGTCGTCGAAGGTGCGCGTGCCGATCGAGGCGACCCTCGAACTGCACCGGGGCGACCGCCGGGTGGCGCTGGTCTCCCTGGGCCGCCAGGCGCTGACCCACCGCGTCCTGGACAAGGACCTGGCGGCGCTCGGCCGGGTGACCGCACCGCGCCACCAGCCGGTGGCCGCCGCGCCCGGCCCCCGGGACGACCGCCCGGCCGCGCTCGGCGGCTGGCGCTCCGCGGGCGTGCGGCTGCCGATGGAGGCGCAGGTGAACGGATTCCAGGGCGCGCCGCAGGTCCGGGAGTTGGTAGGCGCCGCGGTCCGGGAGGCGGGCGGCGGCGACCGGTTCCGCGACAAGGGCCAGGCCGCCGCGTACACCCTGAACGAGGCCGTCTCCACGGAGTGGCTGATCGCGGCGCTGCCGCTGCTGACCTCCGCCGGGGCGGAGCTGCCGCCGGTGCACGCCACCGGAGCGGCCGGCCAGGACCTGCGGGCGTCCCTGCACGCGCGGCTGCGGGACGGCCGGGTGCTGGGCGTCGGCGACAAGATGACCTTCGAGACGGTGGGGCAGAGCCACCTGGACGCGCCCCGGCCCACCCAGACGGACGGTCTCGGCTCGGCCGACCACGGCCGGTCGGCGCGCGGTCTGGCGGGCGCGGGACTGCTCAACGCCGACGAGTTCCGCCTCAACCAGATGATGGCCAACGCCGGCGGCAGCGGCGGTGCGGCGGACGCGGCGGTGAACGCGTCGGGTTCGATGCCGCTGCACAAGCCCAAGGCCGCGGCGGTGCTGGTGCAGTTCACGCTGGACGTGCGGGTGGTGGCGCGGGTGAGCGACCGGCTGCGCCCCGGCCGTACCGGCACCGCCGTACGGGAGCTGACGCTGCCCCGGCCGGTCGTGGTCCGCATGCCGGAACAGGCGGTCCGCCGCATGCTGGCCGCGCAGCCGGACCGGCTCCAGGACCCCGACGACCACCTGGGCCTGCGCAGGGCGGCCGCGGTCCCGCCCCGGGAGTGACCTCCTTGCCCCGGCCGCGCTCCAGCGGTGCCCGCGGCGGCCGGGGCGCTCCCGCACGGGGGTACCCGCGGCGGCCGGGCTCAGCGGGGGTGCCCGCGGCGGCCGGGCCCCAGCGGCGGTGCCCGCGGCGGCCGGGCCCCAGCGGCGGTGCCCGCGGCGGCCAGGCCCCAGCGGCGGTGTCCGCGGCGGCCGGGCTCAGCCCTCCACGCGGATCCCCAGTTGTGCGGCCAGCACCGGGGCCAGGTCGAGCAGTTGGGAGGTGCTGATCACCGCCCCGGCCAGCCGCTCCACCCCTCTGGCGATCTCCAGGGCCGCGGCGCCGCGCAGGTCGACGTCCTTCATCGTCACCCCGGTGAAGTCGGCCTCCTTCAGCGTGCAGTCGACGAACTCCACCCGCTCCAGGACCGCGTCGCCGAAGTCGGGCTCCACCAGGACGCAGCCCTCGAAGACGACGTCCCGGAGCCTGGCCGTGCGCAGGTTGAGGTAGTCGATCTTGCCGCCGCGGACCACCACGCGCTCCAGGACGGCACCGTGCAGCTGGGTGCCGCCCAGGCGGGCGTCGACCAGCTCGACATCGCGGAGCGTCGCGTCGGCCAGGTTCGTGCCGACGCCGCGCGGCGCCGTGAGGACCGTGTCCAGCAGGCGGGCGTGCCGCAGTCCCGCCTCGTCGAAGGCGCAGCCGGTCAGCGCGCAGTCCATGAAGCGGGCGCCCGCGCCGTCCTGCCCGGCGAGGTCGGCCTCCCGGAACTCCAGCCCGTCGTAGTCGCCGTCCGGCTCCAGCTCGCCGCCGCCCCACGGCTCCAGCTGGGGCAGCCGCACCTCCGGCCGCCGCGCGCCCTTCACCCTGCCACCACCGGACCCGCCGGCCACTGTCCTCGCCATGCCCCCATCTTGCAGGCCGCCACTGACAGGCAAGAGGAGCATCAACGGAGCCGACCGGGATCGGCCGCTCCGGAATGTCAATCACCCACCCGACGTTGCGGCCGTGCATGAATCGCCTCATGCGAATTCTCCGGGACCTCGGCGGCACGGCGTGGAGGTACGTCCGCAGCGCTCCCGGCACGTACGTCTGGCTGGCGATCCTCTTCGTGACGACGGTCGCGCTGCACCACATGTCACCCGCGTTCGAACAGCAGTTCCTGCGGCAGCGGTCCACGAACATCCGCGAGCTGTCGGACAACCCGGTGCGGGTGCTGGTCGCCAGCGCGATGTGGATCGGCGGCGGCCACTGGCTGCCGTACGCCGTCCTCTACACCGTCTTCCACGCCCCCGCGGAACGCTGGCTCGGCACCGTCCGCTGGCTGCTGGTGTGCGTGACCGCGCACGTGCTGGCCACCCTGATCAGCGAGGGCGCGCTGCTGAAGGGCATCCACGACGGCATCGCCCCGCACTCCGCGGTCAACACCCTGGACATCGGGGTGAGTTACGCGCTGGCGGGGGTGGTCGCGGTGCTCACGTACCGGATCGCGACACCCTGGCGGTACGGGTACCTCGCGGTCGTCCTGCTGGTCTACGGGCTGCCGCTGATCGGCTCGCCCACCTTCACCGACCTCGGGCACCTCGTCGCCGCGCTGATCGGTCTCGCCTGCTATCCGCTGGTCAGAGGCCGCGGAAAAGCATGGAATCCGAAGGAGACACTGACCGCTCTCAAGGGTTAACGTCCGGCCATGAGCAGCTCGGCAAGCGGTGTCGTCAACGGTGGCATCTCCTTCTGGTACGCGGACGACGGCCTCCCCGAGGTGCGGGAGCCGCTCGACGGCGACGCGTCGGCGGACGTGGTGATCGTGGGCGGCGGCTACACCGGCCTGTGGACCGCCTACTACCTGAAGAAGGCCGCGCCCTTCCTGCGCATCACGGTCCTGGAGCAGAAGTTCTGCGGCTACGGCGCCTCCGGCCGCAACGGCGGCTGGCTCTACAACGGCATCGCCGGCCGCGACCGGTACGCCGCGCTGCACGGCCACGACGCCGCCGTGCGCCTCCAGCAGGCCATGAACGGGACCGTCGACGAGGTGATCGCGGTCGCCGCCGCCGAGGGCATCGACGCCGACCTGCACAAGGGCGGCGTGCTGGAGGTGGCCACCACCCCGGCCCAGCTGTCCCGCCTGCGGGCCTTCCACGCCCACGAGCTGTCCTTCGGCGAGCGGGACCGCGAGCTGTACGGCGCCCGGGAGACCCGGGAGCGGATCCGGGTCGCCGACGCGGTGGGCGCCGCCTGGACGCCGCACGGCGCCCGCCTGCACCCCGTGAAGCTGGTCAAGGGGCTGGCATCGGCGGTGGAGGCGCTGGGCGTGCGGATCCACGAGTCCACGCCGGTGACCGAGATCCGCCCGCGGCACGCCGTCACGCCGTACGGGACGGTCCGCGCCCCGTACGTCCTGCGCTGCACCGAGGGCTTCACCGCGAACCTCAAGGGCCAGAAGCGCACCTGGCTGCCGATGAACTCCTCGATGATCGCCACCGAGCCGCTGACCGAGGAGCAGTGGGCCTCGGTGGGCTGGCAGGGGCTGGAGACCCTCGGCGACATGGCGCACGCCTACATGTACGCCCAGCGCACCGCCGACGGGCGGATCGCGCTCGGCGGCCGCGGGGTGCCGTACCGCTTCGGCTCACGGACCGACAACGACGGCCGGACGCAGGAGACGACGATCGAGGCCCTCCGCGAGATCCTGGTCCGGTTCTTCCCGTCGCTCGCCGGAGTCGCCGTCTCACACGCCTGGTCCGGGGTGCTCGGGGTGCCGCGCGACTGGTGCGCGACCGTCACCCTCGACCGCTCCACGGGGCTCGGCTGGGCCGGCGGCTACGTCGGATCCGGCGTCGCCACCACCAACCTCGCGGGCCGCACCCTGCGCGACCTCGTCCAGCTCGACTCCGGCCAGGCGGGCCGCACCGACCTGACCGAACTCCCGTGGGTGGACCACAAGGTCCGCAAGTGGGAACCGGAACCCTTCCGCTGGCTCGGCGTCCAGGCCATGTACGCCACGTACCGCACCGCGGACCAACACGAACGCCACCACCCGAGCCCCGACTCCTCCCGCCTGGCCAGACTGGCGGACCGGGTGTCGGGGCGGCACTGACACACCGGCCGGACAGTCCCGGAGCCGACGCGAGGACACGAGGAGAGCCCCCTGTCGGATTCGAACCGACGACCTACGCGTCACCAGTGCCAGGGTTTCCCTCCGGGGGACTCTGTCTCACTCCGGCTACTCCGGAAATCCCAGGTCGTGAGGGTCGGTCACTCCGGCTCACTCCACCGATCCCGGGCCCCGGCAGGACCTCCGCTCACGCACCGCTCACGCGGGCGGGCTATCCGGGGAGGCTCCCTGAACTGGGCCGATTCCATCACGCCGCACTCCCCCGCGCACCACCACGACCGGACAGAACGAGGCCCCCTCGGGGCCTCACAGATCGGCAATACTGGCCGGGCGCTGGCTGCCCGCTGGCACCGTGACCGCACATAACTACCGCACCACCCAGGGGGAACCGTGCGCCGTCTTGTCGTACCCATCGCTGCTGTCCTGTTGACTACCGCCTGTTCGGCTGGCGCCGAGCACGCGTCTTCGTCCCCGACTCACTCCGTTCGCCACACCGCCGTCAGTCACGCGAGCAAGACACCATCCGCCGCGAAACCGGCGTCGAAGCGGAAGTCGGCATCAACACCGAAGCCGAAGCCGTCTGCACCGAAGGCGACGGCGAAGAAGAAGTCGTGCGAGCCGACGAGGGACGTCATCGTCTGGTACAAGGTGCCGGGCCTGCCGAACAGTGCCCAGGTTCTGGGCAACTACTTCCTGGCGACGTGCGAAACCACCTTCCAGTCCCTGCCGCGAACGTCGCCGACTCAGGCGGGGTACTGCACCGAGGCCGCATGGGCGAGCGACAACCCGGGGTACAACGCCGAGGCGGAGCCAGCCCCAAGGCTGAAGAAGGTGCAGGCGTCAGTAGGCCCTGCCTGCTGACGGCAACGGCCCCAGCCCGGTCGGCGTCCGCCTGGGGCCTCGGGGCTTCTCGGTCAGGCGCGGGCGGACACGATCAGCGTTCCGATGTGCCCCGGCTTCGGAGCGTCCACAACCCTGGCCTCTGCTGTGGAAAACCCGGCACGCAGCAGGTGCCGCTCCCACACCACCGGCTTGTAGCTGTAGCGGTAGGTGAACATCGCCTTTCCAGCGAACCCGCCCTTGTACATGCCCTGCGGCCCATACGCGCCCGGAATGGCCGGCGGCTGGGAGAAGACGAAGACGCCGCCCGGGACCAGGCGCTCGCGGATGAGCGGGAAGAGGCGGGACGGGTCGGTGAACCAGGCGGCGCCGAAGATGGAGTACACGGCGTCGTACCGGCCGTTGTCCGCGGCGAGCCAGTCGAGGACCTCGCCCTGCTCGATCCGCACGCCGAGCGGCGCCCACTTCTCACTGGCGCGCTGCACCATGCGCGGGGACAGGTCGATCCCGGTCGCCTTGACGCCCCGCTGCGCGAGGTGGGCGAGGGCCCGGCCGGTGCCGCAGCCGACTTCCAGCACGGCCTCCGGGCTGCCGAGGAGTTCCGCGCCTGGCCCGTGGCCGGCGTACTGGGTCCAGCAGAAAGACGGCTTGGCGTCGTCCTTGAACGCCGACTCGGCGAAGGCGTCCCACAGTTCGGTCTCGGCAGGGATGTCGTGCGGTACGGGCACAGCGCGTTCCTTCGGTTGTCGGGATGCGGGAGCCCCCGCCCTCGGGGAGCTGTGCGGGCGGGGGCGACTGTAGCGGTCGGTCAGTGGCTGTCGGGGACCTTGTCGTCGCACGGCGAGCAGTCCGTGCCGTCGATGGCCCACAGTTCCTCGTCGATCGCCCAGCCCTGGGAGCGCAGGAAGTCGCCGGTGCGCAGGCACAGGCCGTCGCGGCGGCGCTCGATGAACGGGGCGTGGTGCTTGAACCGGCCGCCGTTGTAGAGACGGCAGATGCCCCACCAGACGGATGTGTCGAGGATGAGCTGGTGGACGCCGATGTCGACGAGCTTGCCGACGCCGAGGTGCACGCTGGGGTTCTCGATGGAGCCCATGACGTACATGACGGCGTTGGCGAGGATCCGTTCGGCCATGTCTCGCACCATGGCGTGGTCGCGCAGGAGCAGGGCGATCTCGCGGTCCCACAGGCTCATGCCGGAGTCGAAGATGTTGGTGGTCAGCTCGGTGATGTGCGGGGCGACCGCGTTGAGGAGTTCCCGCGGGTCGCGGGTGCGGGTGGTGGCGGAGTGCTCTAACGCGACGGTCACGTCTTCCTCCTGTTGTGGATGGGCGCTCTCGGTCGGGGCGCCGCCTCTCGCCTGGCGCGAGAGGAGTCTCAGAAGCCGGCGTGGTGCCGCGCCAGCCGGACGGGCATGACCGGCTCGGGCTGAACGCAGTCCTCACCCTCCGCGTGCACGACCAGGCGGACGTCGGGCCCCGAGGCGCGGTGCAGCCAGCGGACTGTGCCGTCCTCGGCGCGAACGCCGCAGGCGACGCGGACACCGGCGACATGCTCGGGTTCGTTGTCCCACATCGGGCTCATAGGGACGCTCCCCTGGGCCTGCACCGCGGGCACCCGCACGGCGGGTACGCCAGGTTCATCACGACGTGATCCGATGCGGGGAGCACGCGCGAGGTCACGGGCGTGCGCTCCAGCGTCTCGGGATCGACCCGGTAGACCGTGATGGTCAGACCAGGGTGCGCGGCGTTGCTGCCTGTCTCGGTCACGGATTCACGATGCTCCGGTCACAGGCGGTAGCGCGGCGTCAGTGCAGGCGTCAAAGCGGCGACATTGAGGGCGTCATTTCGGTGTCATTCTTTGCGGGTGAGGTCTACCGTGATCCGTATGGCCACACCGAACAGTGCACTGCGAGCAGCACGCATGGGCCTGCTCATGTCCCAGGACGACTTCGCCCGCGCCATCCGCGACGCCGGCACCCGCGCCGGACAGCCCAACGACGCCAACAAGCGGCTCGTTCAGCGCTGGGAATCCGGCAGCACCGCCGCCCCGCGCCCCGTGTACGCCCGAGCCCTCGAGGTCGTCACCGGGCTGCCCATCGAGTCGCTCGGCTTCACCGTCGTAGCCCAGACCCGGGTCTCCGAGGACGGGCGGGGCGGTCACGATATGGAGCCACCTGCCCCCGCAGTCACCCCTGCGGCCGTGGCCCAGCAGAGCGAGCCCCACGCAGCACACCGGAACTACTCTGGGGTCTGGCTGTCACGGTACGAGTACTTCAGCTCCGGCCGTGACGCCGCGTTCACCGGGCTGCACTACGTCGTCCTCCTTCAGCACGGTAACCGGCTGACCGCGCGCTCCCTGCCCAACGGCTCATCGAATCCGAACTCTCCCCTGACGATGGACTTGGAGATCGACGGGCACATCGCCACCGGCACGTGGACCGAGCAGACCGCCACTGACGGCTACTACCGGGGAGCCCACTATCACGGCGCGATCCAGATGCTCGTCGAGTCGACCGGCCGCCGCATGACGGGCAAGTGGGTCGGCTTCGGCAAGGAGTTCGACGTCAACACCGGGCCGTGGGAGTTGGTGTTCCACAACGCGTCGACGACGAAGGCGACCCTGGCCGCATACGACCGGCCGCCGGAGGCATGACCCCGGACGCACGAAAGCGGCCCCGCCCTCCCGAAGGAGAGCGGGGCCGCAGTCGTTCAGTGCCGGTCGATGAGGTGAGCGTCGCGCGAGTCCGGCTCGGGGACCGACCCGCCGATGCGTTCCGGGAGATCGTCGCCGCAGCCGGCCTGCCGCCGATCAACCTGAGGGATCTGCGCCACGGGGCGGCCGCTCTGGTGAAGGCCGGCGGCGACATTCACGACGCCAAGGCGAAGCTGACGCACTCGACGATCGCCCTGACGTCGGACACGTACAGGGAACTCTTCGAGGAGTACGAGGAGGATCTGGCGGAGCGTTCGGCAGCGGCCGTCTCCCCCGCGCCCGGAAGCCTGCTCCGGACACCGGCGCTCACGCATGAGCGAGACGGCGAAGGGCCGACCGGGGTTGAAACCTCCCCTGACGAGCCCTCTCGTTGAGCCCCCTGTCGGATTCGAACCGACGACCTACGCATTACAAGTGCGTTGCTCTGGCCATCTGAGCTAAGGAGGCGTGCGCGCGGGTGTGGTGGGCGCGTGCCTGTGCAGTGTACCCAGCTCCCGGCCGGTGCCCGCCGAAAATTTCCGCGAAGTTCACAGGCCTCCAGGTACTGACATACAGGGTGAACGCCAGGTACCGTCCTGAGCCAGTTCACTCTCGTGGACTACACCAACCACCTTCCTACAACGGATCGTCCGGCACGTTCCTGCCGGTAGAAGGGGGCCTCTGAGCCATGGCCACTGTCACGTTCGACAAGGCGACCCGGATCTACCCGGGCTCCACCAAGCCCGCCGTAGACGGACTCGAGATCGCGATCGAGGACGGAGAGTTCCTCGTCCTGGTCGGTCCCTCCGGTTGCGGCAAGTCCACCTCGCTGCGGATGCTCGCGGGCCTGGAGGACGTCAACGGCGGAGCCATCCGCATCGGCGACCGCGACGTCACGCACCTGCCGCCGAAGGACCGGGACATCGCCATGGTGTTCCAGAACTACGCCCTCTACCCGCACATGACCGTCGCCGACAACATGGGCTTCGCGCTCAAGATCGCCGGCGTCAACAAGGCGGAGATCCGGCAGAAGGTCGAGGAGGCCGCGAAGATCCTCGACCTCACCGAGTACCTGGACCGCAAGCCGAAGGCCCTCTCCGGCGGTCAGCGCCAGCGTGTCGCGATGGGCCGCGCCATCGTGCGCGAGCCGCAGGTCTTCCTCATGGACGAGCCGCTGTCCAACCTGGACGCCAAGCTCCGTGTGTCGACCCGTACGCAGATCGCCTCGCTCCAGCGCCGCCTCGGCATCACCACCGTCTACGTCACCCACGACCAGGTCGAGGCCATGACGATGGGCGACCGCGTGGCGGTCCTCAAGGACGGTCTGCTCCAGCAGGTCGACTCCCCGCGCAACATGTACGACCGTCCGGCCAACCTCTTCGTCGCCGGCTTCATCGGCTCCCCCGCCATGAACCTGGTCGAGGTGCCGATCACCGACGGCGGCGTGAAGTTCGGCAACAGCGTGGTGCCGGTCAACCGCGAGGCGATCCAGGCCGCCGCCGACAAGGGCGACCGCACCGTGACCGTCGGTGTCCGTCCCGAGCACTTCGACATCGTCGAGCACAACGGCGAGGCCGCGTCGGTCCTCTCCAAGGACACCGAGGACGCCCCGGCGGGCCTCGCGGTCTCCGTGAACGTCGTGGAGGAGCTCGGAGCCGACGGCTACGTCTACGGCAGCGCCAAGGTCGGCGACGACCTCAAGGACCTGGTCGTCCGCGTCAGCGGCCGCGCGGTCCCGGACAAGGGCGCCACGCTGCACGTCGTGCCGCGGCCCGGCGAGATCCACGTCTTCTCGACGTCCACGGGCGAGCGTCTCTCCGACTGAGCGATCAAAGAGAGAAACCTCTGACCAGGGTGAACTTGCCCAGGTTGACGGAAAGGGCCCCGCGGCCTGCTGCGGGGCCCTTTCCGTTGCCCCGAACTACCCCGGCAAGGGGGTGATTTTCGAGCACCGTACGTCAACCCCGTACCCCAAACACGGCACTTCTCCATCCCCCGAACCGGTGACTAAATGTCGCCAAATCATTACCGCACGCTACCCTCACACGCGTGAAGCACTCCACCACCCCTCAGACGCGACGCGGCCACCGGGGCGGCCCTGCCCGCCGTATCGGCCGCACGCTCGCCCTCGTCCTGCCCGTCGTCCTGGTGCTCTCCGGGACCCTCGCCGTCACCCGCGTCAACTGGACGGGAAGCCCGCGGAACTCGGTGCTCACCGCGACCGACGTGACCGGCACCCGCCTCTCCTCCAAGGCCGTCTCGCGGGCCCCGCAGGACGTCCTGCGCGAGCAGCTGATGACCGAGCTCCAGCACAAGAACCCGGGCCAGGTCCTCACCCACCTCCAGCAGGCGGTTAACGGCCACCCGTCGCTGGCCGAGCACTGCTCGTCCATCGCCCGTGCGCTGGGCCGGGCCGCGGTGCGCATCTACGGCGCCTCGCGCGCCCAGTCGTACGCGCGCCCGGTGTGCGACACGGCCTTCGCGTCCGGCGTGCTGGCGGCGCACAGCTGAACACCGGCCGATGAGCGGATGACGGGTCGCCGAGGGCCGCCGTACGGCGGGAAGCCGGACCGGGGGCGCGTCGTACAGTTCGGGGCATGACCCATCCGAACGCCGCGTTGCGCCCCACTCAAGCCGTGGTCCTGGCCGGTGGCCAGGGCTCACGGCTGCGTCCGTACACCGACGACCGGCCCAAGCCGATGGTCGAGATCCCCGGTACGGGCACGCCGATCATCGGCCACCAGTTGACCTGGCTCGCCGAGGAGGGCGTCACGGACGTGGTGGTCTCCTGCGGCCATCTCGCGGACGTCCTGCAGAAGTGGCTGGACGCCGCCGACCTTCCGCTCTCCGTCACCACGGTGGTGGAGAGCGAGCCGCTGGGCCGCGGCGGCGGCCTGAAGTACGCCGCCGCGCACCTCCCGCACTCCGACCGGCCCTGGTACGCCACGAACGGCGACATCTGGACGCGGTTCTCGCTGCGCGACATGGCCGACTTCCACACGGAGCGGGACGCGGTGGCCACGCTCGCGCTCGCCCGGCCCCGGATCCCCTGGGGCGCGGTGCAGACGGACGGCTTCGGCCACATCACGGACTTCATCGAGGCGCCGCCGTCGACGTTCGAGATCAACGCCGGTGTCTACGTCTTCTCACCCGAGTTCGCCGACATGCTTCCCGAGCGGGGAGACCACGAGCGGACGACGTTCCCGCACCTGGCCCGGAGCCGGCGGCTGGCCGGGTTCCCGATCCCGCAGGGCGCGTACTGGCGGGCGATCGACACGGCGAAGGACCTCACGGAGGCGGCGAAGGAGTTGTCGACGCTGGGGAGGTAGACGGGGGGGGCCGCGGCGCGCTTCGTCGGCCGCGGGCCGGTGGGACTTCGTCGGCCGCGGGCCGGTGGGGGCTTGTCGCGCAGTTCCCCGCGCCCCTTTAGGCGCGGTTCGTCGGCGTCGGCCGCAGCGGGCGCGGAAACCGCGCGAGCAGCCACTGCCGTGACACGGTCGGCAGCGGCTCGTCCACGCCCTCCGGTGCTCCCCGGTACGGCGCGGCCCCGCCCCCCTCCCGCGCCCCCTGAACGACGCCTACGCGGCCCCGCGTCCGTCAAGGCGCGGGGCCGCTTCGGTGTGGGGTGGGGGTCAGCCTAGGAGGCCGCCCACCAGGCCGGGCTGGCCGGAGGAGGAGGCGCCGCCGGAGGTTCCCGTGCCGGTGCCGGTCCCGCCGCCCGTCGAGGAACTGCCGCCCGTGGCGGTGCCGCCCGACGTGGGGCCGGCCGTGGTCGGGGCGGGCGCCGTGTGCCGCGGCGGGGCCTGGCCCGTGGTGCCCTGGGTCTGGCTGGGCGTGGTCGTGGTCGCGCCCGTGCTGCGGGTCGCGCCCGGGGTCCTCGCGCTCTGCGAGGGGCTCGCGGTCGCGGCGCCCGACGGGGGCGTCGAGGCCGACGGGGTCTTCGCCTTGTGCTCGGCCGACTGGCCCGGCAGCGGAGAACCCGGGAGGTTGTTGCGGGGCGCCTCGCCGGGGCCGGGGACGACCACGCGGCTGGAGTCGCGGACCGCGCCGCCGAGCAGGGAGCCGACCAGCAGGGTGATGCCGATCGTGATGGCCGTGATCAGGGCACCGCGGCGCAGCACGAAGGCGCGCAGGTCCCAGATGTCGGAGTGCGGACCGAGGCGCCGCCAGGCACTGCCCGCGAGACGGCCGTCGACGGAGTAGACGGGCGCGCCGGCGATGATCAGCGGGGACCAGGCGGCGAGGTAGATGATGTCGGGCGCGTCGTAGGCGGGGACGGTCTTCCAGCTGACGGTCACGATGAGCGCGGCGGAGAGCAGCGCGCCGACGACCGCGGCCACCCGCTGCCAGCAGCCGAGGACGGTCAGGACGCCGACGATCACCTGGAAGAAGGCGATGACCAGGCCGGATCCGACCGGGTGCTGGAGGGCGAACTGGCGCAGCGGCTCGGCGACGTCCCACGGGTGCAGTGTGTTCAGCCAGGTGACCATGGAGCCGCGCTTGCCGCCGTCGAAGTAGACGGGGTCGCACAGCTTGCCCATGCCGGCGTAGATGGAGATGAATCCGAGGAAGATCCGCAGCGGGAGCAGCACCACGCCGAGGTTCATCCGGCGGCCCGGGTAGTAGGCGTGCCGGGCCGGGTCGTCGGAGTGCCGCCTGCTGGGGCGCGGCTCCTCGAAGTCCTCGAACCCGTCGTCGCCGTAGGCCTGTTCGTCGTAGGCCTGGTGGTCGTACGACGGTCCGCCGTAGGCCGGTTCGTCGTAGGCCGGTTCGTCGTACGCGCTGCCCGCCGGTCTCATGGGCGGCAGCAGCCGTGTCTCGCCCGAGGCCGGGGAGCGCGGGTGGCCGACCGTCGGGGTCTCCACGGTCTGGTCCAGGTCGGCGTAGCCGTCGTCGACGCGCGGGATGACCTGGGTCGCGCCGGCCGTCTCGACGGGGTCCTCGGCGTGCCGGACGCTGCCTCCGCGGACGGCCTGGAGCAGCCGGTGGGCCCCCGTGTCGTCGGGCGCGGACCTGCCGCTCCACACGACCGGGCGGCGGCGGCCGGGCGCCGCTCCCGCTCTGCCCGCCGTGCCGGCGGCCGGGATGTGCGCGGTGTTCTCGGTGGCGCTCAGGTGCCGTGCGACCCGGGGAGATTGGGTACGCCGTGTCGATACGCCCAACTGCACGCGGAAACTCGCGTGGTTGACGATGACCTGCGCCGGATCGCTCGGCACCTTCACCATGCTCAGCGCGGGAGCGTCGTCGGGCCCGGAGGCGAATCCGGAGCGAAACCCCGGCGAGCGGTCCCCCGTGGGAGTGCGGGGTGTTCTGGTGTCCACACTCATCTAACCGAGTGACGTCGAGTTAGGACACTGCTTTGACCGCCCCGAAGTGTCCGGACCCCGTCAAGGATGCGCAGGACGGGGGAATCACCCCACCCGGGTGAGGCCCCGGACGTGTGTCCACTCCCCGGGGCGGCTCACCGCGGACCGCCGTCAGCCGCGCTTGCGGGACGCCTCGTACAGCACGATCCCCGCCGCCACACCGGCGTTCAGCGACTCGGTACCGCCCGGCATCGGGATGCGCACCAGGTAGTCGCAGGTCTCGCCGACCAGGCGGGACAGGCCCTTGCCCTCGCTGCCGACGACGATGACGACGGGGCCCGAGAGCGCCCCTAGGTCACCGACCGCGTGCTCGCCGTCGGCGGCCAGGCCGACGACGGCGATGCCGGCCTTCTTGTACGCCTCCAGCGCCCGGGTGAGGTTGGTGGCGCGGGCCACCGGCGTGCGGGCCGCGGCGCCGGCCGACGTCTTCCAGGCGCCCGCCGTCATGCCGGCCGCCCGGCGCTCGGGCACGACCACGCCGTGGCCGCCGAACGCGGAGACGGAACGGACCACCGCGCCGAGGTTGCGCGGGTCGGTGACCCCGTCGAGGGCGACGATCAGCGGGTCCTCGCCGTCGTCGTACGCGGCCGCCGCCAGGTCCTCGGGGTGCGCGTACTCGTACGGCGGGACCTGGAGGACCAGGCCCTGGTGGTTCAGGCCGTTCGTCATGCGGTCCAGCTCGGGGCGCGGCGCCTCCATGAGGTTGATGCCGCCGCGCTCGGCGGCGAGCTGGAGGGCCTCGCGGACGCGCTCGTCGTTGTCGATGAACTGCTGGACGTAGAGCGTCGACGCGGGGACGCCCTCGCGCAGCGCCTCGACGACCGGGTTGCGGCCGACGACCAGCTCGGAGGTGCCCTTGCCGCCGCGGCCGCGGGGCACCGGACGGCGCTGGGTCTGCTTGGTCTTGGCGGTGGCGATGCGGTTCTTCTTGTGTCCCTTGCGCATCTCGGCGGGCGGGGTCGGACCCTTGCCCTCCAGGCCCCGGCGCCGCTGGCCGCCACTGCCGATCTGCGCGCCCTTCTTGCCGGACATGCGGCGGTTGTTGGCTGCCATGGGTTACCCGTTTCCGTAAGCTTCGATTCGTACGTACGTCTTATGCAGTGTGCCGCCCGGGGGGCCGGGCGGCACAGTCGATCTTGATGAGCCGGTGGTCAGGACGTGGGGATGGTCAGGACTTGAGGGTCCAGCGAGGACCCTGGGGCCCGTCCTCGATCACGAGGCCGGACTGGCCCAGCTGGTCGCGGATCGCGTCGGCGGTCGCCCAGTCCTTGCGGGCCCGCGCCGACTCCCGCTGGTCCAGGACCAGCCGTGCCAGCGCGTCCACCACGCCGTGCAGGTCCTCGCCCTGCTCGGCGCCGCCCGACCAGTGCGCGGCGAACGGGTCCAGACCGAGGACGCCGAGCATGGCACGGACCTCGGCGAGGCGGGCCACCGCGGCTTCCTTGTCGTCGGCCGCCAGGGCGCTGTTGCCCTGCCGGACCGTGGTGTGCACGACGGCCAGCGCCTGCGGGACGCCCAGGTCGTCGTCCATCGCCTCGGCGAAGGCCGGCGGCACCTCGGACGAGGGCTCCACCACTCCCCCGGCCAGCTCCACCACCCGCTGCGCGAAGCCCTCGATCCGCGCGAACGCCTGCTCGGCCTCGCGCAGCGACTCCTCGCTGTACTCGATCATCGAGCGGTAGTGCGGGGTGCCGAGGTAGTAGCGCAGCACGATCGGGCGCCACGTCTTGACCATCTCGGAGACCAGGACCGAGTTCCCGAGCGACTTCGACATCTTCTCGCCGCTCATGGTGACCCAGGCGTTGTGCACCCAGTACTGGGCGAAGTCGTCGCCGTAGGCCTTGGCCTGGGCGATCTCGTTCTCGTGGTGCGGGAAGATCAGGTCGAGGCCGCCGCCGTGGATGTCGAAGGCCGTGCCGAGGTACTTGTGGGCCATCGCCGAGCACTCCAGGTGCCAGCCGGGCCGGCCGCGCCCCCACGGCGTCTCCCAGCTGGGCTCGCCCGGCTTGACGGCCTTCCACAGCGCGAAGTCGCGCTTGTCCCGCTTGCCGGTCTCGCCCTCGCCCTCCGGCTGGCGGAGGTTGTCCAGCTCCTGGTTGGAGAGCTCCAGGTAGTCCGGGTAGGAGCGCACGTCGAAGTAGACGTTGCCGTCGGCCTCGTAGGCGTGTCCGCGCTCGATCAGGCCACGCATCATCTCGATCATCTCCGGTACGTGCCCGGTCGCGCGGGG
The DNA here is from genome assembly GCF_044767465.1 of Streptomyces sp. NPDC101237. Classification (NCBI taxonomy): domain Bacteria; kingdom Bacillati; phylum Actinomycetota; class Actinomycetes; order Kitasatosporales; family Streptomycetaceae; genus Streptomyces; species Streptomyces sp. NPDC101237. Next base: position 105,123 of record NZ_JBIWNY010000006.1, on the reverse strand, counting down.
CTCGTACGTCGGCGGGAGGCAGCCGAGCGCGGTGTAGCCGTCGTTGAACGCGCGCTCGTTCTCGTAGCCGATCGCCCACCAGGGGCGGCCCTGGTCGGCGGACTTGGTGATGATCTTGTCGTCGATGTCCGTGACGTTCCGGATGAACGTCACGGCATAGCCGCGGTATTCGAACCAGCGGCGCATGATGTCGAAGTTCAGGCCCGAGCGGATGTGCCCGATGTGCGGGGCCGCCTGCACGGTGGCACCGCAGAGGTAGATCGAGACACAGCCCGCGGTGAGCGGGGCGAAGTCACGGATCTGCCGGGCGTTGGTGTCGTACAGGCGAATAGTCACGGCACCTAGGGTAGTGGGCCGACGGGACTGGATGGCACCGGTATGTGGAGCACCGTTGCGAGGCGCGGGTGCGCTGTGGCTCGTCACCCGGTTCCCCGCGCCCCACGGGTGCGACCGTTCACGCCGCCTTGACGACCAGCGCCGTCGCGACCGCCATGAGGCCTTCCTCCCGGCCCGGGAATCCGAGGCCGTCGGTCGTCGCGCCCGACACGGAGACCGGCGCGCCCGCCGCCTCCGAGAGGATCTTCTCCGCCTCGTCCCTGCGCTTGCCGATCTTCGGACGCGGCCCCACGACCTGTACGGCGATGTTCCCGATCAGGAAACCGGCGTCACGGACGATGCGGGCCGCCTCCGTCAGCAGGGTCACGCCGGAGGCGCCGGACCACTCCGGGCGGCCGGTGCCGAAGTGCCGGCCCAGGTCGCCCAGGCCCGCCGCCGAGAACAGCGCGTTGCACGCCGCGTGCGCGACCACGTCCGCGTCCGAGTGGCCGGCCAGGCCCGGTCCCTCGCCCTCCCACTTCAGGCCGCCGCACCACAGCTCGCGGCCCTCCTCGAAGGCGTGGATGTCGGTACCGATGCCGACGCGCGGCAGGACGATCTCAGAACCCATCGTTGAGCCTCCTGCGGGCCAGGACCGCTTCGGCGAGGACCAGGTCGAGCGGGCGGGTGACCTTGAAGGCCTCCTCGTGGCCGGGGACGACCACGACCGGTTCGCCGAGCTGCTCGACCATGCTGGCGTCGTCGGTGACGTTGTCGGTGACCGTCTCGTGAGCCCGGACCAGCGTCGAGCGGTCGAAGCCCTGCGGGGTCTGGACGGCGCGCAGGCGGGCCCGCTCGGGGGTGGCGAGCACGGGCTCCGGGTCGCCGGCGACCCGGGCCGGTTCGACCTCCTTGACCGTGTCGGCGAGCGGGAGGGCGGGGACGACCGCGCGGGCGCCGTCGCGGACCGCCTGGATCACGGCGTCGACCGTGTCGACGGGGACCAGGGGACGGGCCGCGTCGTGCACGAGGACGATGTCGTGGCCGGGGGGCAGCGCGTCCAGGCCGAGCCTGACCGACTCCTGGCGGGAGTCGCCGCCGGGGACGACGAGGAAGTCGGTGCGGTCGGGCAGCGCGTGCGCGTCGAGGAGGGACTTGACCTCGGAGGCGCCGTCGGCGGGAGCCACCACGACGACCAGGGAGACCGCGCGGGAGGCGGCCAGCGCGCGGACCGCGTGGACGAGCATGGGCGTGCCGTTCAGCGCGCGGAGCGCCTTGGGAGCGCCCGGACCGAGCCGTACGCCCCGGCCGGCGGCGGGAATCACGGCGGCGGTACGCGGTTCCGTACCCCGTTCCGTACGCGAAGGACGCGAATCGTCAGACATCGGTTCCTGTCAGGTTTGTGTGCGGGCCTGGCGTGGGTATGGCCTGGGAAGTGCCGGGCGCGACGCCTTGACCGGACCCTTCCGTGACACTGGTCGAGCCAGCAGCCCGGGCCCGGCACGCTCAGTATCGGGGTTCTGCCGGGTGTCGGGGTTCTGCCGGCGGTAGCGGTGTTGCCGCCGGGGCGGGATTCCGGGAGCGCCGGTTTCCGGGTACGGACATGCCGCAGCGCCCGGCGACAGGTGTGTCATCGGGCACCGCGGCATTATCAGTGTGCGGAGCTTCGGCGTGCCGAGCTGGTTCGCGTCAGGACGCGAGGACCTCGTCGAGCAGGGCCTCGGCCTTGTCCTCGTTCGTGTTCTCCGCGAGCGCGAGCTCGCTCACCAGGATCTGGCGGGCCTTGGCGAGCATGCGCTTCTCACCGGCGGAGAGTCCGCGCTCGCGCTCACGACGCCACAGGTCACGCACGACTTCCGCGACCTTGATGACGTCGCCGGAGGCGAGCTTCTCCAGGTTTGCCTTGTAACGACGGGACCAGTTCGTGGGCTCCTCGGCGTACGGCGCGCGCAGCACCTCGAAGACCCGGTCCAGCCCGTCCTGACCGACCACATCCCGCACGCCGACGAACTCCGCATTGTCCGCTGGCACACGTACCGTCAGGTCACCCTGGGCGACCTTCAGCACCAAGTAGGTCTTGTCCACGCCTTTGATCTGGCGAGTTTCGATAGCCTCGATCAGCGCGGCCCCGTGATGGGGATAGACCACGGTGTCGCCAACCTTGAACGTCATGTGACAGGTACCCCTTCCGTGGCTATCCAGGGTAACACGGAAACCGGCGGTTCTGAATGGCGTTTTCGCAGGTCAGGGCATATCTCGGGGCTTGACAACAGCGACTGGAACGTGCTGCGCGGGCCGCCCGGAACCAGGTATTCGCAGGTCGGAGCGGCTCTCCGGGCAAGCCGAAACCTGCCCGTCACACACCTCCGCACGGCCACCCAAGTGGCTGAACGTCCCGATTTGTCCGCTTCCAAGCGTACGACTTACGCTACTCCGTTCGGTTGCCGATGTCGGATCGGAGACGTTTCCGGAATTGATCACAGGCGTGCGGCCGAACGGGGCGTGATCCATTTTCCCGGCGGTCGCGCATTCCTTCACGGAAATTTTGCGCGCGGTGTCGCGAACCAGTTATGTGAATGCCCGACGAGCGCCGTCCAAAGTGACCGCGGAGACGGTTGTGCCGCTGTGAGGGTGCAGCTCCGCAAGAGAAGCGGGGGGCTTGGGGAGGGTCGGGTGCGACCACGCGGGAACGGCTCGGTAACCTAAGGCCGCTGACAGACACTTAGGGCGGCTTTATTAGGGGGCCGCCCGTGCGTTCAAGGAGTTGCCGCCGCCGTGAGCAGCAGCCTTCGACGCGGCGCCCTCGCCGCCTCCGCCATCGCCGTCTCCGTCGCCGCGCTCTCCGCGTGCGGTGCCGGCAACAACTCCCAGACGCTGGAGATCAAGCCGGACAACGCCGCGACGAGCGTCGGAGCCATCAAGGTCCAGAACGCGACCGTGATCACCCAGCCCGACCTCACGTCGACCGGTCCGGCCGTGGTCGCCGCCACCGTCTTCAACACCGGCACGCAGCCCGAGACGCTCCAGTCGATCGTCGTCGCCGGCACCAACAAGACCGCCGAGCTGCACGGCACCAAGTCCCAGCCGCTGACCATCCCGGCCGGCGGCCGCCTGATCATCGGTGGCAAGGGCAACGCCTCCGCGGTGCTCGGCAGCAGCCGCGAGGCGGTCAAGGACGGCAACGCGCAGAAGGTCACGTTCACCTTCAGCAGGACGGGTGACGTCAGCCTGCGCGCGTTCGTCGTGCCCGCCGAGAGCTTCTTCACGGGCTGGGGCCCGAGCGCGGTCCCGTCCGCCTCCGCGTCCTCCTCGGCCTCCGCCTCCTCGTCGGCCTCCGGCTCCCCGGCCGCGGGCGCCACGGCCGGCGAGAGCGCCAAGGCCAAGAACAAGCCGTCCGAGGGCGCCACCCCGAGCGACTCGGCGTCGGAGTCGGCGAACGCGGGCTGACCGGTCCGCCGGACGACGCGAGAAGGGCGGCACCCCCGAGGGGTGCCGCCCTTCGCCGTACGGTCGTCCGGCCCGTGCGTCCGGCCCGCGGGCGGCGGACCGGGGCCGGGCCCGCGGTCTACGGCTCGAACTTGTAGCCGAGGCCGCGGACCGTCACCAGGTAGCGCGGGGCGCCCGGGTCGGGCTCGATCTTGGCGCGCAGACGCTTGACGTGGACGTCGAGGGTCTTGGTGTCACCGACGTAGTCGGCGCCCCAGACCCGGTCGATGAGCTGCATGCGGGTCAGGACGCGGCCCGCGTTGCGCAGCAGCATCTCCAGCAGGTCGAACTCCTTGAGGGGGAGGTCGACCTTGGAGCCGGAGACCGTCACCACGTGCCGGTCGACGTCCATGCGGACCGGACCGGCCTCCAGCGCGGCCGGGGTGACCTCCTCCGGCTCGCCGCGCCGGCGCAGGACGGCCCGGATCCGGGCGACCAGCTCGCGGGAGGAGAAGGGCTTGGTGACGTAGTCGTCGGCTCCTATTTCGAGCCCGACGACCTTGTCGATCTCGCTGTCCTTGGCCGTCACCATGATGACGGGGACGTTGGAGCGCCCGCGCAGCTGGCGGCAGACCTCGGTGCCCGGCAGGCCGGGCAGCATCAGGTCGAGGAGGACGAGGTCGGCGCCGTTGCGCTCGAACTCGTCGAGTCCGTCGGGGCCCGTGGCCGCCACTGCGACCTCGAAGCCCTCCTTGCGGAGCATGTACGACAGGGCGTCGGAGAAGGACTCCTCGTCCTCGACGACGAGCACTCGGGTCACGGAAGGACCTCCGGGGCGGGAAGCGGTTCGTACGGGGATGACTCGGTGGTGCCGGCCTCGTCATCGAGGTCGGGATCGGGGTGCTGCGAGGCGCGGTCACGAGCCGCACCCGCCTCCGGCAACCTGACGGTGAAGGTGGAGCCCTGGCCTTCGGCGCTCCACACCGTGACCTCCCCGCCGTGCGAGGCGACCACGTGCTTGACGATGGCGAGACCGAGACCGGTGCCGCCGGTGGCCCGCGAGCGGGCCGGGTCGACGCGGTAGAAGCGCTCGAAGATGCGCTCCTTGTCCTTGTCGGTGATGCCGATGCCCTGGTCGGTCACGGCAAGTTCGATCATGTCGCCGCCGGGCGCGTTGAGCCGGCGGGCGGCTATCCCGACCCGGGTCCGGGCCGGTGAGTAGTTCACCGCGTTCTCGACCAGGTTGCCGAGGGCGGCCGCGAGCTGGCCGCGGTTGCCCCAGACGTGCAGGTCGGCGGTGCCGCCGGCGGCCATGGTGATCTGTTTGGCGCCGGCCTGGTGGCGGCACCGGTCGATCGCCTCGGCGACGAGTTCGTCCACCCGGACGGGCTCGGCGTCCTCCAGCGGATCGTCGTTCTGCACTCTCGACAGGTCGATGAGCTCCTGGACCAGGTTGGTCAGGCGCGTGGCCTCGATCTGCATGCGACCGGCGAAGCGCTGCACCGCCTCCGGATCGTCCGAGGCGTCCATGACGGCCTCGGAGAGGAGGGAGAGTGCGCCCACCGGAGTCTTCAGCTCGTGGCTGACATTCGCCACGAAATCGCGTCGTACCGCCTCGATCCTGCGGGCCTCGGTGAGGTCCTCGACGAGGAGCAGGACGAGCCGGGAGCCCAGGGGCGCCACCCGTGCGGAGACGGCGAGCGCCTCGCCGCGTCCGGTGCCGCGCCGGGGCAGATCCAGCTCGACCTGGCGTATCTCGCCGTCGCGCCGGGTGTCCCGGGCCATCTGGAGCATGGGTTCGACGGCGAGTTTGCCGCCGCGCACCAGTCCGAGGGCGTACGCCGCCGAGCTCGCCTTCACCACGATGTCGCCCTCGTCGAGGACCACCGCGGAGGAGCGCAGCACGCTCAGTACGGTGTCCACGCCCGGGGGCAGTACGGGGTCGGTGTGCAGAGAAGTCCTGGTCGGTCGCTTCTGGTCGCGTTCGCTCCAGCGGAACGCCAGCATGGCGATGACACCGGTAAGTACACCGGCGATCGCTGCCGCTGCGGCGACCGCCGCGTTCACGTCCATGGAAACAGGTTAAGCAGGGCGTACGACTTCCCCACAGCCCGCGAGGTGTCAGCTCGAACACTCGTCGCCCAGAGTTCACCTTGGAGCCAGTATTGGTTCATTTGCGAGGGCAGAAACGGACGCGCGGGGACCACACCATGGGAGCGTGGGGTTCGCAGCTGGTTTCGGCCACGGGCCCCGGCCCCCGGAGCCCCGGAGAACACACACGCACGAGAGGGAAACCCTGATGCGGGACGCGTACCACGAGGAACTCGATTCGATCGGCGACAGCCTGGTCGACATGGCCCGGCTCGTCGGATCGGCGATCGGGCGCGCCACGACGGCGATCCTCGACGGCGACCTGAAGCTGGCCGAAAGCGTCATCGAGGCCGACCAGAAGGTGGACGAGCTCCACCACGACCTGGAGGCCCGCGCGATAGCCCTGCTGGCCCGCCAGCAGCCGGTGGCGACCGATCTGCGGATCGTCGTCACCTCGCTGCGCATGTCCGCCGACCTGGAGCGCTCGGGCGACCTCGCCCAGCACGTGGCGAAGCTCGCCCGGCTGCGCTACCCCGGGAACGCCATCCCCCACGACCTGCACGCGACCATCCTGGAGATGGGCCAGCTCGCCCAGCGCCTGATGGCCAAGGCCGCCGAGGTGATCATCACCAAGGACGTCGACCTGGCCCTCCAGCTGGAGCAGGACGACGACGAGATGGACCTGCTGCACCGGACGATCTTCCAGCACCTGCTGGACGACCGCTGGAAGCACGGCATCGAGACCGCCGTCGACGTGACGCTGCTCGGCCGCTACTACGAGCGGTACGCCGACCACGCGGTCGCCGTCGCCAAGCGCGTCGTCTTCCTGGTCACCGGCGAGCACGCCGACGACCTGCAGCAGGACATCCAGCCGGTGACGGGCATCGAGGGAGCCTGACCCGCGGCACGCGGATGCGGGCCGGCCGGGGGCTCGCGGGTGCCGACGGGCTCGGGCGCTCGCGGGGTCGTCGGCGGGGCCCGGGGCTCGCGGGCCGTCGGCGGGGCCCGGGGCTCGCGGGGTGTGGGGCGGGGCCCGGGGGCTCGCGGAGTGTGGGGTGGGCGTGTGGGCGCCACTGTGCGCCGTTGATGCGCCCGGTGAAACGGGCATGAAATGGGCAGGTCATGAGATGGGCAGGGCACCACGCCCCGCCTCTAGGGACCTCTAGGAGGGATCCATGGCCGAATCCCCCAGCACCACGCCCGACCCCACACAGCAGCGCGAGACCGAGCAGCCCGCCGAGATCAAGAACCTTCTCGTCATCGGTGCGTGCGGGTGCGGCTCGGGCTGCGGCTGCGGCTGCCAGTCGGGCAGCCCCTGCCAGTGCGGCTGAGCGCACATCCCAGGTACGGCCAAGGGCCCCCGACTCCGGTCGGGGGCCCTTCGCACGGGTCGAGTACCGCCGTCAGACGGCGGGCAGCGCGTCCAGCCAGCCGACCAGCAACTGGTTGACCTCGTCGGGCCGTTCCTGCTGGATCCAGTGGCCGCAGCCGTCCAGCAGATGCGAGGAGACCAGGCCGGGAAGGGTGACCGGATACGCCGCGACGGCATCGGCCAGCCAGGTCGTGGAGGCGTCCAGGCCGCCGCCGGCGAACAGGGACGGCTGGGGGATCGCGGCACCGTCGTAGGCGGCGAGGTCCTCCCAGTCGCGGTCCATGTTCCGGTACCGGTTGAGCGCGCCGGTCAGCCCCGTGCGCTCGAACTCCCCGGCGTACACGTCGAGATCACGCTCACCGAGCCAGCCGGGCAGCCGGCCCGCGGGGAACCGCTCCCTCAACGTGCCTCCTCCGCCGACGAATTGGGGATCGGGAGCGCCGGGCGCGGGCATGGTGTCGCCGGAGAAGGCGGCGTAGAAGCCCGCGAGCCAGCCCCGTACGTCGGGCTCGATCTCCGCCTCGGCGCGCCCCGCCTCCTGGAAGTACGAGACGTAGAACTCCTCGCCGCCCATTCCCGCGAAGACGTCACTGGGCCGCGGGCCGCCGCGCGGCGCGTACGGCACGCTCAGCAGCCCCACCGCGCGGAAGACGTCCGGCCTGAGCAGCGCGGAGTTCGCCGCGATCACGGAACCCCAGTCGTGGCCGACGACCACGGCCGTCTCCTCGCCGAGCGCCCGCACCACGAAGGCGTTGTCCTCGACGAGTTCGGCCATCCGGTAGGCGTCCGGATCCGCGGGCCCGGCGGACCGCCCGTACCCGCGCACGTCGACGGCGACCGCGCGGTATCCGGCCGCGGCGAGCGCCGGCAGCTGGTGCCGCCAGGAGTACCAGCTCTCCGGAAAGCCGTGCACGAGCAGCACGAGGGGCCCGGCTCCCCGCTCGACGAGATGGATCCGCCGTCCGCCTCCGGAGACGACCCGATGCGTGCCTTCCATGAACCCTCCTCGGTCGCGGCCTCGTCGCCTCACCACGGATCATGGGAGGGCCGCCGCCGGGACCACGAACACATTTGCCGAACCGGCAACCCCGCGACGCGCACCGCCTCGCCGTCCCCGGCCCGAAAAACCGGCGGCCCGCCGCCGACGACCGTTGCTAGGGTGCGCCGATGGCAACGATCAGGCAGGTACAGGTCACCTTCGACTGCGCGGAGCCCGCGCGCGTCGCCCGCTTCTGGTGCGAGGTGCTGGGGTACGCCATGGCGACGCCGCGCGGGTTCGACACCTGGGACGCATACGATCACTCGCAGCCTCCGGAGGAACGGGGATCGTGGGCCGCGTGCGTCGACCCCTCGGGCGCCGGCCCCCGGCTGTACTTCCAGCGCGTTCCCGAGGGCAAGGTCGTCAAGAACCGCGTCCACCTCGACGTACGGGTCGGCACCGGGCTCGTGGGCGACGAGCGTCTGGCCGCGCTCGAAGCGGAGTGCGCCCGCCTGGTCCCGCTCGGCGCGGTACGCGAACGGCTCCTGCACGACGAGAACGACTCGTGCATCGTGATGCGGGACGTCGAGGGCAACGAGTTCTGCCTCGACTGAGCCCCGCCGGGTGGTCAGGACGGGCGGGCGAGGAGGTGCGAGGCTGGGATGAGGGACCCGAGACCCCTCTCCCGGAGTCCCTTCCCCCGGTCCGGAGGCCGCGTCACCGCCGCGGCTCACACCCGGCGCCCCGCGTCCGGGCCGAGCGACCGACCCGGAAGGCAGGTCCGCCCCATGCGCACGTCGACCCGGCTCGCCGGTGCCCTCACCGGCCTGACCCTCACCCTCGGCGGCACGGTCCTCGCCGCGCCCACGGCCCGGGCGGACATCCCCGCCTGCACGCAGATGGCCGAACGGGCCGGTGCCGCCGCCTCCGACGCGGTCACGGCGGCCTGCGGCCGTGGCGTGTCCGGAGACCTTCAGACCTGTGTGACCGGGCTGACCGGAGCCGGGGCGGCGGGCGGCGCCGCGACCGCCGCCTGCCGGGCCGCGGCCCACGAACCGCGCTAGCGCACCCGCCGCGCGGGCCCCACGGGGAGCGCCCATCCTGGGAAGGAGGGCGCGGACGTCACGAGACCCTCGCTCCCGAAGGCCGGACGACGGCGCGCCCGGGAGGCGGAGGACACCATGCGCATACGAAGGATCCTGGGCCTGGCCCTGGCCGCGCTGACCCTGGTCGGCGTGAGCGCCGCCGGAGCCACGTCAGCTCCGAACATCTCCAGGGACGACTGCGCGTCCGCCGGCGGACACATCGTCTCCCGCCCCTACGCCGGCGACGCGTGCGCCCTGCCGGACGGGACGACACCGGCGATCACCTGACGACGAACGGTGCCCGGGTCAGAGCTGGTTGAGGTCGATCTCCACCGGGAACGGGGCCGCCGCCTTGACGGCTCCGGCGAACACGTCACCGTCACGGTAGGTCTTCGTCGCGGGGTCGAGAACGTAGGTGCACACGAGCGGGACGCCCGTCGCGGCCTGCTCGATCCGCCAGTAGAAGGCGATGCCCGCCTTGGCGTACTGATCGACCTTGACGACCCGGTCGGTCGTCTCCGAACCCGGCGACACCACCTCCGTGACCAGCAGCACGTGCTCCGGGCGGGTCGGGCTGATGTCGATCGTGTCCGCGCGGTACACGACGACATCCGGACGGCGACTGGTGAGGGGCACGTCCTGAAGCCGGACATCGAAGTCCGTGTCGGCGTTCCACTCCGGCCCTGCGGCGGCGTCCAGGGCGTTCGCCAGAATCCGAGCGAGCCTGCTGTGCCGCTTCGAGGCGCTCGGACTTACGCCGACCATCCCGTCCACGATCTCGACGTCGACGCACTGCTCCTCGGACCAGGACTCGTAATCCTCGGCCGTGATCTGCTCATGCATCCACGCAGGGGCCACCATCTCGGCCGTCATGAGGCACCTCCCGGACACCGTGCGGCGGGCCCGATCCCGCTGGACTCAGCGGACTGTCCCTCCCTCGAAGCAACGGCCGGTCTCCGCCCGACCACACCCCCGGTCACCAACAAGCCCCCGCCCTGCCAAGACACCACAGGCCGGGGGCTCAACAGGGTCGGGCTACTTCTTCTTGCCCTGGTTCTTGACCGCCTCGATTGCTGCTGCCGCCGCCTCGGGGTCGAGGTAGCGGCCGCCCGGGGTGAGGGGCTTGAAGTCGGTGTCGAGGTCGTAGAAGAGGGGGATGCCCGTCGGGATGTTCAGGGACGCGATGTCGGCGTCCGAGATGCCGTCGAGGTGCTTGACCAGGGCGCGCAGGCTGTTGCCGTGGGCGGCGACGAGGACCGTGCGGCCGGTCAGGAGGTCGGGGACGATGCCGTCGAACCAGTACGGGAGCATGCGGACGACGACGTCCTTCAGGCACTCCGTCTGCGGGCGCAGCTCCGGCGGCAGCGTGGCGTAGCGCGGGTCGTCGAACTGGGAGTACTCGGCGTCGCGGGCCAGCGGCGGGGGCGGGGTGTCGTACGACCGGCGCCACAGCATGAACTGCTCCTCGCCGAACTCCGCGAGGGTCTGCGCCTTGTCCTTGCCCTGGAGGGCGCCGTAGTGGCGCTCGTTCAGGCGCCAGCTGCGGTGGACCGGGATCCAGTGGCGGTCGGCCGCTTCGAGGGCGAGCTGCGCCGTGCGGATGGCGCGCTTCTGGAGCGACGTGTGGACCACGTCGGGAAGGAGGTCGGCGTCCTTGAGGAGTTCACCGCCGCGGACTGCCTCCTTCTCGCCCTTCTCGTTGAGGTTGACGTCCACCCAGCCGGTGAACAGGTTCTTCGCGTTCCACTCGCTCTCGCCGTGGCGGAGGAGGATCAGCTTGTACGGTGCGTCGGCCATGGGTCAGAGCGTAATCCACGGGTTCGGGGCGCAGAGCCGCCGCCCGGAGGCCGTCCCAGCCGTCGGACAGTTGACGGCTTCTGTTAATTGAGTGGCTCAGTTGAGCGGATCAAAAGTAAGGTCCGATCATCACTAGCAGCACTTACGCCTTGCCCTGGGGGAGCCATGCCGTCCGTCGCCCTGCGACGCGCTGTCCGGGAGACCGTAGCCGGTCTGCCCCGTGAGTTCTGGTGGCTGTGGACGAGCACCCTCGTCAACCGGCTGGGCGCCTTCGTCGCCACGTTCATGGCGCTCTACCTGACCCTGGACCGCGGCTACAGCGCCTCCTACGCCGGCCTCGTCGCCTCGCTGCACGGGCTGGGCGGCGTCGTCTCCGCGCTGGCCGGCGGGGTGATGGCCGACCGGCTCGGGCGGCGGCCGACCCTGCTGGTCGCCCAGGGCTCCACCGCGGCGGCCGTCGCCCTGCTCGGGTTCGTCCAGGACCCCGTCGCCATCGCCGCCGTCGCCTTCCTCGTCGGCATGGCCTCCAACGCCTCCCGCCCGGCCGTGCAGGCGATGATGGCCGACATCGTGCGGCCGCAGGACCGGGTGCGGGCCTTCTCGTTGAACTACTGGGCCATCAACCTCGGTTTCGCCGTGTCGTCGATGGCGGCCGGGTTCATCGCCGAGGTCAGCTACCGCGCCGGGTTCCTGATCGAGGCCGGGATGACCGCCGTCTGCGCCGTCCTCGTCTTCGTGAAGCTGCCCGAGTCCCGCCCCGAGCGGATCGCGAGGAGCGCCGGCGCCCCGGACGGCGAGGTGAGCCTGCGGACCGTGGTGCGCGACGGGCGGTACATGGCCGTCGTCGGTCTGTCCTTCCTCGTCGCCCTCATCTTCCAGCAGGGATCGGTGGGACTGCCGGTGGCGATGGGCGAGGCCGGGTTCTCGCCCGCGGACTACGGCATGGCCATCGCCGTCAACGGCGTGCTCATCGTCGTCCTCCAGATCCCCGTCACCCGGGTCATCGAACACCGGGACCCGCGGTCGCTGCTCGTCGTCTCGTCGCTGCTCGCCGGGTACGGGTTCGGGCTCACCGCGTTCGCCGGGTCCGTCGGCGTCTTCGCGCTCACCGTGTGCGTGTGGACGCTCGCCGAGATCGTCAACGCGCCCACCCAGACCGGGCTCGTCGTACGGCTGTCGCCGGTGCACGGGCGCGGGCGGTACCAGGGGATGTACTCGATGTCCTGGTCGGCCGCCGCGCTCATCGCGCCCCTGCTGTCCGGTGTCGTCATCGACCGGTTCGGGGCGCGGTGGCTGTGGGGCGTGTGCGCGGTCGTGGGGACGGCGGCGGCCTTCGGGTACGGGGTCCTCATGCGACGGCTGCCGGACGAACGCACCGGCGAGGAGCGCGTGGTCGAAGGGGGTGTTGTCGTCGGGGAGGCCGTGGTCGGGGAGCGCGGGGGCGGGGAGCGCGGGGGCGGGGAGCGCGGGGGCGCAGGGCGGGTTGCGGCTCGGGAGGACGCGGGCACGGACGCCGTCGAGGCCGGGGGCGGGGCCGAGGCGCTCGCCTGACCGGCCCACGCGCTGTCCCCCGCCCCCGCGGCCCGTCCGCCCCGTCCGGTCCGGCTCAGTTCGTGCAGCCGGTGACCACGACGGCGCTGCCCGCGCAGTTGGTCGGGATGTTGCGGGTGACGGAGGAGGCGGTCACCGTGAACTGGTTCGTCGTGTAGACACCGCCCGGCGCCACCGTGGAGGCGTTGTCGCGGACGTGGCTGTGGTCGAGGGTGACCGAACCGGCGTTGTTGTAGATGCCGCCGGCCCGCGAGGTGCCGTTGCCGTTCGCGCTGTTGCGGAGGATCTCGCTCCCGTTCACGACGAGCACCGCGGTGGTCGTGGAGTTGTGGATGCCGCCGCCGGCTCCCGCGGTTCCTCCGACGACATTGCCGCTGACCTCGGTCTTCTCCAGCCTGAGGTTCGACAGGTTCTGGATGCCGCCGCCGGTGGTGCCGCTGGTCGTGTTGTTCGCGATCTTGCTGTCGCTGAACTCCAGGGTTCCGCCCCCGCCGTTGACGACTCCGCCGCCCGCGACGGCCGACGTGTTGCGCCGGACGAGGCTCGCGTGCACGTAGGCGTTGCCGGACACCCTGGCCAGGGCACCGCCGGCGTTGCGGGCGTGGTTGCGGCTGAACTCGGAGTCGTCCACGCTCAGCGTTCCCCCGGTGTACAGCCCGGCGCCGTTGATCGCGTTGTTGAAGGCGAGCCAGCCGCGTCGTACGACCGCGGTGGCGCCCGCCGACACGGCCACACCGCCGCCGTTGCCCGTCGCGGTGTTGTCGGTCACGTCGACGCCGACCAGCGTGAGCTTGCCGCCGGAGTCGACCAGGATGCCCCCGCCGTCGGCGCCGGTGTTCCCGCCGCGGACGGCCAGGTCCTCCAGGCGGAGGTTGCCGCCGGAGCCTACGTGGAAGATCCGGAAGGCCGCGGTGCCGTTCCCGTCCCGGACGATCGTCGCGCCGTTGCCCCGGACGGTGAGCTTGTCGGTGATGGTCGGCAGGCCCTCACCGCTGGTGTAGGGCGAGGTCAGGTGGTACGTGCAGGCGGACGAGAGGGAGAGGGTGTCGCCCGGTGACGCCGCGACGACGGCGGTGATCAGTGCCGTCGTGCTGCAGGGAACCTGGCTCCCGTCGTCCCCGCCCCCGGCCGCGGCCACGGCCGGGCCGCCCGTCACGCCCGTCGCACTCGCGACGACCGCAGCCGCCACCGCCGTCGCCGCCGTCCTGCTGAATCCGATGAGTCGCATGACATGTCAGATGCGTCGTTCGCCCGGGGAACGGGCGAGTGTGATGATCGGATCACCCGGTCACGCGCCACGATTCCACCGGCCGGTCCAATCCCACGACGCACCCGTACGGCCCTCACCGACACGTCCCGTCCTCCCCAACACATCCGGTCATCGCGGACACGTCCGGTCCTCACCGACACGTCCGGTCCTCGCCGGCACATCCGGTCGTCGCCGACGCGACAGGCTCTCGCCGAGACGTCCGTACCTCACCGACACGTCCGCTCCTCGCAGACGCGAGAAGCTCTCACGGACACGCCCATCCCTCACCGCCGCGCCCACCCCTCACCAACACGTCCACCCCTCACCGCCGCGCCCACCCCTCACCAACACGTCCACCCCTCACCGCCGCGCCCACCCCTCACCAACACGCTCACCCCCCACCGCCGATCCCGCCCCTCACGGATGCATCCGTGCCCCCTTCAGCACCTTGTCCACCCCGTTCCGCGGCCCGTAGACCGCCAGTCCCACCAGGTCCAGCTCCGCCGTCGGGACGGCGCGGACCGCCGCGCGGTTGTCGCGGTCGTTGCCGGTGGTGAAGAGGTCCGCGGTGAACACGGACCGGGGCAGGGACCGGCTCAGGGCGCGCGCGTGCGCCGCCGTCATCGTCTCCTTCGTGCCCTCGAAGACCAGCACCGGCTGCCGGAACATCGGCTGGTACGCCACCCCGTCGGCGTCCTCGTACGGCTCCCCGATCACCTCGGGGACCGCCGTGCCCAGGCCGCTGACCAGGAACGCGGTGACATTGAGGCGCTGCCAGGGCTCCAGGTCGTCACGCAGCAGCACGGCGATCTTGGTGTCGAAACGGACGTCGGACGAGGCGGGGGCGTGGGGCTCAGTGCTCATGCCATGAGACTGCCGATCGCCGTAGGGCCTCGTCTTGTACGTTGTTTGCATGGCCGCCCGGCAGCACCTCACGGAGGAAGTCACCGCCTGGCGCCCCCTGGTACCGGGCGTCACGGAGGTCTTCCACGCGCACTTCACCGAGTACGCGTATCCGATGCACGTGCACGACGCCTGGACGCTGCTCATCGTGGACGACGGCGCCGTACGGTACGACCTGGAACGGCATGAGCACGGCACCCCGGACGACACGGTCTCGCTGCTCCCGCCGCACGTCCCGCACAACGGCTCCCCCGCCACCGCGGGCGGCTTCCGCAAGCGCGTGGTGTACCTGGACGGCACCCTCCTCGGCGACGAGCTGATCGGCGCGGCGGTCGACGGCCCCGACCTGCGCGACCCGCTGCTGCGGCGGCGCGTCGGCCAGCTGCACGCCTCCCTCGCCCGCCCCGGCGACGAACTGGAGGCCGAGAGCCGGCTCACCCTCATCGGCGACCGGCTGCGC
The DNA here is from genome assembly GCF_044767465.1 of Streptomyces sp. NPDC101237. Taxonomy (NCBI): domain Bacteria; kingdom Bacillati; phylum Actinomycetota; class Actinomycetes; order Kitasatosporales; family Streptomycetaceae; genus Streptomyces; species Streptomyces sp. NPDC101237. The sequence goes on along the minus strand of NZ_JBIWNY010000006.1, from coordinate 89,895 downwards.
GACCTGCTCCGCCCCCGGCTCACGGCACCGCCCAGGCCGCCCGACCCGGTGCTCGCCGGCGCCCTGCGCGACCTGCTCGACGAGCGGGTCGACGAGGGGCTCGCCCTGGCCGAGGCGGCGCGGCTGCTGCACGCCCACCCGGCCCATCTCGTGCGGGCGTTCAGCGGCGCGTACGGCATCGCCCCGCACCAGTTCCTGATGTCCCGCCGGGTCGGCCGGGCCCGCCGGCTGCTGCTCGACGGCGTCCCGCCCGGCGACACGGCCACCGCCACCGGCTTCTACGACCAGGCGCATCTGACCCGGCACTTCAAGAAGCTGGTGGGGGTGACCCCGGGGCGCTACCGGGACAGCGCGCGCTGAGCCTCGTACAGGTTCGGCGGCCGTACCGCGTCCCAGGTGCCGTACAGCTCCAGGCGGGAGTGCAGGTCGCCGGTGAAGTCCGGGACGTCGGTCTGGTCGAACTCGGTCACCTCGTTGAGGCCGACCGTGGCGGACCGGGGGGCGAGGCCGTCGAGGCGCATCAGGCCCGCGCGGCCGTTGGTGACGCGCACGTTCCAGTGGGTGAAGCGGGCGCCGAAGAGCGGTCCGGCGGTGGCGTCGCCGCCGTGCCGGCCGTTGTTGTCGACGGTGATGTCGGTGCGGACGTTGGCGAAGGGCAGGCCGCGGTGGGAGTCGAAGGTGCCCATCCGCATGTCGCCGCGCGACCACACGTTGTGCGAGGACAGGCCCTCGACGTTGATGCCGTGCAGCTGGGTGTCGGGGGGCGCCGGGACCGTGCGCTCCTCGACGGTGAAGTCCTCGACGAGGTTGTCGTGGGAGCCCTCGCGGCAGAAGTAGGGGTGGTGCTCGCCGCGGCCGCCGACGCGGGTGCGGCGCAGGGTGCAGGCGGAGGCGGCGACCAGGCCGAAGCCGTTGTCGACGTTGCGGACCGTGACGTCGTCCACCCAGCAGTCGTAGGCGCACTGCAGGACGACCCCGTTGTAGCCCTTGTCGAGGAGGTGCGGGGACTGCGGGGTCTCCCTCACGTCCAGGGTGAGCCCTTCGACGCCCGAGCCGGTCAGTTCCCTTGCGTGCGTGGTGAGTTGGGGGTTCCACTCCGGCCTGAGGTCCAGCGGGAGGGGGCGTTCCAGGGTCACCCGGTGTCCGCGCACGGAGGTGACGCGGACGGGCCACTCGTAGGGGACGTAGGAGAGCAGCTTGGTCTTGTCCTCCCAGTAGTACGCGGCCGGGCCGGGGCCGTCGCCCGACATGTGCTGGAGGAGGGTGTGGGCGGTGTCGTCGGCGACGCGGAGCAGGACCAGGCGGCCGGGGCGCAGCCGGGACGGGTCGGTGACGGTGATCGTCCACTGGCCGCGGCGGGCCGGGGCGACCGAGGTCAACTGCTCCCATTCGTCGCGCTTGTTGCCGGTCCAGCCCTCGAACGGCCAGTCCTGCCCCTTGATCGCGGCCGTCAGCGAGTCCCAACGGGCCTTGGGCGCAAGCCAGATCAGGCCGCCGGCCCAGGACCACGCCGACTTGGTGCCGCCGTAGCGTGAGCCGTAGGGGCCGATCAGCTCGGTGAGGTTCTTCGTCGCGTACAGCGTCGTACGGCCGCTGCCCGCGCCGCGCAGCACCACGTCGTCGTAGGCGAGGTGGATCAGGCCGTCGATGCGGAAGGTGCCGGGCGGGATGGTGACCGTGCCACCGCCGGCCCCGGCGGCGGCGGCGATGGCACGGTTGATCGCGGGGGCGCAGTCGGTGACGCCGTCGGCCACCGCGCCGTACGCGCGGACGTCGGCCACCACCGGGAGGCGGTGGATCCGGGCCGCGCCGGCCCGGCCGACGTACGGGATCTGCGGGTGGGTGAAGGGGGTGCGGGTGAACTCCCGCCATAGGCTGGGTACTTGATGGCCTGACGGGCCATGTGCGCCGGACGGGCCGGAGGTGTTCGGGGCGCCGGGCGGGCCGGAGGTGTTCGGGGCGCCGGGCGGGCCGGAGGCGCTCGGGGCGGCGGACGTGTCCGAGGCGCGGGCGGGGGTGCCGGTGACGGCGGCGGCGGCGACCGCCGTGGCGCCGGCGAGCAGGCTGCGTCTCGTCATGCCGTGGTGCGCGGTGCTCATTCCGTACGTCCTTCCCATGGCGGCTCTTCGTGGCGACTTTTCATGGTTGTGAACGTTGTTCATATGCGCGTCGGCCGCGAGCATGCCATGACACCCGGTCGCCGCGAAAGAGTCGCGCGAGGGCCAATCGGGTCTGGACCTGAAGTCAGTCGGTCGGGCGCTCGATCAGGTGCGTGAACGCGTCCAGGTTCCGCGTCGACTCGCCGCGGGACACCCGCCAGGCGTACTCCTTGCGGATCGCGGCGGCGAAGCCCATTTCCAGGAGGGTGTTGAAGGCACCGTCGGCCGCCTCCAAGACCTGGCCGAGCAGCCGGTCGATCTCGTCCGCGGTCACGGAGGCGAGCGGGAGGCGGGCGGTGACGTAGATGTCGCCGAGCCGGTCGACGGCGTAACTCACGCTGTAGAGCTTGAGGTTGCGCTCCAGGAGCCAGCGGTGGACGGCCGGTTCGTTCTCGTCGGGGTGCCGGATCACGAAGGCGTTCAGGGAGAGGGAGTGGCGGCCCACGAGGAGGGAGACGGTCGTCCGCAGCTTGCGGGTGCCGGGCAGCTGTACGACGTAACTGCCGGGATCGGGGCTCTCCCACTCCAGTTCGGCGTCCTTCAGGACCGCCTCGATGACCTGCGCGGCCTTGTCGACATCACCCATGGGCCGAGCGTACGCGACGGCGGTGGGACTGGGTCGCGGCCGAGTAGACCTCGGCGGTGGCGGCGGCCGAGGTGTCCCAGCCGAAGCACTGGGCGTGCCGGGCGGCGGCGTCGCCGAAACGGTTCGCCAGGGACGGGTCGTCGGCGAAACGGCACAGCACGCGCGCGTAGTCGGCGGGATCGTGACCGCGCACCAGGAAGCCGGTCTCGCCGTCCCGCACCGCCACCGGCAGACCGCCGACGGAGGCACCGAGGACCGGGGTGCCGGCCGCCTGCGCCTCTATCGCCACCAGGCCGAAGGACTCGCTGTAGGACGGCATGACGAGGACGGAGGCGGCCCGGAACCAGTCCGCGAGCTGCTCCTGGCCGACCGGCGGCCGGAACCGGACGACGTCCGCGATGCCGAGCCGCGCGGCCAGCTTCTGCAGGCCCTCCGGCTTGGCGAGCCCGCTGCCGCTGGGGCCGCCGACGATCGGCACGACGATCGAGGAGCGCAGCTCGGGCCGCTCGTCGAGGAGCACGGCCACCGCCCTGAGCAGGACGTCGGGAGCCTTCAGTGGCTGGATGCGGCCCGCGAAGAGCGGGATCAGCGCGTCCTGCGGGAGGTCCAGGCGGGCACGGGCGGCGGCACGGCCGTCGGCGGGGCGGAACCGGTCGAGGTTCACGCCGGGGTGGACGACGGCGACCTTGGCCGGGTCGGCGCGGTAGTGGCGGACGAGTTCGTCGGCCTCCTCGGAGGTGTTGGCGATCAGCCGGTCGGCCGCGGAGACGATCTGGGTCTCGCCGATCACGCGGGCGGCGGGCTCGGGGGTGTCCCCGTCTGCCAGGCTGGCGTTCTTGACCTTGGCCATGGTGTGCATCGCGTGCACCAGCGGAACGCCCCAGCGCTGGGCGGCGAGCCAGCCGACGTGGCCGGAGAGCCAGTAGTGCGAGTGGACCAGGTCGTAGTAGCCGGGGCGGTGGCCGGCCCAGGCCTGCATCACGCCGTGCGTGAAGGCGCACAGCTGGGCCGGCAGGTCCTCCTTGGCGAGGCCTTCGTAGGGGCCGGCGTCGACGTGCCGGACGAGGACTCCCGGGGCGAGTTCGACGGTCGGCGGAAGGCCGCCGGAGGTGGCCCGGGTGAAGATCTCGACGTCGATGTCGATCGCGGCCAGGCGCTGCGCCAGCTCGACGATGTAGACGTTCATGCCGCCGGCGTCGCCGGTGCCCGGCTGGTGGAGCGGCGAGGTGTGCACGGAGAGCATGGCGACGCGACGCGGACGGCGGCTGCGGAGAAGCCGGGCAGCAGCCGACGGGGAGCGTCGCCCGAGCCTGCTGACGTACTGGCTCACGTGGCGGTCCTCCTTGGTGCGGGCATGCCTAGGGGAGGGTGTGGGGCCCCTCAGGGGATGCAACGCGGAGCGCTCGATCCCCATTCCTGGGAACAGGGTTTTTACCGGGGAATTACCTGTGCTCGCTCAACCGTTCGAGGGCGGGACGCGTAGGGGGACGCGCACACTTACCCTCGTACCCATGACCACCCGCGCCTCCCGCCCCGTGGGCACGGTGACGCGCGGGACCACGAACCCCAACCGGCTGCGCCGCATGGACCGGTGGATCGCCGTCACGCACGGCGCCGCCCTGCGCCGCGCCGCCGACCCCGTCGCCGTCGACCTCGGATACGGCGCCGCCCCCTGGACCGCCGTCGAACTGCTCGGCCGGCTGCGCGGTGTCGCGCCGCGCACGCGGGTCGTCGGCATCGAGATCGAGCCCGACCGGGTCTCCGCCGCGAAGCCGTACGAGCGCGACGGCCTGGTCTTCCGGCACGGCGGGTTCGAGATCCCGGTCGCCGGGCGGCCGTTGCTCGTCCGCGCGGCCAACGTGCTGCGGCAGTACGACGAGCGCGAGGTCGCCGCCGTCTGGGCGCGGCTGTGCGCGCGGCTGGCGCCGGACGGGCTGCTGGTCGAGGGGACCTGCGACGAGATCGGGCGGCGCCACGTATGGGTCGCGCTCGGCCCCGAGGGACCCCGCACGGTGACCTTCGCGACCCGGCTCGGCTCCCTGGAGAGGCCGTCCGACCTCGCCGAGCGGCTGCCCAAGGCGCTGATCCACCGCAACGTGCCGGGCGAGCCGGTGCACGCGTTCCTGCGGGACTTCGACCGCGCCTGGGCGGCCGCCGCGCCCTACGCGTCGTACGGCGCCCGGCAGCGGTGGACGCGCGCGGTGCGGGACCTGGCCGGCGACTGGCCGGTGACGGACTCGGCGGCGCGCTGGCGGCAGGGAGAAGTGACGGTGGCGTGGGGCGCCTTGGCGCCCTCGGACTGACTCCCGTCCGACCCGCGCGGACCGGGAACGATCTCGGTGAGGCATTCGTCACAAAGACGGGGAGATCGTCATGTCCCGGGGGGAATCCGGGGAGGAAGCCACCGGCCGCTCCCTCTGTCGGTTTGCGGCGTGACGTGGCACGATCCTCCCCGTGCCACATGTTACTGACGGTTAATCAGTTTTCGGGGAGGGGTGGCCATGGGGCCGGACAGGAACGGCGTCCGGGCGGGCGGCCGTCGCGCGAGCACCGCCGCGGCCGTGACCCTGGTCTGCGCGCTGACGGTACTGGCGGCGCCGGGCACCGCGTTCGCGGCGCCGGACCCCACGCCCTCCACGAGCGGTTCCCCGAGCGCTCCGGCGACACCCCCGCCGGACAAGGACCTTGAGGCGGTACGGGCGAAGCTGGACGCGCTCTACCACGACGCGGCCGTCGCCACCGACGCGTACAACGCCGCCGAGGAGGCCGCCGACAAGCAGTCCGCCGCGATCGTCGACCTGGCCAAGAAGATCGTCAAGGGCCGGCAGAAGCTGGACGGGCTGAAGGCGCGGGCGGGCCGGGCGGCGGCCGCCCAGTACCGCACCGGCGGGCTGCCCGACTCCGCCAAGCTGCTGCTGAGCGACAACCCCTCGCAGTTCCTCGACGGGGCCGGCCGGGTGCTGGAGGGCCAGCGGGCCACCAAGGGCCTGATCGCGGAACTGACCCAGACCCAGCAGGACTTGCAGCAGTACGCGGCGGACGCGGCCGACCGGTGGGACGAACTGGAGGCCGGCCGCAAGACGAAGGCCGCCGCGAAGAAGAAGATCCAGCAGCGGATCGCGGCCGCCGAGAAGCTCCAGTCGAGCCTGGAGAAGAAGCAGAAGGAGCGGCTCGCCGAGCTGGAGCGGGAGGCCGCGGACAAGGCGCAGACCGCCTGGCTGGACACCGGGATACTCGACGAGATCCACACCAGGGCGACCGCGGCGGGCCGGAAGGCGGTCGCGTTCGCCACCGCCCAGATCGGCAAGCCGTACGTGTGGGGCGCGCAGGGCCCGGACTCCTTCGACTGCTCCGGACTGACCTCCAAGGCCTGGGCGAGCGCCGGGCACCCGATCCCGCGCACCTCGCAGGAGCAGTGGAAGCAGCTCCGGCACGTCGCCGTCGAGGACATGCGCCCGGGTGACCTGATCATCTACTTCGACGACGCCAGCCATGTCGCGATGTACGTCGGCGACGGAGCGATCATCCAGGCCCCGCGCCCGGGACGCACGGTGTCGCTCGGCGGTGCCGGCACGATGCCGATCCTCGGCGTGGTACGCCCGGACGCCTGAGCGCCGCAAGGCACTTCGGGCGCAATGTCCCTTTCGTGACCTGCGCCACGTGACCCAGTGCACGCCAACGCCCTTTGAAACCGGGGCACCGCGTGAGCTTCGTCATTCCCGCCCGGCGGTCTTCTTGTCCAACTGCGGTACGTCCCGCGGCATATGCCATTGGCCTGAGGCGGAGCGACGCGGCTCACACCATTCCGTTGCGGCGGCGACTACCGCTATGGTCCCCGTCGGGTGGGTCGAGGTCCCTCGCCCCGCCATGCCCTCGGGGGGAGGGAAGGAACCCAACACCATGCCCGTACCCGTACCGCGGCAGAGAGCGATCCCGGCCGTGGAGAGTGGTCAGGCGCCGGTCGCCGTGCCCGCACAGGGCGGCGGCCCCCTCAAGGAAGAGGCCAACCGCACGGAAGCCGCCACGCCGAACACCGGCGGCACCACTCTCACGCTGCTGCTGATCGAGGACGATCCGGCCGGCTCGCCGGTCCTGCCCGAGCTGCGGGACGCGTCCGGCACCTCGATCCGCGTCCGGACCGCCCGCAACCTCACCGAGGCCGGACGGCTGCTGACCGACGACGTCCACTGCATCCTGCTCGACCTGGCGCTGCCGGCGCCCGGCGGCAAGGAGACGGAGGACGAACTGGCCGTGCTCAAGCACGTCCTGGAGATCGCGCCCCGGCACGCCGTGCTCGCGCTCACCGCCTCCGGTGACGCCGAGCGCGGCGCCGAGGCCGTGCGCGTCGGCGCGCAGGACTACCTCTTCCGCGACGAACTGGACGGCCGGCTGCTGAGCCGCGCCATCCGGTACGCCGTCGAGCGCAAGCGTTCCCTCGCGGTCGAGCGCAAGCTCGCGGAGGGCCGGATGCGCGCCCAGGAGAACCGCCGCCTGGAGCGGGGCCTGCTGCCCACGCCCCTCCTGGACGGCTCCGCGCTGCGCTTCGCCGCCCGCTACCGCCCCGGCCGCTCGCGCGCGCTGCTCGGCGGCGACTTCTACGACACCGTGCGCACGCCCGACGGGACCGTGCACGCGATGATCGGCGACGTCTGCGGGCACGGCCCGGACGAGGCCGCGCTCGGTGTGGAGCTGCGGATCGCCTGGCGGGCGCTGACGCTGGCGGGGCTGTGCGGCGACGAGCTGCTGGGCACGCTGCAGGAGGTGCTGGAGCACGAGCGCTCCGACGAGGAGATCTTCGCGACCCTCTGCACGGTCGACATAGCGCCGGACGGGCGCCGGGCCGGACTGTGCCTGGCCGGGCATCCGGCACCGCTGATCGCCCGTCCCGGCCGCCCGGCGGAACTGCTGCCGCACGACAACAACGGGCCGGCGCTGGGAATGCTGGAGGGCGCCCGCTGGCCGCGCACGCAGGTGGAGCTGGGTTCCGAGTGGAGCCTGATGCTCTACACCGACGGCCTGATCGAGGGCCGCGTCGGCTCCGGCGGGGAGCGGCTCGGCCAGGACGGCATGCTGCAGATGGTGCGCCGTCAGCTGGGCGAGGGCCTCGGCGGCGAGGCGCTGCTGCGGGCGGCCGTGAACGAGGTGCGGGAGATGAACGGCGGCGAGCTGACCGACGACGTGGCCCTGGTGCTGCTGGACCGGCAGGGCGGCTGACCGGCGCCCGCCGCGGAGGGCCCCTGTGGGCCGCCGCGGCGCGCCCGCCGTACCCGACCGAGGTCAGCGCCCGCCGTGCCCGAGCGAGGTCAGCGGCCGCCGTTGTACGGACCGTACGGGCCGTCGCTGCTGCTGCCGCCGCGCCGGCGGCCGAAGCCGCCGCCGGAGACCTGCCTGAGGGCCGGGCGCACGTCGACGAAGAAGACGATCGTGGCGACCAGGCCCGCGAGCTGGAGGAACAGCATGGGCACCAGCAGGTTCACGGCGACCGCGACACCCAGAATGATCAGCCAGAAGCCCTTGTTCTGCTTGTCCGCGGCCCGGTAGGCGTCGTCCCTGAAGAGCGCGGCCATGACCAGCGCCACCACGGCGAGGACCAGCATGGCGAGGTAGAGCAGCCCCAGGAAACTCGAGAAGCCCTGCATCAGCACAACGTCCACCACCCGTTTCGGCTTGTTCCCATGCGGCAACCGTACCCGCCGGCCCGATACCGCTACCCCGATAACGGGCCGGACACCCGAGGAGTGCCCGGCCCGTGCGTCCCTTCGCCCTGCCGGCTACTTGGCCGGCGGGGTGGTCTTCTTGACCGGGGTGGCCTTGCGGGGCGCCGGGGCCTTCTTGGCGTTGGCGACCGGGGCCTTCTTCACCGCGGCCGGCTTGGCCTCGGTGACCCTCGGCTGCTCCGCCCTCTTCTCGTCGGCCTTGACCGTGACCGGCTCGGGCTTGCCCTCGACCGCGATCGCGAGATCCTCGATCTCGTCGGCGGCCTCGCCGCGCCACGTCTTCACGGCCTGCTCACCGTGCTCGGCGACCTTCTCGTAGGTCTCACGGGCCTTGACCGCGTACTCGGCGGCCACGCCGACCTGGCGCAGCGCGAAGTCCTGAGCGGACTCGCCGAGCTTCTTGAGGTCGCCGTCGAGGGAGACGATGAAGTCGTTGACCCTGGCCTGGAGGCTGGCCTGCGCCTCCTTGGCCTTGACCCCGGCCTCCTTGGCGCGGGTGGCGGCCTTCTCCTGCACGGCCTTCGGGTCGGTGTTGCGGACGGCGTCGATGCGGGCCGGGGCCTCGGCACGCAGCTGCTCGACCAGGCCGGGGACCTTGCGCGCCTGCCGGAGCGCGAGGTCGGCGGTGCCGGCGGCGAAGTAGAACGGAGTCGGGTCGCTGAGGGTCTTGCGCAGATCGTCGGTGATGGCCATGGTGATGGTCCTCCCGGATTCAGGTTCGGCTGAGGGTTGTGCGATCCGTGGCGCGGCGGCCGGCGCGCTTGGCCGGCTCATCCGGCCGTCCGCCCCGGATCGGTCTCGCTGCCGGCATCACTGCCGGAACCGCTGTCGGCGTCACTGCCGAGATCACTGCCGGCTTCGCTGCGGGTGCCCCGCACACCGTCGTCCCGCGCACCACCGGCGTCGGTGCCGGCCGCGCTCGCGCCCTCCTCGCCCGACCCGAAGCCGTTCTCCTTGCGGAACGACTCGTAGATCTGGAGCAGCACCTGCTTCTGCCGCTCGTCGAGGGTGGGGTCGGCGAGGATGACCGCACGGGTCTCGACCTCGTTCAGATCCCGCTCGGCGTCGAGGATGCCGGCGCGGACGTACAGCGTCTCGGCGGAGATCCGCAGGGCTTTCGCGACCTGCTGGAGCACCTCCGCGCTCGGCTTGCGCAGCCCGCGCTCGATCTGGCTCAGGTACGGGTTGGACACCCCGGCGGCGTCGGCGAGCTGCCTGAGCGACAGCTGCGCGTTGCGCCGCTGTTCGCGGAGATAGTCACCGAGATTGCCGACGTTGAGCGATGCCATGCCTCCTACCCTGCCTCATCCTCGCTAACAATTGCAAGCACCCGCTTGCAAAAGTGTTTCCCGGCGTGTCGCTGCGGCTCCGCGTCGAGCGGCCCCTGCGTCCCGGGACCCAGTGCCCTCTGAGTAGGACAGCTCATGTGGCCCGCGGGGTCCGCTGCCAGGCTCTGGGGCATGACGGACGGCAGAGGGGCGCCGGTGGCGCTGCATCTCTTTCTGGTGTGGGCGACGGCCACGGCGACCGTGCCGGCGCTCGGCTTCGGGCTGTTCCTGACGGGCTGGAGCGCCGGCATCGGGGCGGCCCTGTTCGTGCTCGTGTGGGCCGTGCCGCTGCTGGTGGGCGTGCTGACCGTGGTGGGCGCGTCGGCCAGGACGCTGGTGCCCCTGTGCGGCTCGATGCGCGGGCGGCTCGGCTGGGCGGTCCTGGTCTTCGTCCTCGGCACCCTGGGCGTACTTGCGGGCCTGGCCGTCTACGGCGAGGGCGTCGGCCTGGGGAGCGCCGGTGCCCGGATCGCGCTGACCGGCGTGCCGTACGCCGTCGCCGCGGCCTTCTTCGTGCCCGGCCGGTGGGTGCGGCTGGGGGCGGTGGCCGTGCTGGCGGCCTGCGTCGGCTACGGCGGCCTCCTCGGCCCGGCGCAGGCTGACCGCGACCGGCGCGCGGCGGAGACGGCGCGCTACCGGGAACACCCGGAGCTGCTCTACCTGGGCGCCCCGCCGCCCGGCATGCGGGTGGCCGACGCCCGGGTCGGGCCCGCCTCCTTCACCGTCTCCTACCGCGCCGTCCGGGAGGGGTACGACCTGGCGTACGTGGGACTCACCGTGCGGGCGGCGGACACCCCGGCCCCGCGGTGCCCCCAGCCCGCGCAGAAGGCGGTGACCTGCACGGTCGACGCGCACGGCGAGCGGCGCTCGGTCGAGCGCACCCCCGGCGGGGTCCGCGCGGTCACCCTCACCCGCCGCCACGGCGGCGCCGAGGTCGAGGTGAGCAGCCAGTCCCTGGACGAGTCCGGCCTGCGCCGCGTCCTGGACACCCTGCATCCGCTCTCCGACGCGGAGCTGGCGGAGCTGATGCGGGACAGGGCGATCACCGAGGTCTACTGAGCCCGGCCCGCCCTCAGCGCGCCGGCCCCGCGAGCACGCTCTCGCAGGTCTCCCAGGCAGGCCCGGTCAGCAGCGGCCGGAAGCGCGTGAACAGGCCGAGCAGACCGGCACCCCATTCCTCGCGGAAGGACGGGTCCACGACGGCGAGGTCGAGTTCGTTGGCGGCCGTCAGTTCGGCGAAGTCCTCGCGCGCGCCGGGGCCGGGAACGACGGCGCGGCCGGTGAACCGGTCGTGGATCGGGGCGCCGGCGTCCGCGAACGCCGGATACGTGGCCTTCCGGTCGCAGGAGCCGTAGAGGTACACCAGGGCCTCGGCCTCGGTGCCGATCACCGCGGCGAGTTCGTCGCGGCGGCTCGGCGGCAGCAGTGCGGCGGGAAACCCGTCGGTCCCGTAGCACGCGTGACACAGGCCGGCGAGCCGGAGCGCGGGGCGGGCTCCCCAGGCGGCGAGCCGTTCCTCGACGCGCAGGAGGTGTGCGAGGAGGGTGCCGCCGGGGTGGTCGACACCGGCGGCGCCGAGGTCCCGCAGGAGGACGACGGCATCCTGGGCGGCGGTGGCGGGCATCGGGATGTCGGACACGCCCGGGATCATCCGGCCGCGGCCCGCGTGCCGTCAACCGTGCGTCGCCAGCCAGGACTTCACCGCGCGAAGGTCCGCCGGGGTCAGGCCGAACTGGTGGTCGACGCGGTGGAGCAGGGCCGGTCCCCGGTGGTGGGTGGCGACCCACGCGCGGTCGGCCTCGGTGATCTCGTCGTCGATCCAGACGAACGGCCGCTGTCCCGCCCACTCCACCAGCGCCCGCGTCTTCCAGTGCAGCAGGGCGGGCGGCTCGTCCTCGTCGGGCCAGTCCACGACGGGCAGCGGGGGCAGGCCCAGCCACGGGGCGACGCAGTCGTTCGCGTCGTCCATCCAGGTGGTGGCCCACACCAGCTCGCAGCCGAGCGCGGCCAGGCGCGGGCCGAGCGCCGGGTCGATCCGCGTGACCAGCGGGTTCGAGGGGACACGGACGGACTCATAGGCCGGGTACAAGTGCCCCTCCGGGGCGCCGAAGGGGAGGAGGGTGCCGTCGATGTCCAGGAAGAGAAGCATCGGGGACAGGATCCCTCAAAACGGCAGCGGCCTCGCGTGCACGACGTCCAGCCTGGTCACCGCCCGGGTCAGCACCACGTACAGCCGGTGCAGACCGCGTTCCTCGCCGTCCGCCACGGCCGCCGGTTCCACCGCCACCACGTGGTCGTACTCCAGGCCCTTGACCAGGCTCGCCGGGACCACCGCCACCCGGGCGCCGAGCCGGTCCGGCTCCGCGGCCTCGATGCCGGCGGCGGCGAGCGCGGCGCGCACGTCGGCGACCTGGGCGTCGGCCGCCAGCACGCCCACCGAGCCCTCGCGGGCCAGGGCCTCGCGCACCGCGGCGACCGTGGCGGCCGGCACGTCACCGGTCGGGCGGATCGTCAGTTCCCCGTCGGCGCGGTACGAGCGGGCCGGGGGCACGTCCGTGTCCAGGCGGGCGAGCAGCCGGTTGGTGAGGTCCACCACCGCCGCCGGGACCCGGAAACCGGTGGTGAGCGGGACGACCGTCGCGTCCGGCTTGCCCAGGTGGCGCAGGACGGTCTCCCAGCTCCGCGCGGACCACGGCGTGGTGGCCTGGGCCAGGTCGCCGAGGACGGTGAGCGAGCCGAAGGCGGCGCGGCGGGCGATCGCCCGGCACTCCATGGGCGACAGGTCCTGGGCCTCGTCCACGACGATGTGGCCGTAGCCCTCGGGATGCTCGACGAGCCCGGCGATCTCGTCCAGCAGCACCAGGTCGGCGGATGACCAGCGGGCGGACTTGTACGAGCGCGGCGGACGGGTCCAGAGCAGAGCCCGCTGTTCGGCGGGGTCGAGGATGTCCTCGGCCGCCCGTGCCAGGACCTCGGCGTCCGTGAGGAGTCCGGCCAGCACCTCCTCGGGGCGCACCTTCGGCCAGAGGGTGTCGAGGCAGGCGCTCATCGCCCGGGACCGTTCCAGGCGGCGGGTCCAGACGGCCGGCTGCGGTCCGGCCCGGCGTTCGGCCTGGAGCTGTACGGCACGCATCGCCCGCCCCCGTACCCGCTCGCGCCCGACGGCGTACGGCGGTTCCTCGCGCCGTACCGCCGCGACGATCCGGGTCAGCTCGGCGGCGGACAGCCGCCAGGTGTAGGTGCCGTCAAAGAGCGACAGGGGCCGGACGGCCTCGGTGGAGACATGGGCGTACAGGGCACGGCGCAGCACCTCGGCCGTCCGCGGGTCGTGCTTGAGCGCGGCGGCGCGGGCGGAGTCGGTGCCGGTCGCCGGGTGCCGGGCGATCTCCTCGTGCAGGGTGGTCTGGCGTACGCCGGTCTCGCCGAGGGCCGGCAGCACCTCGGAGATGTAGGAGAGGAAGGTGCGGTTGGGGCCGAGGATCAGCAGGCCGGAGCGGCGGATGCGCTGGGGGTGGGTGTAGAGGAGGTAGGCGGCGCGGTGCAGGCCGACGGCGGTCTTGCCGGTGCCCGGGGCGCCCTGGACGCACACGGAGGCGCCGAGGCCGGCGCGCACCAGGTCGTCCTGGTCGGGCTGGATGGTGGCGGCGATGTCCCGCATGGGGCCGACGCGGGGCCGTTCGATCTCCCGGGCGAGGAGGGTGCCGGCGCCGGACTCGCCCGCGGCCGGCCGTTCGTCCTCCCAGCCGGTGAGGTCGGCGGAGTCGCCGCGGCTGCCGGGGGCCCAGCCGAACCGGCGCCGCACCGCGACGCCCTGCGGTTCGTCGGGGCCGGCCTGGTAGAAGGCCCGGGAGACCGGTGCCCGCCAGTCGACGACCAGCGGCGGGGCGGTCGGCTCCGCGCTGATCCGCAGGCGGCCGACGTGGTAGCTCTGTCCGGCGTGCTCGCCGGAGCCGAAGCGGAGCTTGCCGAAGAACAGCGGGCCCTCGGGCAGTTCGCGCATCTCCCTGGCCCGGCTGCGCAGCCGGTACCCGAGGACCTCGGCGTCGGCGCCGGAGGCGGAGACGTCCTCGCCGGTGACGACGTGCTCGACGGCGCCTTCGACCATGCGGGCGAGGGCGGCCCGGCAGGCGTCGTGATACGCGCGTTCGCGGCCGAGTTCCTCGTCGGCTTCCCGGTCGGGTGCCTGGTCGGGTTCCTGGTCGGGTTCCTGGTCGGGTTCCTGCTGCATGGGGACAGCGTAGACGAGAAAATGTGACCCGGTTAAATTATTGACCGGGATGCACGGGTTCCACGGCCTCCGGGGACGCCCGGGGTGCGGGGGTCACTCCGGCGGGTCCGCCCGGTCCCCCAGCACCCGCTCCAGCCGCCCGAACGCCCGCTCGGCCGCCGCCACCGCGTCCTCCCGTACGTCGTCGACCCGCTCGCCGGCCGCGATCCGCCGCCAGTTGTCCTGCGCGAGGACCCGCTGTACGGCGATGATCTGGCCGGCGGCCAGCCGGGCGTCCAGGGTGCCGCCCAGGGCCTCGGCGAGCGCGGCCTCGGACCGCTCCAGGTAGACGTGCTGGCGGGCGACGAGGGTGGCGGTGCTGTTGAGGAGGGTGTGGAAGGCGAGGACCTGGGGGTGGTCGTTGAGCCCGGTGATCGGGTCGTTGCGCCGCAGGCCGTCGAGGAAGTGGTCGCGCACCGCGCCGACCGGGGACGCCGCCCCGGCGACCAGCCGCGCGGTCTCCGTCTCGTGGTCGGCGATCCGGTGCAGGACCAGGTCCTCCTTGACCGGGAAGTACCGGAACAGCGTCGGCTTGGAGATACCGGCCGCGGCCGCCACCTCGGCGACCGACACGGCGTCGAACCCCTTCGCCAGGAACAGCCGCACGGCGATGTCCGACACGTCCTCGTACATCCGCCGCTTCTTGCGCTCACGCAGGCCCGTCTCACCCATGGGACCAGCCTACGCAGCGGGGGTCAGGCGAGGGTGCGGGTGAGGTGGGCGGCTCGGCGGCCGGGACCGAGATCACCGGCCTCGGCTCCCCGGACGATGCGGAATCACGGCCGGGTGTCGCCGCTCGGGCTCCCGTGCTCACGACACCAACGCATCAACGCCGTGACGATCCTGCGGGTTCCCGGCGGCTGATCGAGACCCAGGACCGGCGCCGCGTCGGCCAGGACCCTGCGCAACTTGAACGCGGCGGGTGCGATACGGCGCCGGCCGACCTCGGAACCGGTGTCCAGTTCCAGCGCGGTACGGATCACGTCGGTGAAGACGGACTGGGCCCTCTTGTAGGCGAGCAGACGCCGGAGATCATGCTCCCACCCGTTCGCGCTGCCGGCGCGGACCCCTTCGACGGTCTCCCGCCAGCGCCGGGCGACGGCCCGCGCGTGCCGTGCCGGGTAGCGCATCAGATGGAGGTGGGTCGCCAGGTCGTAGAGCGGATCCCCGACCATCGCGAGTTCCCAGTCGATCGTCCACAAGCGCCGTCCGGCATCGACGATGAAATTCTCGCGGTGCAGGTCGGCGTGCAGCAGACAGAAGGGGCGTTCCCTGAGACCAGAGACGTTTTTTCGCAGGAACCTGAACGACTCCTCGCCCAGCCAGAGGTCCTCGAAAAGCCCGACGAACCGGTCCAGGTTCGCCTGGTAGACACGCTGCTCGGTGAACAGGACCAGGCGCTCCAGAAAGCCGTTGGTGTCACCGTCCTCGGGACGGTCTTCGGCCTCGCAGCGCCGTTCCGCGGACAGGTCCGCGGGCAGCACCTCGATCATCTGTCCGAACAGATGCATGATCTGACTGACGAACAGGTCGGGAACCGCTGTTCCCGACCTATGAAAAGAGCCGAGCGTATCCCCCTCGATAAAACGTTGCAGCCCGATCCCGCCCACCTCGATGAGGTCCGGGATTCCCTCGATCCGACCGCTGAGAGACCCCAGCAGCTGCTCCTCGGAATCGAAGCACCTGCGGTCGAACCACAAGAGGTCCGCCCGCGGTTCCCGACACTTCCACCGCCCCGACCGGTCGCCCTCCATCTCCCCGGACAACGGAAACACATAGGTCTCGTGGTGATAGCCGTGGAGCGGGCCTTCGACCACACTCGCGTCACCACTGACGTCGACTGCGTGCAGCCGAGCGGGGGAAACTGGTTCGGGTGACATCGCCCGTTTCTTTCGCCGTGACCCTTCCAGAGGGTGCAGAAGTGGGAGCACGGTACTCCTGTGCTGGCGTGCATCGTGCCAGACGGCCGCGACTCGTCGAACTCGATCCCGCTGAAGGGCGACTGAACGCACAGGTGTGCAGCGACGTATTCCTTTGTGTCCGTCGGTCGCCCCATGAGCTGCGGTACTGGCCGCCGCGCCCGCCGTGGTCCACACTGGCCGAGGCGACGGGAGGAAGCCCATGGGCAGCGCAGCCGATCAGCGTGCCGCTCTGCAACGGCTGCTGACGTACCCGGACGAGGACGGGCGTGTGGGGGCAGTGCTGCTCGATTTCGACGGACCGGTCACCGACCTGTTCCGCGACAGATCGACGGCTCCTGTGGCCTGCAGGATCAAAGAAGCCGTACGGGCATTCTGGGGACCACTCGACGCGGACGTCGAGTCGTGCGACGACTCCCACGGAATTCTGCGCCGCCTCCGGGACATGTACGACCGGCCGGCCTCCGCACCACGCGACCCGCACGCCCTCGTCGTGGCGGAGAAGATCGTCACGGCTTACGAGTACGAGGTCGTCGGTACCGCCGATCCCGCGCCCCACGCACTCCGTCTCATCGATGTGCTCGCCGATCACAAAATTCCGCTGGTGATCGTCAGCAACAACGCCGACGGCCCCATCTGGGAGTTTTTCAAGAGTACGAGGGTCCAACGGCAGGAAAAGGTCACGGCCGTCGTGGGCCGGGACCCCCTCGAACTGCGCAACATGAAGCCCGACCCCGATTCCGTGCTCCGTGCCGTGGATCTTCTGGGGACACGGGCCGGGCGCTGCCTCCTCGTCGGCGATCAGATCACGGATCTCCAGGCCGCCCAGAGAGCCGGCACACCCTTCCTCGGATATACGCAGTCATCCGAACGTGCGGCACGGATGCTGGATCTCGGCGCCTGCTGCGTCAGCCCCTCACACGAACCCCTCATCGAGGCAGTGGAGAGCTTGCCGAGGCCCAACTGACCTTCTGGTGCTAGGGAGTAGCCCCGGGCATGATGGCCGCCAGGGGAACTACGGCGCCGCGCCGCCGGACCCGATCAGCGGCGCGTACAGGGGGTATGGGTGTCTTCTCGTGGTCCGGGCGGTAACAGCCCCACCAGGCTCGATCGAATCCGCCACACGCTGAGCGACTGGAAACCCCGTCTGGTCAAGTCCGTGCTGGCGCTGATCGCCGTCCTCGGAGTCGCCGCCGAACTCATCGAGCCGCTCGGGAACGCCCTCAAAGGCCAACAACTGCTGGGGGGTTCCTTCGCGGCACTGGTCGCCTTCATCCTCTTCGACGCCATCAGCGAGTCGGACGCGGAGCCGAAGGAGATCCCGGGCGTCTATGTCTTCGCCGGCCGCGACCAGTTGCACGAGGAATTCAGGGAGGCGTTCGACTCCCGCCGGATACGGATCGACTTCTCGGGTTTCACCATGGAGACGCTGCTCGAAGCACTGGCGGTGCCGTTGGGAAGGATGGCCGACCGGGAAGTGCGTGCCGTGGAGCTTAAGCTGTGCCTGATCATCGCGCACCTGAATCTCCCGATGGGACTTCCGGGCGGCCTCGTACCCGTTCCACGGAACGGTGACTCCGATGCCACGGGGTACTTCTTTCAGGACTCCCCGGAGAACCGCGAACGCATGCGGGAGGAGTTCACGCGGCGGAACTGGTCCAGGCTCAAGGAGATGCTCAACGCCGTGCAGCGGAAGAATCCCCACCTGGCCATATCCTGCGAACTGCGGGAGTCACCGCAGACGCCGGGATGGAAGCTCTACGTCCTGAACCAGGAGAAGGTCTTCACCACTCCCTACGGGATCGAGCGCGACAGGATCGAGTGGCGCGGCAACCACTACGACATCCTCGACACAAAAGGCTTCGCACAGCTCTACGGCAGAGCCCGCTACATCGGCTGGGATCTCCGTTCGAAGTCCCGCCAGACCAAGCAGATCGCGGAACTGCACATGGAATGGCACCGGAACCTGTGGATGAAGCTCGCCGAGAACAAACCGGAGCGCCCCGTGATCAGCGACCCGCAATGGACACGCCCAGCGAGCCTGAACGTGCCCTCCTGACGGGCCTAGACCGCGAGCAGTTCCCACGAAGCGTCGAACCATCGGGTGGAGTTGGTGACGAATACAGATCCGGGTGAGACCGGGTCGGCATCGCGGACGTGGTGGGTGAGGGCGGCGCCGAAGCCGAGGACATCCACGGCCTCCACCTCCGTCCCGTCCGCCAGGATCAGCGTGCGCAGGATCGGCTCGTAGAAGCCGTGCAGCACCTCGTCGCGGTTGATGACGTACAGCTTGAAGGTCGGCGTGAGCCGGGTGCGGCGGATCTCCAGCAGCACCTCCGGCACCAGGCGCTCGGTGTTCAACTGGTCGAGGACCGTGCGCAGGGAGGTGGTGTGGGCCTCGGTGATGGCCCGCAGCCGCTCCGGCAGGCGCGGGTCGTCCCGGTGGTCCTTCGCCCGCGGATAGGGCATGTCCTGGGTCTCGGCCGGCAGCAGCATCCGCAGATGGATGCGCCGGGGCTCGATGTCGCCCGCCCGGATCCGCTCGGCCTGGATGCGGATGTGGGCGTCCAGGCTCTCGGAGGTCAGGGTGGAGATGTCCAGCGTGACCTCGTCACGTTCGAAGGCCTCGCCGATCAACGGCCCGAGCGTCATCGGATGGTGCCGGGACCGGCTGGCGCGGGGCGCCGAGGGCGGTATGTGCTGCCGCATGACGACCCGGGAGCGCTTGCCCCGCCCGCTCTCGATCCACCCCTCGCTGCCCAGTTCGCGCAGGGCCCGCTGCACGGTGTCGCGGGAGACGCCGAACTCCTGGGCGAGCGTCTCCTGGGACGGCAGGATGGAGCCCAGCGGATAGCCGCCGTCGGAGAGCCGGACCCGCAGTTCCTCCGAGACCCGCTGGAACGCGCCGCCGTCCTTCGTCCGCTTCGTCACATGCCGTACGTGCCTCCTGGAAATCTGCCGCAAACCACCCCCGTTCAGGAAACGGTGCCCCGTCAGCCGCCTCCTCCCGTCCGCTGACCGCAGGCGCCGACGTCGGACCCGGCATCTGGCCGCTAGTCCCGCAGCAGTGTCAGCAAGGACTCCAGCGAGCCCACCACGTACTCCGCGCCGGCCTCGGTCAAGAGCTTGGCCTTTCGTTCGTTACGCGCGTAGCCGAGGAAGGGGACCCCGGCCCTGCGGGCCGCCTCCAGGTCGGTGGGGGAGTCGCCGATCATCAGGGCCGCGTCGGGGGCGGCGCCCATCGCGTTGAGGGCGCGGTTGAGGCAGTACGGGTCGGGCTTGAGGTGGTGGAGTTCCTTGGTGCGGCCGTAGATGTGCGGGTGGAAGCAGGGGGTCAGGTCGCGGTCGTCCAGGTAGGCGCGGACCACCCGGGGCGAGTTGTTGGTGGTGATCGCCATCCGGGCGCCCAGCGCCCGCCAGGTCCGGATCAGGATGTCCGCGTAGGCCGTGGGCATCGCCGTGGACGTGGCCCGCAGCTCCTCTGCGGTGAGACGTTTCTCCAACTCGTCGACCAGGTCGCTGCCCGGATGCCGGCTGTCCACCGCGCGCAGCACGAGGTGCGGGTCGAGGGTGTCGCGTTCGGGTTCGGTGACCAGCCCGTGCAGACCCCGGCTCGCCAGCCACTCCATCAGGCCCTCGGCGACCCGTGCCGCCGAGTGGCCCGCGAACAGCCGGCAGATCGGCCCGTCGAAGTCCCACAGGACCACCCGGGCCCGGGTGACCGGCTCCCGCAGCCGCTCGGTCTCCTGCGCCGTCTCTTGCGTCACTTGTTCTGCCTGCGTCGCATCAGAAGTCACTAGGAGAGTGTCAGGTCCGTGGTAATGGTTTCCCAGAGGGCGTCGAACCACTTCTGCGATTGCTCCACGAACGCGGCGTCCCGATGACCTGCCCGCTTCTCGAAGGAGAAGAGCAGGGACTCGGAGCCGACCGCGTCGTACATCTCCAGCGTTCCGTTGTCGGTGAGTTCCTCGCGCCGCGTCACCATGTAGTAGCCGAACAGCGCCTCCGCGCCGTTGAGCAGGTACAGCTTGGCCGGCGGGGTGAACGGCAGGGCCCTGAAGGTGACGTTCACCTCGATCTTGTGGGTGGAGCGCAGGGACTGGAGGTTGTACTGGAGCACCTGGCCCTGCGCGTTGCGCATGCCCAGCCAGCGGGTGTGGACGACCTCGTCGTCCCCCTCGACCGGCACCGGGAACGCCAGGTTGATGTCGCGGCCCGGCAGCAGCACGCGGACGTCGATGCTCTCGGGGCGGATCCGGCCCTCGTGGATCAGCCGGAGCGGTTCGGCGAGCGCCGGAAGCAGGCTCTGGGCCGTGAGGCAGGCCGCGTCGATGCGGACGCGCGGGGCGGTGAACGCCGCGGTCATGCGGGGGCCGAGGCCGACCATCGTCGGCTGGGGCTCGCCGAGGGGCCCGGCGGCCTGGTCGGCGACGCGCGGCGGGCTGCCCTTGGTGACGTTGGTGAGCAGGCCGTCGTCCTGCAGCACCCGCAGCGCCTGGCGTACGGCGCCTCGCTCCACGCCGAACTCCTCGGCCAGCTCGGCCTGGGTGGGCAGGCGGTCGCCCGCCTTGATGTCACCCCTGCGGATGCGCTCCCGCAAGGCGTCGGCGATCTCCTGGGGTGTGCTGCCGGCGTTCACTGCCACGTTCTCCTGGGTCACGACCAAACGCTACAACTCTGATCCATCTACCGGGAGTTGTTTGAAGATTGGTTATAACTCGCGGCCAACTGGGAACAACTTAATCAAAGTTGGTTACCAACTTGATTAAGTTGGTGGAAGCTTTGCTTCCCGACGATGGGGGAACCGACATGCCCGCCGCTCTCACCCTCTTCTCAGCCGTCTTCGTCGTCTGCTTCGAACAGATGGTCCAGTCGAAGTACGGTGCCACTGGCATTATCGGCCTGCTCCTGCTCACCGTGGGGATCAAGGCCAAGAGCCCGGCGCTCAGCTCCGTGGGCGCGGTCCTGCTCGCGCTGCTGCTCACCGGCCCCGCGCTGTGAGAACCGGCCTCAGGCCGTCAGCTGCAGGTCCGAACTGATCGTCTCCCACAGGGCGTCGAACCAGCGCGTGGACTGGTCCACGAAGGCGGTGTCCCGCAGCCCGGCGCCCTGCTCGAACGCGAAGAGCATCGACCGCGTGCCCTCGGCGTCGTACGTCTGCAGGTGCTCGTGGCCGATCTCCCGCTCGTGGCGCCCGAGCGTGTAGTACGCGAACAGCGCCTCCACGCCGTTGAGCAGGTACAGCTTGACCGGCGGGGTGAACGGCAGGGCCCGGAAGGTGACCCGGACGTCGATGCCGTGCGTGGCCCGCAGCGCCAGCAGGTTGTGCCGGAGCACCTGCCCCTGGGCGTTGCGCTGGGCCAGCCAGCGGTTGTGCACCGCATCCTCGGCCGAGGCGTCCAGCGCCGTCGGGAACGCGAGGTCGATCTTCCGGCTCGGCAGCAGCACCCGCACGTCGATCTTGGCCGGTTCCAGTCGTCCCGCGTGGATGAGCCGCAGCGGCTCGCCGAGCGCGAGATTGAGGGAGACCGAGGTCAGGCAGAGCGCGTCGATCACCACCTCCGGGGCCGCGAAGGCCGCCTCTATCCGGGAGGCGAGGGCCACCATGGTGGGCTGCGGCGGCGCCTCCGGCCCCACGGCGAACCGGACGGGCCCCGGATCAGGGGCGACCGTCGCCGGCGCGCCCTTGGAGGCGTTGGTGAGCAGATGCTCCGACTGCAGGATGCGCAGCGCCTGCCGTACGGCTCCCCGTTCCACGCCGAACTCGTCGGCCAGCTTGGCCTGGGTGGGCATGCGCTGCCCCGGCCGCAGCACCCCGGACCTGATCCGGGTGCGCAGCACTTCGGCCACCGCGTGGTGGGACGCCTGGGGCCGCTGTGGCCTCTCCCGCCCACTGGCGGAGGCGTGTTCCGGGTCCACGGACAAACAGTACAACTTCTCGCCATCTTTGGGCAGTTCACGGGAAGGTGGTTATGAGTCGCGTCCAAACGGAGATAAGTACAGTGAAGTTGGCCACCAACTTCTGCAACATGGTCCCACTTCCTCGGTGGTTGGCCGACAGGGTTCCCTTCCGGAGGGGAGCCGGGAGCCCGGTCAACCAGGGCGGCCACCGGCGGGCACGACCAGCGCACCACACCTGAGCACAGTCACAACTGAACACCGACAACCGAATGACGGCAGACCCGCACAGCCACAACTGCATAGCTCGAACTGCTCGCTACGGATGAGCACATGCCAGCAAGGTGGGTCAGGCACCGCCGCCGCCGAGAGAAGGGGGACCGTCTCAGAAGAGGTCCGGGCACCACGGCCGCCCGGACGTGCGCAGCAGGGCGTCGGCCTCCCGGGCGGCGCCCACTCGCGTTTCCCGGACCCGGCCGAGGGCGTGCAGCCGCGCGACGGACTGGTCGCCGAGCCAGACGCTCGCCAACTCGGCCACGCCCAGGACGAGATCCGGAGCGTCGCCGGTCGGCGCGCAGGACCCCCGGCCGCCCGCGGCGTCCAGCCGGAACCGGCCGCCGGCCAGCCCCTGCGGGTCCGCCACCTCCAGCACCAGCGAACCCTCCGCGTCGTACGTGCGCGCCTCCAGGGCCCGTACGACGTCCAGGATCCGCACCCACAGCCAGTCCGCCTGCGAGGTGATCCGCGCGGCGCGCGGGTCGGGGAGGTAGTGCGGCAGCAGGTCGTCCGGCGACCGCCAGCCGCTCTTCACCCTGGCGACCCAGTCGATCGAGCACAGGTAGTGCCACAGGGCGCGCTCGGCCGCGGGCGTGGCACCGAGCAGCCACTTCACCGTGGCCGTCTCCTCCGGCTGCTTGCCGTGCCAGGTGCCGTCGGCCGTGTACGCCACCATTCCCTGGACCTCGCCGTCCGGCGACCGGTAGGCGGCGTGGAACGGTTCCGTCCAGTCCGTCTCGAAGCGGACCGCGCCGGTCCGCAGCTGCCACCACAGCTCCTCGCGGCTGACCGCGCCGGGCGTGCGGCGGCGGATCCGTTCGTGCAGCTCGGGACCGAACTTGCGGACGTCCTCCACGTCGATCAGGTCGATCCGGCCGCCGTCCTCCGGGGCCGACCAGCGCGAGTCGAGGCCGGCGCGCCCCACCTCGACCGTCCACTCCGTCAGCGTGGTCGCCGGTCCGAAGCCGTAGCGGCCGTAGATCGGGTACTCGGCGGCGACCAGGGTCGCGACCACGTCCCCGCGCTCCTTCGCCGCGGCGAGGTCCTGGCTCATCATGCGGGTGAGCAGGCCGCGGCGGCGGTGGGTGGGCGAGACGGTGACGTTGGAGATGGCGTCGGCGGGGACGGCCGTGCCGCCCACGGCCGTGAGCTCCTGGTCGAAGGAGCGGAACGTCGCGACGCAGCGCGAGCCGTCGAAGGCACCGAGGAGCCGGCCCGGCACGAACTGCCGTCGGCGGGATTCCAGTTGGTCGTCCGTGAGGGAGGGCTGCTGCAGGAAACCGGTGTTCAGGGCACGGTGCCAGTCGGCCAGCTCGGATTCGGTGATGGGTCGGACTTCGACGGCGTCAGTCATGTCAGCACGTTAGGTGGTCGATCGGGCCGGCGCCGATCGAATTTCGGCCCCGGCACGGACCAGGCCAGTCCGAGGGGGCCGGTCCACACCGACACGGGTGGGTGCTGGCCGATAACGGGCCGCTGTGGGCGGTCGCCGGTCCCCCGGAGCCCCGCACCCCGCGACCCCCGGCGCCTGCGCCCCACGGCCCACGGCCCGCGCCCCACGGCCCACGGCCCACGGCCCACGGCCCACGGCCCACGGCCCACGGCCCACGGCCCACGGCACCCAGAAGCTCACACCCCGCACCCCCGGATCCCGCGCACCGGGGATCCCGCGCCCCGGCACCCGCGCCGAGGAGCCCGCGCGCGTCCGCGATCCGAGTCCGCGCCACCCCGAGTAGCCCGCGGCCCGCGCCCGCGCCCACGCCCTACGTCAGCAGGTCGTCGACCCGGGCTTCGCCCTCCCGGTACCTGCGGGCGATCTCGCCGCTCGAATCGTCCGCCGTCCGCTGCAGGCGCTGTCTGCGCCTGGACACCTCCTGCTCGTAGCGGACCAGGCGGCCCATCGCCGCCGTCAGTTCCGCGTCCGTGCGGGCCTGGAGGTCGGAGAGTTCCACCTCCGCCAGCATGTCGGCGGCCAGGCGGCCGTACTCCTCGTTGTGCGGGGTGCCCAGGGTGACGTGCCGGGCCGAGGAGCGGTGGCGGGCCGGGGCGTCGGTCAGGATCTCCGGGAGGCGGTCCACGACCGCGGCCGCGCCCGCCGGGGAGCGGCGGGCCAGTTCCGCCCGCAGGATGTCGATACGGCCCTGGAGCAGCCGTCGTACATAGCTGAGGTCGGCCTCGTCGCGCTGCGCGTCCCGGCGCAGGACGCGCAGTTCGGGCAGGCTCAGGCAGACCAGGTCGTACTCCGGCGGCTCCGCGGGCAGGGTGATGCCGTCGCCGCGTTGTGCGGGCGGCCGGGGCAGGTTCTGGGTGCTCTGCGTGCCCTGCGTCTTCAGTCGCCCGGTGCTCGGTGTGCTCATGCGCCTCTACCGTCCCCTCGACCGGTGTGTGGAAGCATGGTGCCACCCCAAGTGGCCACAATGTGACCGAGTGCCCCCGAACGGCCGTAGATGTGAGGTTGGGGATCCGTGATCGGCCCCGCGCGGACGCGGTCGGAGCACCCGGCATGATGGTCGGCATGCGAGCTGTGGTTCAGCGGGTGGACGGCGCCAGTGTGGTCGTGGACGGCGAGACGGTCGGCGCGATCGAGGGCGAAGGGCTGTGTGTGCTCGTGGGCGTGACCCACGACGACACCAAGGAGAAGGCGGCCCAGCTCGCCCGGAAACTCTGGTCGATCCGGATGCTCGCCGAGGAGCGGTCGTGCAGCGACATCGACGCGCCGCTGCTGGTGATCAGCCAGTTCACGCTGTACGGCGACGCGCGCAAGGGACGGCGGCCGACCTGGAACGCGGCGGCGCCCGGCGACGTGGCGGAGCCGCTGGTCGAGGAGGTCGTGGCGCGGTTGCGGGCGCTGGGGGCGACGGTGGCCACCGGACGGTTCGGGGCGCAGATGCGGGTGTCGCTGACGAACGACGGGCCGTTCACCGTGCTGCTGGAGATGTGAGCAGTTCCCGGCAGTCCCGGGCCAGGCCCGCCATGCCGAGTTCCTGCGCCGTGCCGAGCGCGGTCCTGGCCAGGTCGTGGGCGGTGGCGCGGGCGCCCGGGGAGCCGGCGCGGAGGCGGACGCGGGCCTCGTCGAGGCGGAGCCGGGCCATCTGGGCCGGGTAGCGCCGGGCCAGACGCACGGCCCGGCGCAGGTGCCCGAGGGCCGTCTCCGGTTCGCCGGCGACCAGGGCGAGCAGGGCGCTGAAGCGGGCGGCCGGGCCCAGCAGGACGGTGGGCCAGCCGGCCAGGACCACGTCGTCGCCGTGCGCGTCGAGGAGGGCGCGCAGCGGCGGGACGTACGACGGCAGGTCGGCCGGGGGGTCGGTGCGTTCGGCCAGTTCGGCGCAGACCAGGGCGAGGACGGCGGCGGTGGGCAGGGACCAGCCGCTCGGCGGGAGGCGGGTGAACCCGTCGGTGTCGGCGGCGAACGCCCGTAGCTGGTCGACGGCCTGTTCGTGGCGGCCGGTCTCGCACAGGGCGAGCGCCAATCCCGCCCGCCACACCGGGAAGTAGCCGCGCTGCTGGACGCCGGCCATCCGCGGGGAGGCGAACAGCTCGGCCAGCCTGCCCTGTTCGTGGCGGAGCCAGAACTCCTGGCCGAGGACGGTCTGGCCGAGGGCGTCGGCGGGCATCGACAGTCCCGCCTCCATCGCGGCGGCCATCTCGCCGGCCTCCCCGAGGATCCACCGCGCGGCGGCGGCGAACTCACCGCGCCACAGGCTCAACAGGGCGTCCAGGGTGTGTTGCTGCCAGTGGGCGAGGCGGCTGCGGTGGCGGGCGGCGTACTCGCGGTGGACGCTGACGGTCGCCTCGGCGGCGGGCACCCGGCCGGTGCGCAGCTGGTCGATGGCGAGGGCGACCAGGGCCTCGCCCTGGAAGTAGGCGGAGCGGGAGCGGACGGCGAGGTCGCGGAGTTCGCTGGAGAGGGCGAGGAGTTCCCTGGCGGGTGCGAAGTCGTACAGGGCCCAGCGGGTCTCGGTCAGGATCTCGCAGTGGGCCTCGTCGCCGATGAGGCCGGGGTCGCGGCGGACGGTCTCGCGCAGCTCCGCGAGGGTCCGGCGGGCCAGCCGGGCGCCGGTGCCGGGTTCGGCGCCGGTCATCGCGGTGTCGTAGCCGATGGCCATGGCGAGTTTCTTGGCCCGGTGGGCGGTGAGCTGGAGGCGCAGTTCCACGGCGGGCGGGTCCGCGCGGTCCGCCAGGCCGGCCAGGCAGGCGTCGATGCGGAAGAGCAGGTCGCGGTCGACCTGGCCGGGGTCGGACCAGCGCCGTGCGCTGCGGACGACGGCGTGGGCGCGGGCCAGCGCGTCGGCGCCCGCGGCCTCGTAGGCGGCCTGGTAGTGCCGGCCCGCCTCGTACATCTCGCCGAGGAGGTGGCGGGTGTCGCCGCGCCGGATGTGCTGGTCGTAGGCGGTGCCGTAGCCGCTGGGACGGGGCCGGGCGGGCGGGGCCGGGACGGCACGCGGCCGCCGTGCGGGTCCGGCTGGGCGGCCGGAGCCTTCCGCCGTGCTCTCGCGTCCCTCGTGCCGCTCGGGTCCGGGAGGCAGCAGGGCGAGCAGCGCGCCGTCGGCCCGCAGTGCGGCGTCGCAGCGCTCGGCCAGCAGCCGGCCGGGCGGGCGCAGGCCGTTCTCCACCCGGCTGAGGTAGCTCTTGCTGTAGTGGACGCGGCGGGCCAGCTCGGCGAGGGAGAGCCCGGCGGCCTCCCGGCGCACGCGCAGGGCCTCGGCGAACTCCTCCTGCGGTGTCACGGCGCCTCCCCCGGGGCACGCCGCCCGCTGGTCGAACACGTGCACACCGTGTTCAGGAAGTCGCCGCCCGTTGCCAATTATGGAGTGTCAACGGCATATCTCGCAGGGTGCTTGCGCGAATACCCGGAGACCGCACGGGATCCGGGATTCCGTGCGGTCCGGCGGTCGTGCCTACGGTTCGACGATCACTTCCTGCGCCGCGGCGGTGTCTCCGGCGATCAGCCGGGCGTCCACCGGGACGTTGCGCTTGACCAGCGCCAGGGCCACCGGGCCCAGCTCGTGGTGGCGGACCGAGGTCGTCACGACGCCGATCCTGCGGCCGTCCTCGCCGTCGTCGGCCAGCCGGATCTCGGTGCCGGGCGGCGGCAGGTGCACGTCGCTGCCGTCCAGGTGCAGGAAGACCAGCCGGCGCGGCGGCTTGCCGAGGTTCTGCACCCGGGCCACGGTCTCCTGGCCCCGGTAGCAGCCCTTCTGCAGGTGCACCGCGCTGCCGATCCAGCCGAGCTCGTGCGGGATGGTGCGGTGGTCGGTCTCGAAGCCGAGGCGCGGGCGGTGGTTCTCCACCCGGAGCGCCTCGTACGCCAGCAGGCCGGCCGCCGGGCCCGCCTTCCCGGCGAAGGACTCCAGCTCGGCGCGGGGCAGGAAGAGATCACGGCCGTACGGCGTCTCGCGCACGACGGAGCCGTCCGGGGGCTCGGCGATCGAGCCGGCCGGGAGGTGCACGACGGCGAACTCGTCGGTGCGGTCGGCGACTTCCACCCGGTAGAAGAACTTCATCGACTCCAGGTAGGCGATCAGCGCCGGAGCGGTGCCGGGCTCCACGTGGGCCCAGACCGTCGTGCCGTCGTCGACCAGGTACAGCGCGTGCTCGATGTGGCCGTTGGCGGAGAGGACCAGCGCCTCGGTGGCCTCGCCGACGGGCAGCTCGCTGACGTGCTGGGTGAGCAGGAGGTGCAGCCAGCTCAGCCGGTCGTCACCGGTGACGGCCACCACGCCCCGGTGGGAGAGGTCGACGAAACCGGCGCCGTCGGCGAGGGCGCGCTGCTCGCGGAACAGGTCGCCGTAGTGGGCGGCGACGCCTTCGTCCACGCCCTCGGCGGGCACGGCGCCGGGCAGGGACAGCAGGGGGCTCTTCATATGACTAAGCCTACGACTCGGTAATTGAAGTCTGGACGGTTGCGGGCTTGGTTCTCCCGCGCGCGCAGTCCTGGCAGCGGCCGAAGATCGCGAAGTGCTTCATGTCGGTCTCGAAGCCGAACTCCCGGCGCAGCTTGGCGGTGAACTCCGCGGCCACCGCCACGTCCGCCTCGATCACGTTCTCGCAGTCGCGGCAGACCAGGTGGATGTGGTGGTGCCGGTCGGCGAGGTGATACGTCGGCGCACCGTGCCCGAGATGGGCATGGCTGACCAGACCCAGCTCCTCCAGGAGCTCGAGGGTCCGGTACACCGTCGAGATGTTGACTCCCGACGCGGTCTTCCTCACCTCACCGAGGATGGCGTCGGGAGTCGCGTGCTCGAGGCTGTCGACGGCTTCGAGCACGAGTTGCCGCTGCGGCGTCAGCCGGTAGCCGCGCTGCCTTAGGTCGCTCTTCCAGTCGATGCTCACCACACCGAAAGTCTAGAACCACTCGGCGGCGACCACTTGGCGGCTACTTGAAGAAGGCGATGCCGTCGTCCGGCATGTCGCTCGGCAGGGCCTTCGCCCAGCGTTCGACTTCCTCCGGGGTGACGACCTTCTTCAGGTGCGCGGACATGTACGGGCGCAGCTCGACCTCGGGGGTCTGCTTCTCCCCCACCCACATCAGGTCGCTCTTGACGTAGCCGTACAGGCGCTTGCCGCCGGTGTACGGGGCGGAGGCGGCGGTGCGGGCCACGGCGTCCGTGACCAGGTCGATCTGGGGCTTCTTGTCGGCCATCTCGCCGTACCAGATCTCGATCACGCCGTCGTCGCGGGTCATGGTGACCTCGACCCTGCGGTCGGCGTCGATGCGCCAGAAGCCGTGCTCGGTCTCCAGCGGGCGGACCTTGTTCCCGTCGTTGTCCAGCACCCAGGTCTGGGAGTGGTACTCCAGGAAGTCACGCCCGTCGTGGCTGAAGCTGGCCTCCTGGCCGAAGTTGCACTTCTCCGAGCCGGGGAAGTCGTGGACGCCGGCGCCGGCCCACTTGCCCAGCAGGAAGGCGAGCGGTACCAGGTCCTTGTGCAGGTCGGACGGAATCTCGATCATGGCGGCGGTTCCTAGACGGTGGGGATCAGCGCTGGCCCTGGTACAGCTTCTTCACGGTCAGTCCGGCGAAGGCGATGACGCCGACGCAGACCAGGACCAGCAGGGTTTCGAAGAAGATCTCCACGAGTGCTCCTTGAGCGAGGGTGGGCGTACGTACAAGAGCCGGGCCCCAGCTTACGCGGCCGGGGCCCGGGACTCCTGGCGAGGTCAGTCCAGCAGTTCGCTCTGCAGCGCCACCGTCTGCTGGAAGGGGACGGCGGGTGCGAGGCCCTTCCTGGACTGGACGATCAGGGCGAGGGCGTCGCCTGACGTCAGGTAGGCCTCGCGGACCTGCTCGGCGCCGTAGGGCTTGGCCTCCCGGATCGCGGTCGCGTGCACGTCGTCCACCCGGGCGGCCGACGGGAAGTCCGGGTCGAGCTCGTAGGTCTCGCCGCCCCTGATCCGGTACATCGGCGCCTCGAACGACGTCAGCTCGTCGCTGAGCATGTGCTCGGCGACCGCCGCGGTGTCGAACTGGAGCAGGTAGACGCGGGTGTGCGTGCCGTCGGCGGTCGTCCAGCCGCGGGCCGCGATGTGGCGCAGCCCGTTGTCGGTGAGCCGCTGCCCGACGTCCTTGCGTTCCGTCGACACGGCGAACTCCTTGAGGAACGTCCCGGTGGCGAGCCATCCGTCGGTCCCCTTGAGCGCCGCGTCGGCGGTCGCGCCCTTCGGCTCCGGCAGGACGAGTGCGCGCAGATCGGCGAAGTGCGTTCCGGCCGGGTTGCGGGCCTCGTCGTTGGGCCCCGGGCTCCCGGACGGCAGCGGCGGCCGCACGAGCGTGGGGTAGGCCCAGCGGCCGTCCGAGTGCGTGGCCAGGCCGGGTACGTCCGTCCGGTCGAGCCGGGTGATGCCGTAGGCGGTCCCGGCACCGGAGACCGCGAAGACGGCGACGACGGAGACCCAGCGGAGTGCGGCCCGCAGCACGCGGCGATCCTTCTTCGGCGCCTGCGACGCCGATTCGTCGGGGACCGGCTCGGCGACGGCGGGGGGTTCCACGGGGGCCGCCGGGTCCACGGGAGCCGCCGGATCCACTGAAGCCGCTGGAGCCGCCGGGTCCACGGAAGCCGCCGGAGCCACGGGAGCCGCCGGATCCAGGGAAGCCGCCGGGTCCGCGGAAGCCGGGGAGGTCTCCGGGTGGTTCGTGTCCGTGGTCATACCGATGCTCCCGGCTGCTTGATGCGGTCGAACTGCGCGCGGAGCATGCTCGCCGCGTTGTCCTTGTCCAGCGGCTTGCCCGCGATCGCCGTGGCGGTGATCAGGACGTCGCCCACGTAGCCGGTGCAGAACATCATGTCGAGCTTCTCGGCGGAGTCGGCGACCGGCAGGAAGCAGGAGGCCGAGTCCTTGTAGCCCTTGATCTCCGGGCCCTTGCGCAGCACCTTCAGCGTGTCGAGGAACTCGTTCTGGAGGGCCGCCACGGAACGGACGGTCCGCTGGTTGCCCATCTGGGCCAGATCGATCTCCACCGTGTACTCGGTGCCGCCCGTCCCGTAGTTCATGTAGCTGCGCATCGCCATGCCCTTGACCGGGTTCCGGTCGATCTGCCGCTCCATCCGCTGCCGCTGCAAGCGCGGCAGATCCTTGATCGACTCCTTGCGCAGCAGAGCCGCCTGCTCACCGGAAAGCGCTACGTCCGACCCGAACTGGGCCATGTCCGGGCCTCGTTGGTGGAGGGTGCTGTAGGGCAGCAGCATGCCCTGGAGTCCGCTGTCGCCGGCCGGCTTCGTCGCCTCAGCGGCCTTGGGTAGGCGCCACACGGGAGCACCGGCGTCACGGTCCGCGCCCTGCACGGCCACGGCGGTGCAGGTGATCCCGGCCAGCATCGCGACGACGAGCACACCGACCCCGCCGACGACGGCGATCCGCCGGCGGTCACGCGGCCGCTTCGGCGCGTCCGGCACCGGATCGGCGGCGGTGGTCTCCGCGACGGGTTCCCCGGTGGGTTCAGGGGCGGGCTCAGCCGGGACCTCGGTGGCGGGAGGCTGGATGGTGCCGGAGTCCGACGCGGGAGAGGGAGCGGGCGCGGGGACCGCGGGCATCTCGGGGTTCTCGGTCACAGCCGCTCCATCTGCCGCTTCGCCAGATCCAGCACCTTCGACTTCGGGATCGGCTTCGTGTCGTACATCCAGATCTCCATGGCGACGTCCCCGCGCCACGCGTGCGCCTCGGCGGAGTACAGGCCGACGCCGTAGGAGGTGTCGGGCTTGGTGTGGACGTAGGCCATGCCGTCCCCCGTGCCGGGTACCGGCCAGCTGTCGGTGGTGTGGTCGCCGTCCGGTTCGGCGTAGAAGTACGCGCTGTCCGCCGCGTCGGCGGCCTCCGTGGCCGTCTGCTCCTGGCGGTACTGGACCAGCCGGATCTCGACGTTGAGATCCTGGCCCTCCCGCCAGCTGACCACGGCGGCCCGGCGGAACTCCCGCGCGCCGATCAGCCTGCGGAAGGCACCGGCCGGGCTCTTGTACGACTCCGCGTACTCGCTCGCGTCCATCCACCCGCCGCTGCCGACCGGGATCAGCGCCTTGCGCGCCCGGGTCGGCTTGGCGAGCAGCAGCTTGCGCAGGTCGCCGTCGACCTTGACCTCGCGGTCCTGCGCGGCCGACAGCGGCTCGGGGCCGGGCCCCTTCGCCTGCGCGACGGACGGCTGGGACAGCGGCGGCAGGGCGGTGGGCTCGCGGTCGGCCTGGATCAGGTAGCCGACGCAGGCCCCGGCCACGACGCCGAGCACGGCGGCGGTGGCGACGAGCACGCCGGTGAGACGGCGTGGCCCGGGTCTTTCAGGTGGAACGTCTGCGGGTGGTGTGTCTGGCGCGTCCAAGTGGATCCCCCAGTGGAAACGGGCGCGCGGATTCCTTGATCCGCGCGCCACAGGAGACTCATGGCAGACACACTGAGTTGTACAACGATTAATTACGATCAGGACACCGCGGCGAGCCAGACGGCAGCCGCCGCCGTGCACAGCAGCGCCCCGTTGAGGGCCACCTGACGGTCCCCCATCCGCACGTGCACCCTGATCGCACCGAGCTGGAGGACCGCGAGCCCGACCGCCGCCGCCACGGCCGTCCGGGGCGCGACGCCGGTCAGGCGCGGGAGCAGCAGCCCGAGGGCGCCGAGCAGTTCCACGGCGCCGAGCGCCCGCACGGCCGCCATCGGCATGCCGTCCACCCACGCCATCATCGGCCGCAGCCGCTCCCGGCTCCGTACGGCCTTCAGCCCGCCCGCGTAGAGGTAGAACAGCGCGAGCGGACCGGCGACGATCCCGTACGCGACGTTCATGAGGCGGGCTCGGTGGCGTACCGGCTCATCACCTCGGCGCTCGCCCGCGGGGTCGGCTCCCCGGTCGCGAAGAGGTCCCGCAGGTCCCGGAAGTACTGCACGTACAGGTCGGGCGTGAACGTGCTGAGCAGGACGGCCGGTTCGTCGGTGACGTTGGCGAAGGAGTGCGGGGCGCCGGGCGGCACCATCACCAGGGTGCCCGCGGTGGCGTCGTGCTCGTCCTCCCCGACCGTGAACCGCACGGATCCGGAGACGACGTAGAAGCCCTCGTCGTGCCGGGCGTGCCGGTGCTGCGGCGGTCCGGGGGTGCGCGGCGCGAGCACGGACTCGGCGATGCCGAGCCGGTGGCCCGTGGTCCGGCCGTCCTCCAGGACGCGCATCCGCGTGGCGCCGAGGACGAGGACCTCGCCGTCGTCCGGGCCGACGATCGATACGGCGGGGTCGGCGTGGTGGTCGTGGGTCGTCATGCCTCGATTCGACGGCCGGGACGGTACGGCTGTCCAAGACCTGTTCCGCCGCCTCGATACCCGATCGGTATCGTGGCCGTATGGAGCGGATCGAGCTGCGGACGCTGCGCTATTTCGTGGCCGTCGCCGAGGAACTCCACTTCGGCCGGGCCGCCGCGCGGCTCCACATGAGCCAGCCGCCGCTGAGCCGCGCGGTGAAGGGGCTGGAGAGCGAGATCGGCGCGGCGCTCTTCGAGCGGTCCCCGGCCGGTGTCACCCTCACCGCCGTCGGAGCCGTGCTGCTCGACGAGGCCCGTGTCCTCCTCGACCGGGCGGAGCGGCTGCGGGTACGGGTCGCCACGGCGGCCGGTGCCGCCACGCTCACCGTCGGCCTCCTCGGCGACAGCACGGATCCGGGTGTGCGCCGGCTGGCCCGCGCCTACCGCGACCGTCACCCGGGCGTCGGGATCAGCATCCGCGAGACCGACCTCACCGACCCCACCTGCGGGCTGCACGCCGGACTCGTGGACGTCGCGCTGACCCGTGCGCCCTTCGACGAAACGGGCCTGGTGGTGCGGCAGTTGCGGGCCGACCCGGTGGGTGCGCTGCTCCGCGCCGACGATCCGCTGGCCCGCCGGGAGAGCCTGACGCTGGCCGACCTCGCGGACCGGCAGTGGTTCCGGTTCCCGGCGGGCACGGACAGCCGCTGGCAGTCGTACTGGAACGGCGGGACGGAACGGGAGGGGCCGGTGGTGCGGGCGGTCCAGGAATGCCGGCAGGCGGTGCTGTGGAACGGCACGGTGGGCATGACGACGACCGGCCACGAACCGGGCGCCGGGCTCGTGACGGTGCCGGTCGTGGACATGCGGCCGAGCCGGGTGGTGGTGGCGTGGGTCGCCGGAGACGCCAATCCACTGCTGCGGCCGTTCGTCCAGGTGGCGGTGGAGGCCT
This sequence comes from Streptomyces sp. NPDC101237, assembly GCF_044767465.1. Lineage (NCBI taxonomy): Bacteria > Bacillati > Actinomycetota > Actinomycetes > Kitasatosporales > Streptomycetaceae > Streptomyces > Streptomyces sp. NPDC101237. The sequence continues at coordinate 56,084 of NZ_JBIWNY010000006.1, read as the reverse complement.
ACCTCAGCGCTTGACCCCGGCCACGAAGGCCGCCCAGGCGGCGGCCTCGAAGACGAGGGCCCCGCGAGAGGGGTCCTTGCTGTCACGGACGGGGACGAGGGAAGGGAGGCCGGGGGCGACTTCGAGGCAGTTGCCGCCGTCGGAGTTGCTGTAGCTGCTCCTGCGCCACGTCATGCTGCTCAGGTCGATGGCTCGCACGGCGCTTCCTCCAACATTCGCAAGATGAACGTCCGCGACTCGGCAGGCGTCAGAGCCAGGTCACGTACGTCATCATAAGTGCGGTGCAGGCGCTCGACCTTGCCCGATTCTTCGATGAGTTCGCCTCGTACGTCGTTCTCGGCATACGCGACGGTACGGCCGTCCGACAGCCGGAGAAACATGGTGTCGGTGCTGTCCAGGCCGTGCAGACCGGTGCCGAACGGCAGCACGTGCAAGGTGATGTTCGGGCGCTTCGCCGTCTCCGCCAGGTACTCCAGCTGGGCACGCCAATCCCGCGGATCACGAAGCGAGTTGTGTAGCACCGCCTCGAAGAGGATGACCCGGAAGTGCGGGGCGTCCGGCCCCTCCAGCACGTTTCGACGCCCGATCCTCGCCTCGATCTGCTGGTCCAGTTCCTCGTCCACCAGGCCACCGGCGGTGAGCGCCTCCCGCACGTATCCGGCCGTCTGGAGCAGCCCCGGAGGCCGGCTCACGGAGTACTGCCACAGGCTCACCGCCTCGGCCTCCAGCATCATGTACCGCCGGTACTGCTCCTTGAACTGGGACGGGTCGCCGACCGCCAGTTCCCACAGGGCCAGCAACAGCCCCGGCGTCCCGTAGTACTGGTCGAGCGCCTCGACGATCTCGGGGCTGCCGAGGCTCCGCCCGCTCTCCATCTTGCCGAAGGTGGAGGCGTCCCAGCCCAGTTCCTCGGCCAGCTCGCGCAGGCTCACCGCCTTCTCCGCCCGCAGGTGCCGCAACTCCTCCGCGAACCGCTGCCTGGGCTCCTGACTGCGCCCCGTCACCACCCGCCTCTGCGGCACCGCGCCCCTCCCTGGTACGCCATGGAATTTGTGGAATTAGCGCCGCCAGACGGGGAAGAACCGCTCACCATCGGCGTGCCTACCCCACCTCCGGGCCATGCTCGTAGCAGCCTCGATACCCAGAGTAGTCCAACTGGCGCATTTCGTATAGATGTTGGACGAAAGGAGCAAATGCCATGGAGCCCGGAACCCTGTTCTACGACACCGCCACCGACCAGGTCGGCGAGTACCGGGACCGGTCGGGGCCGTACGCGATGCTGCGGCCCGTCGGCGGCGGCAGGGAGTGGCAGGCCGACCCGGCGGCGCTGCGCCCCGCCACCGACAGAGAACGCCTCCGTGCCGGCGTACGCGCGGCGAACGACCGCAGCACGTGGGGCGTGCCGTCGGGGCCCGACGACCTGAGCCGGCCGCCCCAGCCCGTTCCCGGCTGTGCGGCGTGCGCGGAACTCGGCGACCGCAGGAAGGCGGCGCTGGCCGCCTTCGACCACAGCGCGGCCACCGACGCGAACGTGCTGCTGCGGCAGCACCAGCGCGTGCAGCACCAGCCATGACGCGGCCGATTACCCTGCACGCATGGCGAAAAAGCTCGTGATCAAGGTGACGGCCGGGGCGGACGCCCCGGAGCGGTGCTCGCAGGCGTTCACGGTGGCGGCGGTGGCCGTCGCCAGCGGCGTCGAGGTGTCGATGTGGCTGACCGGGGAGTCCGCGTGGTTCGCGCTGCCGGGGCGGGCCGCCGAGTTCGAGCTGCCGCACGCCGCTCCGCTGCCCGACCTGCTCGACTCGATCCTGGCGGGCGGCACGCTCACGCTCTGCACGCAGTGCGCGGCACGCCGGGACATCACGGAGAAGGACGTCGTCGAGGGCGTGCGGATCGCGGGTGCGCAGGTCTTCGTGCAGGAGGCGATGGCCGAGGGGACGCAGGCGCTCGTCTACTAGGGCCTGTCTGACCATTCCCGTCGTCGCCCGGCAGACGGGAATGGTCAGACAGGTCCTAGGCGCGCGGGGAGCCCGCGTCGTCGTATCGCTGCCGGGCCGCCTCGACGTGGTCGAGGTGGTCGCCGCCCCATGCGGCGAGGTGGGCGAAGAGCGGGGCCAGGGTGGCACCGAGGTCGCTGATCTCGTACTCGACGCGCGGCGGCACCTCGGGATAGTAGGTGCGTACGACCAGCCCGTCCCGTTCCAGCCGGCGCAGCCGCTGGGTGAGCACCTTCGGCGTGATGCCCTTGATCCGCCGCTCCAGCTGGACGAACCGCTGGCGGCCGAAGGTGTGCAGGGACCAGAGGATCGGCGTGGTCCACCGGCTGAACACGATGTCCACGACCGGGGAGACCGGGCAGGCCAGCTCCGGGTCGGACAGGGCGTCGGGCGCCGGGCGCCGGGTCCGGGCCGTCATGAGCCACACCCCTCCGAGGTAGTCACTTTCCTCTGGGTACCTACTATACCGACCCTGTTAGCGTCGCCGTCGTCGCGGAAGACCACCGGAGAGTACGGGAGTTGGACATGATCGTGGTGACGGGTGCGACCGGGAACGTGGGCCGGTCGCTGGTGGCGGCCCTGGCGCGGACCGGGGAACGGGTGACGGCGGTGTCCCGGGGGATCGCCTCGGCGGAGCTGCCGGACGGGGTCGTGCGGGTGCGGGCCGATCTGGCCGAGCCGGAGAGCCTGCGGCCCGCGCTCGACGGCGCCGGGGCGCTGTTCCTGCACGACGGCGGCACCGGCGGGCACGGGCTCGACGCGCGGGCGGTGCTGGCGGTCGCCCGGGACGCCGGAGTGGCGCGGGTGGTGCTGCTCTCCTCGCAGGCCGTGGTGACCAGGCCGCAGTCGCCTTCGCACGGCGGAGCGATGCGGGCGGTCGAGGACGCGGTGCGCGGATCGGGCCTGGCCTGGACGGTCCTGCGGGCCGGTGGCTTCGCGTCCAACGCCTTCGCGTGGGCCGGTTCGGTGCGCGCCGAGCGGACCGTGGCCGCGCCGTTCGGTGACGTCGGGATTCCCGTGGTCGACCCGGCGGACCTCGCGGAGGTCGCCGCGGTCGCGCTGCGCAAGGACGAACACACCGGCCGGACCTACGAGTTGACCGGACCCGCGGCCGTCACGCCCCGGCAGCAGGCGGCGGCCATCGGTGCGGCCCTCGGCGAGCCGGTGCGGTTCGTGGAGCTGACCCGGGACGCGGCGCGCGCCCGGATGGCCGCGTTCATGCCGGAGGCGGTGGTGGACACGACGCTGGCGGTGCTCGGCGAGCCGACCGCGGCCGAGCTGCGGCTCAGCCCGGACGTCCAGGACGTGCTCGGCCGCGCGCCCGGGACCTTCGCCGCGTGGGCGCGGCGCAACGCCGGGGCGTTCCGGTAGGCCGCGACGGTCGGGCCTCAGGAGCGGGGGCGCTTCTTCCCGTCCAGTTCGTCCCACCACTCGTCGGACTTGGGATCGCCGGACGGGTCGTCCCACCAGCGGTCGTCCGGGCCCCGGCGGTTCGCGACCATCGCGGCGACGGGCGGGATGACCATGGCCACCACGCACATTCCCACGGCGGCCGGGACCGACCAGATGCGCACGACTCCCCAGGCCAGGACGAAGAGACCGATGCAGATCCCCATCATGACGAAGTAGACGCGACGCCGCCGGGCCAGCATGCATCCAGGGTAGGCCGGGCGGGCGGACACGGCGAAGGGCCGCACCCCGGGTCCTCGGTCCCCAGGTGCGGCCCTCGTGTCCGTCCGGCAGGTCAGACGGCGATCGCGACCTCGGCCAGGCCGCCCTGCTGGGCGACGACCGTGCGGTCGGCGGTGGCGCCGGGGACGAGGGCGCGGACGGTCCAGGTGCCCTCCGCCGCGTAGAAGCGGAACTGTCCGGTGGCGGAGGTCGGGACCTCCGCGGTGAACTCGCCGGTCGAGTCGAGCAGGCGGACGTAGCCGACCACGGGCTCGCCGTCCTTCGTCACCTGCCCCTGGATCGTGGTCTCACCGGGCTTGATCGTCGAGGCGTCCGGGCCGCCGGCCTTCGCTCCACACATACCGAAACTCCAGAGGTCTTGAAAGGGCGGGGCTTACTTGGCGGCGCCGAGCTCGATCGGGACGCCGACGAGGCTGCCGTACTCGGTCCAGGAGCCGTCGTAGTTCTTAACGTTCTCGACACCGAGCAGCTCGTGCAGGACGAACCAGGTCAGCGCCGAGCGCTCGCCGATGCGGCAGTAGGCGATGGTGTCCTTGGCGAGGTCCACCTGCTCGGCGGCGTACAGCTCCTTGAGCTCGTCGTCCGACTTGAAGGTGCCGTCGTCGTTGGCGTTCTTCGACCACGGGATGTTCCGGGCGGACGGGACGTGGCCCGGACGCTGGGACTGCTCCTGCGGCAGGTGGGCCGGGGCGAGCAGCTTGCCGGAGAACTCGTCGGGGGACCGCACGTCGACGAGGTTCTGGCTGCCGATGGCGGCCACGACGTCGTCGCGGAAGGCACGGATCGCGGTGTTCTGCGGCTTGGCGGTGTAGGTGGTCTCGGTGCGCTCCGGGACCTCCTCGACCAGCTCGCGGGCGTCCAGCTCCCACTTCTTGCGGCCGCCGTCGAGAAGCTTGACGTTCTCGTGGCCGTAGAGCTTGAAGTACCAGTAGGCGTAGGACGCGAACCAGTTGTTGTTGCCGCCGTACAGGATCACCAGGGTGTCGTTGCCGATGCCCTTCGCCGACAGGAGCTTCTCGAAGCCCTCCTGGTCGATGAAGTCGCGGCGGACCGGGTCCTGCAGGTCCTTGGTCCAGTCGATGCGGATCGCGCCACGGATGTGGTTCTTGTCGTAGGCGGAGGTGTCCTCGTCCACCTCCACGATCGCGATGTCGGCGTTGTCCAGGTTGTCCTGGACCCAATCGGCGTCGACCAGGACGTCGCTGCGGCTCATGCTCGTTCTCCTCCGGGGCAGGTGCGGCGGTGCGTGCGAGTGCGGGGTGCGCGCGCGGACGCGCGCACGGGTCCCTCGGCAAGGGAGGGCAGGGGGGATGCGGAGGCAGCGGCCTCCACCGTCAGAAGGGGCGACAGAGCATGGCGGCGACGCGGCACAGGTCGACTGCCCGCCGCTTCGTGAGATCCGCCTGACGCTTCATGGGCTCGATCGTAGGGACGGATGACCGGGCATGTCACCGGCATGTCGCATGATGAGACACGATCGTCCGGATTGTGGGACGCACAACGGCCCCGAGGCGTGACCGGGCCGCGGCGGCCGCATCGCGACGGGTGTCGCTTCTGCGGTACGGACGCCTTCGTCTCGGCAGATGGACAGGTGCCGCCGGTCGCCGCCGAGCCGCCTTCTACCCGGCCAGCCGGACGTTCGAACCCGTCACCCCGATCTCCACACCGTCGGCCGCGGCCTCCACCTTGTCCAGCCGGATGCCGCCGGGCAGCTTGTCGATCGCCTGCTGGAAGTCGGACGCCTGCCGGAACCGGTCCTCGATCAGGCTGACCCCGGCCAGCTTGGGCAGGTTGTCGGCGTGCACCTGCACGGAGTCGTTCTTGACGGCGACCGTGCTGACGAGGTCCACCTTCTGGTGCGCGTTCACGCCGGGGACGGTGATGTCGAGGGTGACCTTGATCTTGCCGTTGCCGCCGTCGGCGAGGCCCACGACCCTGCCGGTGAACCCGAGACCGAGGTCGGTGGGCTCGGTGTCCACGTTCTTCAGCAGTTCGGCGTAGGGGATGAGCGCGCTGCCGGTGGCGGTCCGCGCGGTGGCGGAGCTGTAGTCGCCGGTGAAGGTGACGCCCTTCATGTCGGCCTTCAGGTCCTGGATCCGGATCGTCCTGCCCGCCGTACCGGTGCTGGCGTCGTAGTCCTTGATGCCGACCCGCACGTCGTCCAGCGTGCCGCCGGCGACCTGGGTGAGGAACGGGAACCCCTCGATGGAGACGTCGGGGTCGCTCGCCAGGCCCTCCGTCGTCTTCAGCTTGCCGGCGGCCTCGCCCTCGGCGAAGTGCACGGCCACCCGGTCCACGACCACGAAGAGCACGCCGAGGATCACGACGACGATCAGGAAGATACGCAGGGCTCGCATGGTGATGGGGTCCCCCGGGTCGGCGTTCGATAACGACGGGTTCACGCTAACCCCGCCACGGACGCCGACCGGGACTTTGTCGAACACCTGTGACAGGCGCCGCTAGCGCCCCAGGATCCACACCGCCGGGGCCGCCGCCGCCAGCGGCAGTGCCACGCCCGCCGTGAAGTGGACGAACCGCGACGGATAGTCGTAGCTCGCCGCACGGTGACCGGCCAGCGCGCACACCGCGGCCCCGGCCCCGATCAGCGCGCCCTTGGTGCCCACTCCGGTCATGCCGCCCACCGCGATGCCCGCTCCGGTCGCGGCCAGCACCGACACGGCCACCGAGGCCGCCGTGGGCAGCGGCAGCGCGCGGGCCACCACCGCCACCGCGACCGCCGCCGCGCCCACCGACGCCGCGTCCGGGTCGGCGCCGAGGAAACCGGTCGCGATGATCGCCAGCGCGGAGGCGGCGACCGTGGCCATCAGGCCGTACATCCGGGTGTCGGGGTCCGCGTGCGAGCGCAGCTGGAGGACCAGGGAGAGCAGGACCCAGATGCCCAGCGGGCCGAGGATCGCCGCCGGCGCCTGGTCACGGCCGGCCACCAGGACCGCGGCGTCCGCCGCCAGCGCGCCCAGGAAGGCGAGGGCGATGCCCTGCCGGGCCGGCCACATGCCGTTCAGCCGGAACCAGCCCGCCGCCGTCACCGCCTGGAGGACGACCAGCGGGACCGCCAGGACATACGGGGAGACCGGCGCCGCCACCGCCAGCAGCAGGCCCAGCAGGCCCGTCAGCAGGGCCGGCTGCATCCCCGGCTCGATGACGGGCGAGCGGCCCTCCAGGCGGGCCCGCTGCGCGTCGGTGACGCGCGCGTTGCCGGCCAGGGTGGCGGGACCGTAGCCGCTGCCGGACTCGCCGGGACCCGCCCCGGCGGCCGGAGGCGGTGTGTGCACCGGCTGCTGCGGCTGCTGGACGTGGCCGGGCTGCTGCTGGACCGGAGGCTGCTGCTGGGCCGGCGGATACGCCGACTGGGGCAGGTACGCCGTCTCGGCCGCCGGCGGCTGGGCCGCCTGCACCGGTGCGTGCGTCTGCGTCTCCCAGGTCTGGCCCTGCCACTGCTGCGTGGCGTACTGCTGCTCCTCGTAGCCCCACTGGGGCTGGGCGGGAGGCTGCTGGTACGGGTCGTAGCCCTCGTACGGCTGGTTGCTCATCGGTCTCGCTCACCCTCCTGCGAACGGCGGGAGCACCTCGACCGTGCCGCCCTCGGCCAGCCGTACCGTCTCATGTTCGCGCGTCCCCGCGGGGTCACCGTCGACGAGGAAGGAGCATCGCCGCAGAACGCGCGCGAGTTCTCCGGGGTGTCGCGCACGCACCGCGTCCAGCGCCTCGGCGAGGGTGTCCGCGTCGTACGGCTCCTCGGCGACGCCGGCCGCGGCCTTCGCGGCGGCCCAGTAGCGCACCGTGACCTTGGGCATCAGCTTCCTCTGAAGACTCGGCGGGAACCGGTGGGAACATTCGATCGGCTGTGTGGCTGTACGGGCTCAGGCTAGCCCGCCCGGGAAACCGCCCAGTCGCCGATCCTGGCGAGCAGCCGGTCGTCCGCGGCGTGTTCGGCGTGGCCCATGCCCGGTTCCAGCCAGAGTTCGGCCGCGTCACCCGCGGCGTCGGCGAGCATCCGGGGGTGGTCGACCGGGAAGTAGCCGTCGCTGTCGCCGTGCACGATCAGCAGGGGCGTGGGGGCGATCCGCGGCACCGCCTGCACCGGGGAGAGCGGCACCGGGTTCCAGTCGCGGTGGTGGATACGGGTGCGGAAGCCGTAGCGGCCGACCAGCCGGCCCGCCGGACGGGTGACGAGCCAGTGCACGCGGCGCATCGGGGCGGTGCCGCGGTAGTACCAGCGGGCCGGCGAGGACACGGAGACGACGGCGTCCGCCCCCGCGGCGTCGAGCGCCGCGTGCCGCAGCACCACGGAGCCGCCCATCGAGAAACCGACGGTCACCACCCGGTCGTGCCCGAGGCCGCGCGCCCAGCGCACCGCCGCCGCCAGGTCGAGGACCTCCCGGTCACCGACCGTGGTGCGGCCGCCGGAGCGGCCATGGCCCCGGAAGGAGAAGCTGACCACCGGGGCGAACCGGTTCAGCGCGGCCACCACCCGTCGAACATGCGGCCGGTCCACGTCGCCGGTGAAGCCGTGGGCCAGGACGAACACCAGGTCACGGGAAGGTGGCCGGGAGCCGTCGTATACAACGGAGGCGGGATCGTATACGGAATCGATGGAAATCCCGTCTTCCGTGCGCAGAAACGTCCGGATAGGGGCGCTTCTGCTCGTCTCACAGTTCGGACGAATGACGGAACGTGCCACATGACCTGCCGGACCGTTGCTCATGTGGGCTATTCTGCTGTGCAGAGGACTCGGGCAGCGCCGCCACCGGGTCCTTTTGTGCTTTCGGAAGCTCTGTATACAAAGCGGGAACCTCCAGGTGACCGCGGACGTACGGGGGCTCGGGAGCGCAGCGCAGTGTCATTGCACACAGTCCTCGCAGGGACCGAGGAGGAACCAGTCGTATGAGTTCTCTGCTGCTCCTGACCAACGCCCTCCAGCCGTCGACAGAAGTACTGCCCGCGCTCGGGCTGCTCCTGCACAATGTGCGGGTCGCCCCCGCCGAGGGCCCCGCCCTCGTCGACACCCCCGGCGCCGACGTCATCCTGATCGACGGCCGCCGCGACCTCCCGCAGGTCCGCAGCCTCTGCCAGCTGCTCCGCTCGACCGGACCCGGCTGTCCGCTGATCCTGGTCGTCACCGAGGGCGGCCTCGCCGCCGTCACCGCCGACTGGGGCATCGACGACGTGCTCCTCGACACCGCGGGACCCGCCGAGGTCGAGGCCCGGCTGCGGCTCGCCATGGGCCGCCAGCAGATCGTCAACGACGACTCGCCGATGGAGATCCGCAACGGCGACCTCTCGGTGGACGAGGCGACCTACAGCGCCAAGCTGAAGGGACGGGTCCTCGACCTCACCTTCAAGGAGTTCGAGCTCCTCAAGTACCTCGCCCAGCACCCCGGCCGGGTGTTCACACGTGCACAGCTGCTGCAGGAGGTCTGGGGGTACGACTACTTCGGCGGCACCCGGACCGTCGACGTGCACGTACGACGGCTGCGCGCGAAACTCGGCCCCGAGCACGAGTCCTTGATCGGGACCGTCCGGAACGTCGGTTATCGATTCGTTACCCCGGAGAAGGGCGACCGGGGCGAGCGCGTCGGCGACGGGTCCAGGGCACGCGCCGAGGGTCCAAAGCCGGAGGATGCGGACGCTTCGGCGGCCGTGGACGCGGCAGAGGTGCCGGCGGAGGCGTAATGGCGGTCGGGCGACGGCATGACCGCCGCCCGGACGGGGCATTGCTTCCGCAAGCCGGCCTCCGGTTTTCCCTGCCCAGAGCGGGTCCATCCGCGTAGACTCCGCGCGTGGCCAAGGTGACTCGGGATGATGTGGCGCGGCTGGCGGGAACTTCGACCGCCGTGGTCAGTTATGTCATCAACAACGGACCCCGGCCGGTCGCACCGGCCACGCGCGAGCGCGTCCTCGCCGCGATCAAGGAACTGGGGTACCGGCCGGACCGGGTCGCCCAGGCGATGGCGTCCCGGCGCACGGACCTCATAGGCCTCATCATCCCCGACGCCCGCCAGCCCTTCTTCGGGGAGATGGCGCACGCCGTGGAACAGGCCGCCTCCGAGCGCGGGAAGATGGTCCTGGTCGGCAACACCGACTACGTGGGCGAACGCGAGGTCCACTACCTGCGCGCGTTCCTCGGGATGCGGGTCTCGGGCCTCATCCTCGTCTCCCACGCCCTGAACGACCTGGCCGCCGCCGAGATAGACGCCTGGGACGCCCGGGTGGTGCTGCTGCACGAGCGGCCGGAGGCGATCGACGACGTGGCCGTGGTGACGGACGACCTGGGCGGCGCCCAGCTCGCCGTCCGGCACCTGCTGGAGCACGGCTACGAGTACGTGGCCTGCATGGGCGGCACCGCCGACACCCCGGCCGTCGGCGACCCGGTCTCCGACCACGTCGAGGGCTGGAAGCGGGCCATGGCGGAGGCGGGCCTGCCCACGGAGGGCCGGCTGGTCGAGGCGCCGTACAACCGGTACGACGCGTACCGGGTGGCCCTGGAGATGCTGGCCGGCCCCGACCGGCCGCCGGCCATCTTCTGCTCCACCGACGACCAGGCGATCGGCGTGCTGCGCGCGGCCCGCGAACTGCGCATCGAGGTGCCGGGAGAGCTGGCGGTGGCCGGCTTCGACGACATCAAGGAGGCGGCGCTCGCGGATCCGCCGCTGACGACGATCGCGTCGGACCGGCCGGCGATGGCACGTGCGGCGGTGGACCTGGTCCTTGACGACGGACTGCGGGTGGCGGGGTCGCGCCGGGAGCGGCTGAAGACGTTTCCCTCGCGGTTGGTGGTGCGGGGGTCCTGCGGCTGCGGGTAGTTCTTGGGCCGCGGGTAGTTCTTGGGCCGCGGGCAGTTCTTCGGCCGCGGGCAGTTCTTCGGCCGCGGCCCGGTGGGGGCCGTTCGCGCAGTTCCCCGCGCCCCTGAAGGGGCCGCAGCCCGCCACGAAGCCTTGATGAACGGTTTCTGAGAGACCGGCCCGACCTGCGAGAAGGTTCCTTATATCGGGCAAACGCGGTTCTCGCGGCGTTCTCAGCGGGCCCTCAGGAAGCTCTCATGGTCACGGGACAAGCTAAATGTCATGACCGAGAGCCCCCGCCGCAGCGGCGAGTACGAGAACCCCCAGGGTCCCCAGGGTGACGCCTACCAGGGCGCGTACCCCCAGCAGCAGCACGCCTCCGCTCCCGTGAACCCGGAGTGGCCCCCGCCGCCGGCCTACCAGCCGACGCCGCAGGCCACCGTCCCGGAGACGCACCCGGCCCACGCCGAGCGGAAGCGGACCCGGGGCCCGATAGCTCTGCTCGCCGCGGTGGCGATCGTCGCGGCGGCCGTCGGCGGCGGCACGGCCTACGCCTTCCAGGAGCTGGCCGGCAGGAACGACACGGTCTCCTCCTCCTCCACCACCACCAGCGTGGTGCCCTCCAGCAAGAAGGGCGACGTCGCCACCATCGCCGCGGCCGTCAGCCCGAGCGTCGTGGAGATCACCGCCACCCTCGACAACGGCACCTCCACCGGCGCGGGCGTCGTCATCAGCGGCAACGGCGAGATCGTGACCAACAACCACGTGATCTCCGGCGCCCAGTCGATCAAGGCGACGACCAGCACCGGCAAGACCTACACCGCCGAGGTCGTCGGCACCGACAGCACCAAGGACCTCGCCCTCGTCAAGCTCCAGGGCGCCTCCGGCCTCAAGGCCGCCACCCTGGGCAACTCCAACGGCGTCCAGGTCGGTGACACGGTCGTCGCCATCGGCTCCCCCGAGGGCCTCAGCGGCACCGTCACCAGCGGTATCGTCTCCGCGCTCGACCGGGACGTGACCGTCTCCACCGACGAGGGCCAGGACCAGCAGAGCCAGGGCGGCGGCGACGGCCAGTGGCCGTTCTCCTTCGGCGGCCGGCAGTTCAACGGCGACACGGGCTCGTCCACGACGACCTACAAGGCGATCCAGACCGACGCCTCGCTGAACCCCGGCAACTCCGGCGGCGCGCTGATCGACGCCGGCGGCACCATCATCGGCATCAACTCGGCCATGTACTCGGCCAGTTCCGCCTCCTCCTCGTCCTCGTCGGACGCGGGCAGCGTCGGCCTCGGCTTCGCCATCCCGATCAACACGGTCAAGTCCGACCTGGCCAAGCTGCGGGCGGGCTCCACCAGCTGAAGCACGGCACCACCAGCACACCGAGCGCAAGGGAGTACGTCATGATCGAGCAGGTTATGCACTACACCAGCGGTGACGACCCGGCCGGCTTCGACCTCGCCCTCGAGGTGGCGTACGAGCTGAACGCGCCGACCGCCACCCCGGCCCCGGCCCCGCGCGTCCCGGAGATCGTGCCGGCCCCGGAGCTGATGGGCCTGCGCGTCACCGCGGCCCGCACGCACCAGCGCAAGGTGCCGCTGAGCCGCATGACCCTGGTACGCGGTTAGGGGCGTACCACCCCACCGGCGTGCATACCCGACAGCCCGGAAACATGCGAGGCTGAGGAGCACCCGCCCCACCCAGGACCACCACACCCCGAGGAATCGCGAGCGATGAGCCCCGCCGAAGGCGACCGTGACCCCCAGCGCATCCTGATCGTCGACGACGAACCGGCCGTACGCGAAGCGCTCCAGCGCAGCCTCGCCTTCGAGGGGTACGAGACCGAGGTCGCCGTCGACGGGGCGGACGCGCTGGAGAAGGCCACGGCGTACAAGCCGGACCTGATCGTCCTCGACATCCAGATGCCGCGGATGGACGGCATGACCGCGGCCCGCCGCATCCGCGGGGCGGGCGACACGACTCCGATCCTGATGCTGACGGCCCGCGACACCGTCGGCGACCGCGTCACCGGCCTCGACGCCGGCGCGGACGACTACCTGGTCAAGCCCTTCGAACTCGACGAACTCTTCGCCCGTATCCGTGCCCTCCTGCGCCGCAGCTCCTACGCGGGCAGCATGACCGAAGGCGGCCAGGAGGACGAGGCGCTCACCTTCGCCGACCTGCGCATGGACCTCGCGACACGCGAGGTCACCCGGGCCGGCCGGCCGGTGGAACTGACCCGCACGGAGTTCACGCTCCTGGAGATGTTCATGGCCCACCCACGCCAGGTCCTCACCCGCGAGCAGATCCTCAAGGCCGTCTGGGGCTTCGACTTCGAGCCTTCCTCCAACTCCCTCGACGTCTACGTCATGTACCTCCGCCGCAAGACCGAGGCGGGCAACGAGTCCCGGCTCGTCCACACCGTGCGCGGCGTCGGGTACGTCCTGCGCCAGGGCGGCGCCGAGTGACCGGGCTCGCCCGTCGCTTCCGCACCCTCCCGCTCCGCGCCCGCCTGTCGATGCTGGTCGCGGCGGCGGTCGCGTTCGCGGTGGCGGCGGTCTCGGTGACGTGCTGGTTCATCGTGCAGGGGAAGCTGTACGAGCAGCTGGACAACGACCTCGGCAGGGGGCTGCTGCACGGAGTCGCCCAGTCCACGCAGTTCGGCCGCACGCTCGCCGACTGCACGGACGTCGTGCCCAAGACCCCGGGGTTCCGGACGAGCTACGGCCAGCTGGTCACGCAGGACGGCACCGTCTGTCTGCTCGGGGACTCCACGGGCAAGGTGAAGGTCACCTCCGCCGACCTGGACATCATCAAGGGCGGCGACCTCCGCCGGCTCACCTTCCGCAACGGCACCGACGAGGACGGCGACGCGCTGCGCGTGATGACGCTGGCCCTGGCCACTCAGAACGGCATCGGAGAGCAGGGCCCCAACGTCGGCCTGATCATCGCCGTACCACTGCGGAACACCCAGGACACCCTCAAGGACCTCGCCCTCATCCTGCTCCTCGTCTCCGGTATCGGAGTCGTCGGTGCCGGAGCCGCCGGACTGGCCGTCGCCCGCGCCGGGCTGCGGCCCGTCGACAAGCTCACCGAGGCCGTCGAACACGTGGCCAGGACCGAGGACCTGAGCGTCCGCATCCCCGTGGAGGGCGAGTCGGACGACGAGATCGCCCGCCTGTCCCGGTCGTTCAACTCGATGACGACCTCCCTGGCGAGTTCCCGCGAGCTCCAGCAGCAGCTCATCGCCGACGCCGGCCACGAACTCCGCACGCCCCTCACCTCGCTGCGCACGAACATAGAGCTGCTCACCCGCAGCGAGGAGACCGGCCGCCCGATCCCTCCCGCGGACCGCAAGGCACTGCTCGCGTCGGTGAAGGCGCAGATGACGGAGCTGGCGTCGCTGATCGGCGACCTCCAGGAGCTGTCCCGCTCGGAGGGCCAGCGCGGCGAACGCGTCCAGGTGGTCGCCCTCCAGGACACGCTCGACGCGGCCCTGCGCCGCGCCCGCCTGCGCGGCCCGGAGCTGAAGATCACGGCGGACGTGCAGCCGTGGTTCGTGCGCGCCGAACCCTCCGCCCTGGAGCGGGCCTTCGTCAACATCCTCGACAACGCGGTGAAGTTCAGCCCCGAGGGCGGCACGGTGGACGTCGTACTCGACCACGGTGTCCTCACGGTCCGCGACCACGGTCCCGGCATCCCCGAGGACGAACTCCCGCACGTCTTCGACCGCTTCTGGCGCTCCCCGAGCGCACGCGCCCTCCCCGGCTCCGGCCTCGGCCTGTCCATCGTGGCCCGCACCGTCCAGCAGGCCGGCGGCGAGGTGACCCTGGCCCGCGCGAGCGGCGGCGGCACGGTGGCGACCGTCCGTCTGCCGGGCGCGCCCGTCCCGCCGCCGGAGACCGCGTAGCGGCCCTCCGGCCTGCCGGAAAACCCCTTGCACGGGCGGCTTATCCTCTCCCCAGCAGCGCACCCGTCCGGTGCGTCGGGGGAGGGGTTCGGGCGTGGACGAGAGCGGGTTCGAGCGGGAGTACCGCAAGCGGCGCAGGCCGCCCGTGGCGTATCTCCTCGTGCTGGGGGTCGTGTTGCTCAACGCTCTCGCGCAGACCCGCATGGACGAGAGCGGCGGCGGGCCCCGGTGGGCGCCGCCGGTGACGGTCCTGCTGGTCGTCGTGGCCCTGGTCAGGGTCCTGCTGGAGCAGTACCTGGCGTACACCAGGGTCACCGGGGCCGGGATCACCGCCCGTCGGCCGCTGCGGACCCGCACCTGGGCCTGGTCCGAGGTGTACGACATCCGGGTCGAACCGCTCCCGCGCGGCTCCGGTGCCAACGGTCCCCGCTGGTTCACCTACCTGTACGACTTCGAGGGCCGGCGCTTCCTGCTCCCGCACCTCGACGACTGGCAGCTGGCCGACCCCTACGCGGAGGTCTCGGAGGTGTGCCTGGCCGCCGCACCGCAGCGCAGCCTCAGCTGGGGTCGGCGGCCGGACGTGGAGCGGCGCATCCTGCGCGGGGCGGTGCGGCGCAAGGCGCTGCTGTGGGGCTGGTACGGCGCGGTCGCCATGCTGCTGGTGATGTTCGTCGTCAGCGTGGCGCTGGTGTTCGGGGACTGGACGGGCCACCCCTTCCTGCTCATGGTGTGCGTTCCGGTGGCCTCGGGCGCCGCACTCACGGCCGTCCTCCAGTGGCACTGGAACGCCAGACCGCCCCGTTCCCTGGCCGGGCGAACCGACTGAGGCCACGGCGGGACGGAGGAGGGGGCGGAGGATTCCGAGGGAAAGGGCCCGGCGCGCGGAGTGCGCACCGGGCCCGTACGGAGGTCGCGGCTACCGCACGACCGTGATCCGGTCCGCGGCCGGCGGCGCGAGCGGGGCCGAGGCCGAGGAGTTGGCCGTCAGGTAGTCCGCCAGGGCCGTCAGGTCGTCGCTGCCGACGACGTCACCGGTGCCCTGCCCGAGGGTCGTGAAGCCGTCGCCGCCGCCCGCGAGGAAGGAGTTGGTGGCGACGCGGTAGGTGGCCGCCGGGTCGATGGCGGTGCCGTTCAGCTTCACGGATCCGGTGACCACCCGGTCCGCGCCCGTCTTCGTCAGGTCCAGCGTGTAGGTGAGGCCCGAGGACGGCAGCAGGATCTTCGGCGCGGCCGCGTTGGCTCCGCTCACCTGCTCCTTGAGCACCTGGAGGACCTGCGCGCCGGTGAAGTCCTGGAGGTTCACGGTGTTGGCGAACGGCTGGACCGTGAAGCCCTCGGCGTAGGTCACCACGCCGTCGCCCTCGCTCCCCTGGGCCGCGTAGGTCAGCCCGGCCCGCACCCCGCCCGGGTTCATCAGCGCCAGGTCGGTCTCAGGGTCCAGCTTCCTGCCGTACGCCAGCTGCGCGTCGGCGATCAGGTCGCCCATCGGGGACTCGGTGCCGATGCTGTTCACGTCGGCGGAGATGTAGCCGATGGGGCGGTTGCCGATCGGGGCGGCCAGCGTGTTCCACCTGCTGATCAGCGCGGTCATGTCGGGCGCCTTGGCGACGTCCCGGCTGACCACGTGATTGGCCGACTTCACGGCCGTACGCGCGATGTCGCCGGTACGGCGGTCGTAGGTCAGCGTGGTGTCGGTGTAGAGACGGCCGAAGGAGGCGGCGGACGTGACCATGCGGGGCCGGCCGGCCGGGTCGTCGATCGTGCAGACGTACGCCGTGTGGGTGTGGCCGGTGACGAGCGCGTCCACGGCCGGCGTCACGTTCTTCGCGATGTCGACGATCGGGCCGGAGATGCCGCTGCCGGCGCCCGGGGAGTCGCAGTCGTAGTTGTAGTTCGCCGAGGCCGGGAAGCCGCCCTCGTGCACCAGCGCCACGATCGACTGGACGCCCTGGCGCTGGAGCACCTTGGCGTACTTGTCGATCGTCTCGACCTCGTCCTTGAACGCCAGGCCCTTGACGCCGTCGGCGGAGACGATCCCGGGCGTGCCCTCCAGGGTGACGCCGATGAAGCCGATCTTGACGTCCTTCTTCTTCCACACCCAGTACGGCTTCAGGATCGGCCGCTGCGTCTTCTCGTCGAGGACGTTGGCGGCCAGGTAGGGGAAGTCGGCACCCTTGAACTTCTTGTCCGTGTAGCAGCCGTCGGTGGGGTGGCAGCCGCCGTTCTGCAGCCGTGCCAGCTCCCTGGCGCCCTCGTCGAACTCGTGGTTGCCGACCGTCGTCACGTCCAGGTCGAGCTTGTCGAGCGCCTCGATGGTGGGCTCGTCGTGGAAGAGCCCGGAGATCAGCGGGGAGGCGCCGACCATGTCGCCGCCGGCGGCCGTGACGGAGTACGGGTTGCCCCGGCGCGCCTCGCGCAGATGCGTGGCGAGGTACTCCACGCCGCCCGCGTCGACGGTCTTCGTCGTGCCGTCGGCCTGCTGCTCGGTGACCCGGCCCGACGAGCCCGACGGCGGCTCCAGGTTGCCGTGCAGGTCGTTGAAGGAGAGCAGCTGGACGTCCTGGTACCGGCTGGGGCCGTGCTGCCCGTGCCCCCCGCCGGTGTGCGCGTCGGCAGGCAGCGCGCTCGCCAGCGCGGCGGCGGTGGCGAGCCCGGCGGCGGACGCGAGCAGAACGTACGCGCGGCGCCCGGCCGGTCTGGACTTCGCTTGCATGGGACCCCCCTGTGGGTCTGCTGATAAGTGGCTCGGTCCGGCGCACGTTAGGGTCAACGCGCGTAGCACAACAGGGGTTTCATGGTTAAAATCTGGTTTCCTTTTGCCCCGCCCTTTACCTACGCCCTTGCCGCCACTTTGCCGCTCCGGCCCCGTACCCTCGTACGCATGACCAGCGACGACACCGCACGGCCGACCCTGCACTCCCACTCCATCGACACCTACGCCGCGCTCGCCCCGGACCAGGCCGAGGCCGTGCTGGAACTGCTGGACGAGGCGGCCCGGTCCGACGGCCAGCAGCCGGTGTCCGAGCAGGGCCGTATCAGGATCCGCGGCGGCGCCCGCGAAGGCGTCTCCCACCTGCTGCTGACCGTCGGCGACGAACTCGTCGGCTACGCCCAGCTGGAGGACACCGACCCGGTGGAGGCGCCGGCCGCGGAACTCGTCGTCCACCCCGCGCACCGCGGCCACGGCCACGGCCGCGCGCTCGGCTCCACGCTGCTCGCCGTCTCCGGCAAGCGGCTGCGCGTATGGGCCCACGGCGGCCACTCGGCGGCCCGCCACCTCGCCCAGGTGCTCGGTCTCACCCTGTTCCGCGAACTGCGGCAGATGCGCCGCCCGTTGACCGGCCTGGACCTGCCCGACCCGAAGCTCCCCGAGGGCGTGACGGTCCGCGCCTTCGTGCCCGGCCAGGACGACACGGCCTGGCTCGCCCTGAACGCGGCCGCCTTCGCCCACCACCCCGAACAGGGCTCGCTGACCCAGCGCGACCTGGACGACCGCACGTCCCAGCCCTGGTTCGACCCGGCCGGGTTCTTCCTCGCCGAGCGGGACGGCGAACTGCTCGGCTTCCACTGGACCAAGGTCCACGACCAGGAACGCCTGGGCGAGGTCTACGTCCTCGGCGTCTCCCCGGCCGCCCAGGGCGGCGGCCTCGGCAAGTCCCTCACCACCATCGGCCTGCGCCACCTCGCCGGGCGCGGCCTGCCGACCGCGATGCTCTACGTCGACGCGGACAACACGGCCGCGGTGGCGGTCTACGAGCGGCTCGGCTTCACGACCCACGAGACGGACCTGATGTACCGCACGGAGACGTGAGCGGCCCCGGCGCGTGAACCGGGCCCGCCGTCCGTCCGGCTCCGGGCCCGGTCAGCCGTCGCCGCAGTCGTCCTTGCCCCGGGGCACCGGCACGCCCAGCAGCCGGGCCGCCCGGGACACGGGCGTCCGTGCCGAGGTCAGCTCCGCCCAGTGGGCCCTCACCCGGGCCGCGACCGTGTCGTGCGGCGCGCGGAACAGGTCCCGTACGACGTCGGTGGCCTGCGACGAGACGCTCATGCTGCCGCCGTCCGGGGTGAGGACCGCGGCCGGGCCGGTGAGGCTGTCGTCGATGCGGAGCCGGCGGAAGGTGTCCTCCGGCGTGGGGTCGGTGGCCAGGGCCAGCCACATCGTCGTGACCGCGCGGGCGTCGCACATCTCGATCGTGGCCATCTCGTTCCCCGCCACCAGGACCCGGGCGACGCCGACCGCGAACTCGGGCACCCGGTTGCCGCCCCACTGGGTGCCGACCGTGACCGTGTTCCGGACCGAACCGGTCGGCAGGGTGGCGTCCGTGCTCAGGTCGGCGATCTCCTGGATGCGCTGGCGGACCGTCAGGCGGGTGGTGGCCGCCTCGCCGCCGGCCTCCGCCCGCACCCGGCGCACCACCGCCGCCCAGTCGGCCGCCCAGCCCGTCCAGTCCGGGTAGGCGCAGTACCGGGACCCGTCGCGCGTCACGCACGTCTGGTACGCCGCCGGGTGGTCCGCCTCCGCCTTCCGCGCGGCCTGGACGGCGCCGGAGACGGCCGGGCTCTGGCCGGTCACGCCGGCCACCGTCGCGGCCAGGGCCACGGCCGCCGCCACCTGGAGCACGCGGGTCCGGCCGCCCGCCACCAGCAGCGCGGCGCTGCCCGCCAGCACCGTCAGCCCCGCCAGGTACAGCGCGTGCCAGCCCGCCGGGCGGCCCAGCAGCTCGCCCGGGACCGGGGTGCCGCCGCTCTCCTGCACCGTCGGCCACAGCCACTGCACGGCGTGCCCGCCGCCCGAGACGCCGTCGGCCACGGTGAGGACGACCGCGAGGGCGATCACGAACAGCACCGGGGCCGCCGCGTGCGGCAGGACGCGGGCCAGCAGGACACCGACCGCGCCGGAGAGCAGCACCGTCAGCGGGGCGACGGCGAGTTCGGCGAGCGAGCCGTGGCCGGCCGCGCCCGGCCGCAGCGCCGCCCGTCCGAACTGCGCGCCCACCACCAGGGCCACGCCGACGGCGAACGGCACCACCGACAGGGCGTGTGCCAGCGTGCGCCGCGGCAGCGGCATGACCAGCACCGAGAACTGCTCCCGCAGCCCGTGCCGCCGGTCCAGCAGGGCGGCGCGGTGCACGCAGACCAGCAGGGCGACGCAGAGCAGGACCGGACCGCCCTGGGTGGCGCGGTCGGCGTCGTGCAGCACCGGGTAGGCGTCCATGCCCTCGTCCCGGCCGAACAACTGGTAGCCGACATAGGCCAGATAGGCCAGGCCCCACAGCACCACCGGTATCTGGAGGGCGAGCTGGCGGGCTTCGAAGGCCGCGAGGGCCAGCACGGAACCGGTGCGGCGGCCGGTGCCGCCGTCTTCCGGGGCGGCCGGTTTCACCAGGGTCGTCGTCATGCGGCCGCGGCCTCCGGGGTCTCGTCGTCGAGGACCAGCAGATAGCCGTCCTCCAGGGTCGGTTCGAGCAGGTCGGCGCCGGCCGGCGGGTCGCCCACGTTGCGGTAGGAGCCGCTGCCGGTGCGCCAGCCCGCCCGGGCGCCGGGCGCCCGTTCGCCGCTGCTCCACACCCGGCCCGCGGCCCGCGCGGTCAGTTCGGCGGGGGTGCCGTCGAAGCGGACCCGGCCGCCGGCCAGGACGATCACGTGGTGGCAGAGCATCGCCACGTCCTCGGTCTGGTGCGTGGAGAGCAGGACCGTGCGGCCCTCCCCCGCCTGGGCGACCAGCTCGCGGAACCGCATGCGCTGCTCGGGGTCGAGGTGGACGGTCGGCTCGTCCAGGACCAGGAAGGCGGGATCGCCGACCAGGGCCGCGGCCAGGGCGACCCGCCGGCGCATGCCGCCGGAGAGCCGCTTGATGCGCAGGCCGCGGACGTCGGCGAGATCGACCAGGTCCAGGACGCGCCGCACCTCGCGATGGCGTGCGGTGCGGCCGGTCAGTTCCTTGAGGACGGCCACGTAGTCGACGAACTCGAAGGCCGTGAAGTCCGGGGGGAAACCGGGGTTCTGCGGGAGATAGCCGAGCGAGCGGCGCACGGCCGGCCGGCCGGCCGGGGTCGACGGGTCCTGGCCGCCGACGGTGAAGCCGCCGCCGTCCGGCGGCACCGCGGTGGCCAGCACCCTCAACAGGGTCGTCTTCCCGGCGCCGTTCGGGCCCAGCAGGCCCGTCACGCCGTCCGTCAGACGCAGCCCGACGCCGTCCAGGGCCCGGGTGCCGCCGTAGCGCACGGTGAGGCCCGCGGCGGAGACAGTGGTGTGCACGGATGACTCCAGATCAGTAGGGCCGGGCGTCGAAGCGGTCCCGCGCCCGGTGCAGCAGGAAGGTCGCCAGCGCGGCCAGCGCCGCGGCCGCCGACTGGCCCGCCGCCGTGAACGCGAACGGCGTGCCGGCGGGGTGCCGCGCGGCCACCACCATCAGCAGGGTCCAGGCCCCGCCGACCAGGCCGGGGCCGAGCAGCGGGCCGAGCCGCGCGGAGAGCGCGAGACCGGCCGCGGTGAGCGCGAGGGCGGGCAGCAGCCAGCCGAAGGCGAGCAGCCCGTAACCCGGCAGCGCCAGCGCGGCGAGGCAGTTGAAGCCGAGCGAGGCGGTCAGCGCCGCCACCGTACGGATCATCAGCAGCCGGAAGCCGTGCGTCGGGGCGACCGCGGCGATCTCGTACGCCGGATCGAGCGCCGGTCCGTACGACAGCGCCACCGCGGCCAGCGGCAGCAGCGGGGCCAGCGCCAGGAACAGGGCCGGGGCGTCCACGAGGTGCACCACGGTGACCGTCACGGCCAGCACGAACGCGACCGACGCCAGCCAGGAGCGGCGCAGCGCCGGGGTCGCGGTGAGCAGCCGCACGGTGTGCTCGGCGACGCCCAGCCGGGTCAGCAGCCGTTCGCCGCGGCCGGGCCGCGGCGCGTCCAGCTCGGCGTCCAGGCGGTCCCAGCCGGCGTCCAGCGCGACCGGGTCGCAGACCGCCGCGAGCACCGCACGGCACTCGGCGCAGACGCCGACGTGGGTGTCGGCCGACCACAGCAGCGGCGGTGCCAGCTCGCCGCGCGCGTAGGCCCGTAGTTCTTCCTCAGCGACATGCCAGGTCATGCCAGCTCCTCCCGCAACTGCTTGCGCGCCCGCATCGCCCGTGTCTTGACCGTCCCCGGCGGGATGCCGAGCAGGACCGCCGCCTCCCGGGTGGTCAGCCCGTCGATCACCGTCGCCTGGAGCACCGCCCGCAGCTCCGGCGAGAGCCGGACCAGGGCCCCGGCGAGATCCCCGTGCTCCACCCCCGCGAGCACGCGTTCCTCCGCCGAGACCTCGTCCCGGTGGCGCAGCCGCGCCAGCGCCTGCCGCAGCCGGCCCCGGGCGCCGTCACCGCGCAGCGCGTCGACCAGCCGCCGCGACCCGATCCGCCACAGCCATCCGGCGGCGTCGCCCTCCTCGTGGTAGCGGGCCGTTCCCCGCCACACCGCGAGGAACGTCTCCTGCACGACGTCGTCGACGACCGCCGGATCGGCGCACCGGCCGCGCAGCCGCGCGGACAGCCACGGCGCGTACCGCCGGTACAGCTCCTCGAAGGCACGCCGGTCGGAGTCCGCGGCGATGGCCCGCAGCAGCTCCCCGTCGCTTCTCGTTCCGCTCACGTCCCCTCATCGCACGAGCCCGGCCGATCGGTTCACCCGTCCCGGGTTGACTTTCCGGCGGGTCTTCCACCACCCTTTCACTACTCAATTAGTGAAAGGGTGGTTGTACGGGTGGTCGAGTACCGCATCGACCGGCGCTCCGGCGTCGCCACCTACGTCCAGATCGTGCAGCAGACCAAGCAGGCGCTGCGCCTCGGTCACCTGCGGCCGGGAGACAAGCTGCCGACCGCCCGCGAGGTGGTCGAGGCCACCGCCATCAACCCCAACACGGTCCTCAAGGCCTACCGGGAGCTGGAGCGGGAGGGCCTGGTCGAGGCCAGGCGCGGACTGGGCACGTTCGTGAAGCGCTCGCTCGGCACCGCACCGGCCCCCGAGTCCCCGCTCCACGCGGAGCTGGCGGACTGGGCGGCCAGGGCCCGCGCGGCCGGCCTGGACCGCGACGACATGGCCGCGCTCTTCACCGCCGTACTCGAGAAGCACTTCGAGCACCCCGAGAAGCACTTGCAAGGAGAGAGTTCATGACCGACACCGCGATAGCGGCGTCCGCGCTCGGCAAACGGTTCGGCCGGCGCGGGAGCTGGGCGCTGCGCGACTGCGGCTTCCGGCTGCCGGCCGGCCGCGTCTGTGCCGTCGTAGGCCCCAACGGGGCGGGCAAGTCCACCCTCCTCGCCCTCGCCGCCGGACTGCTGGGCCCGACCGAGGGCGAGCTGACCGTCCTCGGGACCAGCCCGGCCGAGGCCCGCGGCCGGGTCGGTTACGTCGCCCAGGACAAGCCGCTGTACCCGCAGCTCACCATCGCCGAGACGCTCCGGATGGGCGCCGGCCTCAACCCGGGACGCTGGAACGCGGCCGCCGCCGAGCACGTCGTGGCCGGCGGCGACCTGGACCCCGACTCCCGCATCCGGGCCCTCTCCGGCGGCCAGCGCACCCGGATCGCCCTCGCCCTCGCGCTCGGCAAGCGCCCCGAACTGCTGCTCCTGGACGAGCCCATGGCCGACCTCGACCCGCTGGCACGGCACGAACTGATGGGCCTGCTCATGGTGGAGGCCGCCCAGCACGGCACCACGATCGCGATGTCCTCGCACGTGGTCGCCGAACTGGAGGACTCCTGCGACCACCTGCTGCTGATCGGCGGCGGCCGGGTCCGGCTGGCCGGCGAGATCGACGACCTGCTGGCCGCGCACGCCCGGGTCAGCGCGGCCGCCGACGCCGACCTCGCCCCGCACACCGTCGTGGACTCCCGGACCACCGGCCGGCAGCTCAGCGCCCTGGTCCGCCCGGCGGGCCCGCTGCCCGCCGACTGGAGCGCCGCCACCCCCTCCCTGGAGGAACTGGTCCTCGCCCACCTGCGCAACCCCGAGGCCCCGGCCCTGACCGCGGTGGAGGCCGCCGTATGACCACCCGCACCGCACCCGCGCCCGAACACGCCGCCCGGCCCCACCTCACCCGCTGGGTGCTGCGCCTGCACCGGCCCGCGCTGTACGTCTGGACGGGCCTGGTCGTGGCCCTCACCGCCCTGCTCCTCCTGCTGCACGGCCCGCTGACCGACGCCGCGGCCGACGCCTGGCGCCACTACGACGCCTGCACGGACTTGCAGCGCTGCCGGTACGACCAGAAGGCGATCCTGCGCTACAAGGACTGGTACAACTACGCCACGCTCGCCGTCGCCGCGGCGCCCTTCCTGACGGCCGCCTGGGCCGGCGGGATGTTCGGCAAGGAGCTGGAGTCCGGCACCGCCCGGCTGGCCTGGACCCAGTCCAGCACCCCGGTGCGCTGGCTGACCGTACGGCTCGCGGTACCGGCCGCGGCCGTCGCCGCCGGAACCGCGCTGCTGGTGTGGCTGCACCGCCTGGCCTGGACCGCGGGCGAGGGCCGGATCGACACCGCCAAGCCCTGGTTCGACGTCTGGACCTTCCACACCAACGGCCCCACCCTCGTCGCCCTGGCCCTGTGCGGCCTGGCGGCGGGCGCGCTCACCGGCCTGCTGACCCGCCGCACCCTGCCCGCCCTGGGCCTCGGCCTGCTCCTCACCGGCGCGCTCTGGGCCGGCGCCCAGTCGCTCCTGCCGCACCTGTGGCCGACGCGGGCCGCCGCGGGCGACGCCTTCCGCGCCCTGCACAGCAGCGACTGGACGGTGCGCTCGGGCGAGCAGGCCGGCATCCCCTACGGCGACTACCACCCCGCCTCGCACACCTGGCCGCTCCAGCTGACCGCCGGCGCCCTGCTGCTCGCCGTGGCGGCCCTGCTGACCCTGGGCTGCTTCCTGGCACTGCGCCGCCTCACCGGAAAGACCACCGCCTGATGACCGCCCTGTCCACCGCACCCGTCTCCGCCCGCCGCTCCCTGCTCCGGCTGCACCGCCCGGCCCTGCTCGTGTGGACCGCCTTCGTCCTGCTCGCGACGGGCTGGCTGCTGTGGCTGCACGTCTCCGAGGTGCCCGCCGAGCGGGCCTGCCGCGCCGCCCGGCACTCCGCCGCCGGCGACCTGCCCGGCTGCGCCTACTCGGCGCTCACGGACGCCAACAACCTCTTCAACGCGCTCGGCGAGGTGCTCGGCTGGTCCGCCGTCGCGGTCGCCGCCTGGGCGGGCGCCGCGCTGATCGGCCGGGAGCTGGAGTCCGGCACCGCGCGGCTGGCCTGGACCCAGTCCGTCTCCCCGGCCCGCTGGCTGGCCGCGAAGCTGACCACGGCCGCCGTCCCGCTGCTCGCCGGGGGCGGGCTGCTGGCCCTGGTCTTCGGCCTGGTGTGGACCTCCGACCAGAACGCCCTGGTCACGCGGTGGACCTGGGACCGTGTCTTCATCCCGCGCGGCCCGCTGCTGCCGGCCCTGCTGCTGCTCGGCCTCGCCGTCGGCGCGCTCGCCGGCATCGCCCTGCGCCGCACCCTGCCCGCGCTCGCCGCGGCCGCCGCCGTGACCCTGCTGATCAGGCTCTGCCTGCGCACCGCGTGGCAGCCGCTGCACGGCCCCCTGCACGGTTTCTGGCCCGTTCACCTCGCGGCCACCGCCATGGTGCTCGTCCTGGCCGCCGCGGCCTTCGTCGGCGCGTTCTCCCTCTTGCGCCGCCAGGCCCGCTGAGGGACCGTCGGACCCGTGCGTCCCCCCGCCGGTGGCAGGGCGCACGGCGTCCGTGGGAAGGTCGTACCCGAACGTCGCTTTCGTGATCCCGCGGAACCCCGCGGCCCGATCTTCGACGTCCGTGAGCCTCCCGCAGCTATCCCGTACGCCATGTCTTCGTAACCATTGGTTCAGGCTGACTTGCGAGGCTCGGCCAATGCAGCCAGCCGCGCCAGAGCCGTCGCCGAGCCCGCAGGGGTTCGCGGGAAACGGGGCCGTCAAGCTCCCGCCCGCACGTTCCGACGCGCCTGTCACGCCCCGGGCGCGGAAGAATGGGTTCATGAGTCAGCAGAACGCCCAGGCAGCCGAGGTCCAGCACGCCCAGCCCTCCGTAGGCTCCATAGCCGCGCACCGCCCGCACACCGTGGCCGCGGCGGTCTCCGATCTCGAACCCGACATCGACGCGGACCTCGACGCGTACGAGGAGGCCCCCCACGACGGGCCCCAGCTGCCCCAGGGCCGCTTCCTGGACCGGGAGCGCAGCTGGCTCGCGTTCAACGAGCGGGTCCTGGAACTCGCCGAGGACCCGAACACGCCCCTGCTGGAGCGGGCCAACTTCCTGGCGATCTTCGCGAGCAACCTGGACGAGTTCTTCATGGTCCGGGTCGCGGGACTGAAGCGCCGCATCGCCACCGGCGTGGCCACCCGGTCCGCCTCCGGGCTGCAGCCCCGCGAGGTGCTGGAGATGATCTGGGCCCGCTCCCGCGAGCTGATGGCCCGGCACGCCGCCTGCTACCACGAGGACATCGCGCCCGCACTCGCGGAGGAGGGCATCCACCTGGTCCGCTGGTCGGAGCTGACCGAGAAGGAGCAGGCGCGGCTCTTCACGCTCTTCCGGCACCAGATCTTCCCGGTCCTGACCCCGCTGGCGGTCGACCCGGCGCACCCCTTCCCGTACATCTCGGGCCTCTCGCTGAACCTGGCCGTGGTCGTCCGCAACCCGGTCAGCGGCCACAAGCACTTCGCCCGGGTCAAGGTGCCGCCGTCGCTGTCCCGCTTCCTGGAGAGCAGCAGCGGCCGGTACGTCCCCATCGAGGACGTCATCGGCGCCCACCTGGAGGAGCTGTTCCCCGGCATGGAGGTCGTGGAGCACCACGCCTTCCGCCTCACCAGGAACGAGGACCTGGAGGTGGAGGAGGACGACGCCGAGAACCTGCTCCAGGCCCTGGAGAAGGAACTCATGCGGCGCCGCTTCGGACCGCCGGTGCGCCTGGAGGTCGAGGAGTCCATCGGCCGCGAGGTCCTGGACCTGCTGGTCCGCGAGCTGAAGGTGTCCGAGGCCGAGGTCTACCCGCTGCCCGGCCCGCTCGACCTGACCGGCCTGTTCCGCATCCACGGCCTGGACCGGCCGGAGCTGAAGTACCGCAAGTTCGTCGCGGGCACCCATCGCGATCTCGCCGAGGTCGAGTCGGCGTCCGCGCCCGACATCTTCGCGGCGCTGCGCGAGCGGGACGTCCTGCTGCACCACCCGTACGACAGCTTCTCCACCTCCGTGCAGGCCTTCATCGAACAGGCCGCCGAGGACCCGGACGTCCTCGCCATCAAGCAGACCCTGTACCGGACCTCCGGCGACTCCCCGATCGTCAACGCGCTCGTGGACGCCGCCGAGGCCGGCAAGCAGGTCCTCGTCCTGGTCGAGATCAAGGCCCGCTTCGACGAGCACGCCAACATCAAGTGGGCCAAGCGCCTCGAAGAGGCCGGCTGCCACGTCGTCTACGGCCTGGTGGGCCTCAAGACGCACTGCAAGCTGTCCCTGGTGGTCCGCCAGGAGGGCGAGACGCTCCGCCGCTACAGCCACGTCGGCACCGGCAACTACCACCCGAAGACGGCACGGCTCTACGAGGACCTCGGCCTGCTGACCGCCGACACCCAGGTCGGCGCCGACCTGTCCGACCTGTTCAACCGGCTCTCCGGCTACTCACGCCGGGAGACCTACCGCCGCCTGCTGGTGGCACCCAAGTCGCTGCGCGACGGACTGATCGCGCGGATCGACAAGGAAGTACAGCACCACCGGGCCGGCCGTCCCGCGTTCATCCGCATCAAGGTCAACTCGATGGTCGACGAGGCGATCATCGACGCCCTGTACCGCGCGTCCATGGCGGGCGTGCCGGTCGACATCTGGGTCCGCGGCATCTGCGCGATCCGGCCGGGCGTCACGGGGCTCTCGGAGAACGTCCGGGTCCGCTCGATCCTCGGCCGCTTCCTTGAGCACTCCCGGCTCTTCGCCTTCGGCAACGGCGGCGAACCCGAGGTGTGGATAGGCAGCGCCGACATGATGCACCGCAACCTCGACCGCCGGATAGAGGCGCTGGTCCGGGTCACCGACCCGGCCCACCGCGCATCGCTCATCCGGCTCCTCGAAACCGGTATGTCCGACTCCACCTCTTCCTGGCACCTGGCCGCGGACGGCGAGTGGACCCGGCACGCGACCGACGCGGACGGACAGCCCCTGCGCAACATCCAGGAGATGCTCATAGACGCCCGGAGGCGCCGGCGTGGCACAGCAACACCTTGAACCGACGGACCCGACGGCCCGGGTCGTGACCGGGGACGCCCTCGCGGGCTACCTGCGCGCCCAGGCCACGGAGTTCCTCCGCGCGCTGCGCCTGCACCGGGAGACCGGGACGGCGAGCACGGCGGAGGAGTCCGTCGACGCGGCCCGCGCGCTGCGCCGTTCCGCCCGGCGCATCAGCGGCAGCCTGCACACCTTCCGCCCGCTCCTCGAAACCGACTGGTCGGAGGAGATCCGTCCCGAACTGGCCTGGCTGTCGGGCACTTTGGGTCTTGAACACGCCTATGAGGCAAGACTGGAGCGGCTGTTGCTGGCGCTCCACCGGCTCTCCGGTTCGACGACCCTGCCCGGCCAGGGCGGTTCGCAGGGCACCGTCGAGCGCGGCAGCCTCACCGTCGGCGCGGCCAAGGCGGGCGCCCTGCTCGACCGCCAGCTCACCCTCGCCCGCACCCGGGCCCACTCCACGGCGCTCCAGGCACTGGGTTCCTCCCGCTTCCACGCGGTCGCCGACAAGGTCGCGGTCCTGGCCAGCGAGGTCCCGCTGACCGCCGCGGCCCCGACGGCCGACCTGCGCCCGCTCGCCTCGGCGGCGGAGGAACGCCTCACCGACGCCGTCGCCGCCCTCCCGCTGGTCACCGCCGGCCACCCGTACAACGCCGAGGCCCTGGTCCACGGCCTGTCCCCGGACCCGGCACCGCACCCGCAGGACGGCCCCTGGCACCAGGTCCGCCTGCTGCTGCGGCTGCACCGCTACGCCCGCGAGGTGCTGTGCGGCCCGGGCGCGCCGGTGGACGTACGGCTGCTCTCCGCGGGCCAGGCCCTGAACCGGCACCGCGACGCCTCCGAAGCGGCGGCGGCCGCGGCGGCCGCCGCCCGGACCCCGCGCATCGCGCCGGCGACCGCCTACGCCCTCGGCGTGCTCCACGCCGACCAGCGCCACGAGGTGGAGGCGGCCCGGTTCGCGTTCCAGCAGGCGTGGCAGAAGCAGCCGGTGGAGGCGGTGTGAACGACACCGCGGTACTGGCGGCCGGCTGCGTCCTGTGGCGCCGGTCACCGGTGGACGGGGACCTGGAGGTCTGCCTCGTCCACCGCCCCAAGTACGACGACTGGTCCCACCCGAAGGGCAAGCTCAAGCGCGGCGAGGACGCGGTGACGGGCGCGCTGCGCGAGGTGGCGGAGGAGACGGGGTACGCGGCCCACCTCGGCGGCGAGCTGTCCACGGCCCTCTACTACGCCAACGGCCGTCCCAAGCAGGTCCGTTACTGGGCGGGAGAGGCGGGAGAGGGGCACTTCACGCCGAACCACGAGGTGGACCGGATCCTGTGGCTGCGTCCTCAGGAGGCCCGGCGGCGGCTCACCCAGCCCAGGGACGCCGAACTGGTGGACGAACTCCTGGCCTCGCTCCACAACGCCCCCTAGGGCAGGGGACGGGCGCCTTCCTCAGCCGCCCTCGGCCACGTGCCCCGCGCCGTCCGTCCGCGCGAGGCTCCGGGCCCGGCGCGCCGGACCGCGCCACCCGCACGTGCACCGCGCGTAACAGAACGGCCCGTGCTCCACCAGGCTCGTGTCGTGCCTCTGTGCCTGCAAACCCCGATCGGAACCGTCCTTCTGCGCCACTCCGACAACGTTACCCACCCTCGGTAAAGGGCCGGTATGCGTGACGGGCCCTTCCACCCCTCGTTAAGCGGAACGACAGGGGGCCCGTGACGGAGTACCCGGCTTGGGGGTAGGCAGGCGATGGATCGGCGGCAGCACAGGCGCGTCGGAAGGACGGCCGTCACCGTGGGGATCGTGGTCGGACTCGGCACGTGCGCGACCGGTTGCGGCGGGGCCGCGGCCGAGGGCGCCGGCGGCGGGCCGGGTGACACCGCGGTCGCCGTCCTCAGGCGTGCGGCGGACACCCTGCGTGCCGCCGCCACCTCCCGGGCGACGACGTCGATGGAGATGGCGGCCGGCGGCACCCGGGTCACCATCCGCGGCGAAGGCCGCTACGACTACCGCCATCAGCTCGGCGAACTCACGGTCGTCCTGCCGCAGGATCCCGCCGGCACCCCCGAGCACCGCCCGATCACCGAACTCCTCGCGCCGGGCGCCCTGTTCATGAAGAACAGGGGGGCCGGGGTGCCCGCCGACAAGTGGGTCCGGGTGGAGACCGCGAGCCTCTCCGACGGCAACCTGGTCACCGGCGGCGCGACCGACCCGTTCGCCGCGGCCGAGCTGCTCCTCGGCACCCGCACCGCGGCCTACCTGGGCAGGACCGAGGTCGCCGGGACCGAGGTCCGGCACTACCGGGGCACCGCCGACCTGGCGGCCGCCGCCCGCGCCGCCTCCCTGGGCAACCGGCCGGCCCTGGCCGCCGCGGCGAAAGGGTTCGCCACGGCCGAGGTGCCCTTCGACGTGTACCTCGACGACCAGGGCCGCGTCCGCAAGCTGCGGGAGCGCTTCAGCTTCGTCAACGACAGCAGCAAGGGCACGGTGGCGGTCGCCTCGACGACCCTGCTGTACGACTTCGGCACCCCGGTGGACGTAAAGTTGCCGCGTTCCCGGGACATCTACGCCGGCAGGATCGCCGAAAACCAGCCAGCGCACTAGTCCGGGACCGGCTCTGTACAACCTGTGAACTAGCCCGTCCGTGCCATGCGCGGTGTGTAGACCGCTCCCTACTCTAGGAAGTCGGTGACGGCAGAGAAGAGGTGACGCACGTGGCTCCGGTCGGCGGTACGGCAGTTCAGGACCACGTGGCCCTCGCCGAGATCGAGCTGTGCGGAGAGCTGATCATCGCCGCGTCCGCCGCCCGGGAGCGGCTCAGCCTGGAGAGCATCGACGAGGTGCTGCGCGTCGCCGAGGAGCGCGAGGACGGCTGACTTCGGCCAGGCCCGCCACCTCGGGCCGACGGGCCGGGCCGGCGCCCGGTCGGCGGTTTCAGGTCAGGCGGCCGCGGCTCCGGGGCGGCGGCTCCGGATCCGGGTTCTCAGGTCCGCAGCAGGCGGGCGATGGCCTGGGTGGCCTCCTCCACCTTCGCGTCGATCTCCGCACCACCCTTGACGGCCGCGTCGGCGACGCAGTGCCGCAGGTGTTCCTCCAGCAACTGCAGCGCGAACGACTGCAGGGCCTTGGTGGAGGCGGAGACCTGGGTGAGTATGTCGATGCAGTAGGTGTCCTCGTCGACCATGCGCTGCAGGCCACGGATCTGGCCCTCGATCCGGCGCAGCCGCTTGAGGTGCTCGTCCTTCTGCTTGTGGTAGCCGTGCGTGGCCGCCGGAGCCCCGTTGCCGGAGGGCTTCGTGGCGCCGGCCTCGGTGGTCGTCATCGCGTCCTCCGCTGTGCCGATTCCTATACCCCTAGCGGGTATATGGTAACGAACTTTGCTGGGTATAGGGCCCTCGGGACGCCCCCGTGCTGATCACCTCGCCCGATGGGTGACACTGGAGGACGGCCCATTAGCCGTGGCCGGATGATGCGCCTAGCATCACCCTGACCGAAACCCATGCATACCGAGGACCCCACGTGCGCTTTCGTCTGACCCCCAGGGAGACGAGCTTCTACGACATGTTCGCCGCGTCCGCGGACAACATCGTCACGGGCTCGAAGCTCCTGATGGAACTGCTCGGGGCGGACACGTCTGCCCGGGCCGAGATCGCGGAGCGCATGCGGGCAGCGGAACACGCGGGTGACGACGCCACGCACGCGATCTTCCACCAGCTGAACTCCTCGTTCATCACGCCCTTCGACCGCGAGGACATCTACACCCTCGCGTCCTGCCTCGACGACATCATGGACTTCATGGAGGAGGCCGTCGACCTGGTCGTCCTCTACAACGTCGAGGAGCTGCCCAAGGGCGTCGAGCAGCAGATCGAGGTGCTGGCGCGGGCCGCCGACCTCACCGCCGAGGCGATGCCCAACCTGCGCACGATGGAGAACCTCACCGAGTACTGGATCGAGGTCAACCGTCTGGAGAACCAGGCCGACCAGATCCACCGCAAGCTGCTCGCCCACCTCTTCAACGGCAAGTACGACGCGATCGAGGTGCTGAAGCTGAAGCAGATCGTGGACGTCCTGGAAGAGGCGGCGGACGCGTTCGAGCACGTGGCGAACACGGTGGAGACCATCGCGGTCAAGGAGTCCTGAGGCGTCGATGGACACCTTCGCGCTCGTCGTGACCATCCTGGTCGCGCTCTTCTTCACGTACACGAACGGCTTCCACGACTCCGCGAACGCGATCGCGACCTCGGTCTCCACCCGGGCACTGACACCGCGTGCGGCGCTCGCCATGGCCGCGGTGATGAACCTCGCGGGCGCCTTCCTGGGCTCCGGGGTCGCCAAGACGGTCAGCGAGGGCCTGATCGAGACCCCCAAGGGCTCCAGCGGCCTGGGCATCCTGTTCGCGGCGCTGGTCGGCGCGATCGTCTGGAACCTCGTCACCTGGTACTTCGGCCTGCCCTCGTCCTCCTCGCACGCGCTCTTCGGCGGCCTGGTGGGCGCGGCCCTGGCCGGCGGCACGGACGTCCTGTGGAACGGCGTCGTGGACAAGGTCATCATCCCGATGTTCCTGTCGCCCGTGGTCGGCCTGTTCCTCGGCTACCTGGTCATGACCGCCATCATGTGGCTGTTCCGCCGCTCCAACCCGCACAAGGCGAAGCGGGGCTTCCGGATCGCCCAGACCGTCTCCGCGGCCGGCATGGCCCTCGGCCACGGCCTCCAGGACGCCCAGAAGACGATGGGCGTCGTCGTCATGGCACTGGTGATTTCCGGCCACGAGACGTACGGCGACCCGATCCCGGTCTGGGTCAAGATCGTCTGCGCCATGATGCTCTCCCTGGGCACCTACGCCGGCGGCTGGCGCATCATGCGCACCCTCGGCCGCAAGATCATCGAACTCGACCCCCCGCAGGGCTTCGCGGCCGAGGCGACGGGCGCGTCGATCATGTTCACCACGGCGTTCCTCTTCAAGGCGCCGATCTCCACGACCCACGTCATCACCTCGGCCATCATGGGCGTCGGCGCGACGAAGCGCGTGAACGCGGTCCGCTGGGGCGTGGCCAAGAACATCGTCCTGGGCTGGTTCATCACGATGCCCGCCGCCGCCCTGGTGGCGGCCGCGGCCTTCGGCCTGGTGGACCTCGCGTTCCTGTAGCGACCGCGCCCGGCACGCCGTCCGCGCCCGCCGCCGTCCGCCTTCCGATGTGATCATGCCGGTGGGAGGCCGCGCGTCCGGCGCGGCCGCGGAGACGGGGACCGGTGAGGCGTCCGGTGGGTCAGCGGACAGGGACGATGCATGTCATGGCCGGCAACGGCCTCGGGGACTTCGCGGCCGTGGCGATGGCGCGGCGGACCGGCGCGCCGCAGCGGGTGCCGACCGTCGTGCTCGTCGGTGACGAGGGCCGGGCCGTACCCGGACCGGCCGGCGGCCCGGAGGGCGTCGTACGGCTGACTCCCGAGCTGCTGGCCGGGCTCTCGCGGGACCTGGACTGGGTCCGGGCGGCGTACGCGACGCCCGTGCGGCTGGTGCTGGTGGACCGGGAGCTGCCGACCGCCGCCGTCCTCGACACGCTCGCCGCGCTGCGCCGCGAGCTGGACGGCCCGGCCGTCGAGGTGGTGTCCGTCGGCGGGCCGTTCCCGTGCCCCTGCGGCGCGGAGCGGCTGCTGCCGCCCGGACCGGCGGGCGACGCCGTGCAGGCCCTCCTCGACCCGCTGGAGCACGCCACCGTCTGCCTGGTGGGCCCCGGGGCCACGGCCGGCCACTGGGCGTTCGTGTCCGCCCTGACCTCGGCCGAGGGGACGACGGTCCCGGCGGGGACCGCGCGGGAGTACGCCACGTGCGCCGTGCACGACTGCTCGGACGCGCTGGCGCTGGTCTGCGCGGGCGCGCTGGGCTTCGAGGGCGCTGTGGCGACGTTTCCCGGCGGCCGGATCACGCGGGTGGACCGGAGCACGGCCTCGGTGGTCCGGTTCGCGGCCGCGGACGAACCGCTCGCCCTGGTGCCGCACCCGTGCGGCGCGGCACCTGAGCCGGGACCGCCCGCCCCGGACGTAGCCGCCGGACGGCCGGACGCGGTGACCTGGCGGCGGCTCGCGCAGGACATGGGAGTGACCGGACCCCGGATGGTCGAACGGGCCGTGGCCCGGCTGCGGGAGTCGGGCACGGAACCGGCCGCGTTCCCCGTCCACAGGCTGTGGACGGGCGACTGACGATCCCGGAGCCGCCCGCGGACGCGGACGGGCCCGCCCCCGGGAGCCAGGGGCGGGCCCTTTTGCCTCCTCGCGGTGGCACCGCCATGCAGCACCGCGAGGGGTCAGGTCCGGCTCAGCCGAAGCGGCCGGAGATGTAGTCCTCGGTCGCCTGGACCGACGGGTTGGAGAAGATGCGCTCCGTGTCGTCGATCTCGATCAGCCGGCCGGGCTGGCCGACGGCGGCCAGGTTGAAGAAGGCGGTGCGGTCGGAGACACGCGCGGCCTGCTGCATGTTGTGCGTCACGATGACGATCGTGAAGCGCTCCTTGAGCTCACCGATCAGGTCCTCGATGGCGAGGGTCGAGATCGGGTCGAGGGCCGAGCAGGGCTCGTCCATGAGCAGCACCTTGGGCTCGACCGCGATCGCGCGGGCGATGCACAGACGCTGCTGCTGACCGCCGGAGAGGCCGGAGCCCGGCTTGTTGAGGCGGTCCTTGACCTCGTTCCAGAGGTTCGCGCCCTTGAGCGACTTCTCGACGATGTCGTTGAGCTGGCTCTTCTTGTAGTTGCCGTTCAGCCTCAGACCCGCGGCCACGTTGTCGAAGATCGACATGGTGGGGAACGGGTTCGGACGCTGGAAGACCATGCCGATCTCGCGGCGGACCGACACGGGGTCGATGCCGGGACCGTAGAGGTTCTCGTCGTCGAGGAGGACCTTGCCCTCGACGCGGCCGCCGGGCGTCACCTCGTGCATGCGGTTGAGCGTGCGCAGGAACGTCGACTTGCCGCAGCCGGAGGGGCCGATGAACGCCGTGACGGTGCGCGGCTCGATGTTCATCGAGATGTCGTCGATGGCCTTGTGGGAGCCGTAGTAGGCGGTGAGTCCGCTTACGTCGATTCGCTTGGACATTACTTCTTCACTTCCAGGGAGTCGGTCGCCGTAGGCCGCGGTCAGCGACCGGTCTTCGGGGCCTTCCAGCGGGCGATGCCGCGGGCCACCAGGTTCAGGATCATCACAAAGGCGATCAGCGTCAGCGACGCCGCCCACGCACGGTCGTACGCGGCGTTGGCACCCGCGCTGTTCGCGTACTGCTGGTAGATGAACAGCGGCAGCGACGACTGCGCACCCTCGAAGGGGTTGTTGTTGATGAACGGGTTGCCGAACACCAGCAGCAGGACCGGGGCGGTCTCACCCGCGATACGGGCGATGGCCAGCATGACGCCGGTGGTGATGCCGCCGATGGAGGTCGGCAGGACCACCTTCAGGATCGTGCGCCACTTCGGCACGCCCAGGGCCAGCGAGGCCTCGCGCAGCTCGTTGGGCACGAGCTTGAGCATCTCCTCGGTGGAGCGGACCACGACCGGCATCATCAGGATGGCCAGGGCCAGCGATCCGGCGAAGCCGAAGGGCTGCATGTCGAAGATCAGCATGAGGCTGAGGATGAACAGACCCGCGACGATCGACGGGATGCCCGTCATCACGTCCACGAAGAAGGTGACCGCCTTGGCGAGCCGGCCGCGGCCGTACTCGACGAGGTAGACGGCGGTGAGGATGCCGATGGGGGCACCGATCACGGTGGCGAGACCGACCTGCTCCAGGGAGCCGATGATCGCGGCATAGGCGCCGCCACCGGCCTCGGAGTCGGCGACCACACCCATGGAGTGGCTGAGGAAGTAGAAGTCCAGGACCTTCACGCCGCGCGAGATGGTCACCCAGATCAGGGAGACCAGCGGGATGACGGCGATGATGAACGCGACCCAGACCAGCGAGGTCGCGATCCGGTCCTTGGCCTGGCGACGGCCCTCGACCCTGGCGGCGATGGCGAAGGTGCCGAGGATGTACAGGAGGGCGGCGATCAGACCCCACTGGATCTTGCTGTCCAGGCCGCCGACGAGGCCGATGACCACACCGAGGACGATGGACCCGCCGACGATGGCGTAGGGGGACCACTTGGGAAGGGTCGCGCCCTGCAGGCTGCTGCGGCGGTCGACTGCTGCGGTGCTCATGCGTTGGCCCCCGAGTACTCCGCACGGCGCTGGATGATGAAGCGGGCCGCGCCGTTGACCAGCAGGGTGATGACGAACAGGACCAGACCGGACGCGATCAGCGCGTCACGGCCGTCCGCGGTCGCCTCGCTGAACTTGCTGGCGATGTTCTGGGCGAAGGTGCCGCCGCCCGGGTTGAGCAGGCTGGCGTGGATGTCGAAGTCGGGGGAGAGCACGGTGGCGACGGCCATCGTCTCGCCGAGCGCGCGGCCGAGGCCGAGCATCGAGGCGGAGATCACGCCGGAGCGGCCGAAGGGCAGCACCGACATGCGGATGACCTCCCAGCGCGTGGCGCCGAGGGCCAGGGCCGCCTCCTCGTGCATCTGCGGGACCTGGCGGAAGACCTCGCGGCTCACGTTGGTGATGATCGGCAGGATCATGATCGCGAGCAGGATGCCGACGGTCAGCATCGAACGCGGTGCGCCGCCGTCCCAGGAGAAGATCCCGGTCCAGCCGAGGTACTTGTCGAGCCAGCCGAACAGCCCGGTCATGTGCGGTACGAGGACCAGGGCGCCCCACAGGCCGTACACGATGGACGGCACGGCGGCGAGCAGGTCGATCACGTAGCCGATGGTGCCGCCGAGCCTGCGCGGCGAGTAGTGCGTGATGAACAGCGCGATCGCGACGGCGATCGGGACCGCGACGGCCATGGCGATGATCGAGGAGACCACCGTGCCGAAGGCCAGCACCGCGATGCCGAAGGTCGGCGGGACGAGGTTGGTGTTCCACTCGAAGGTGGTGAGGAAGTTGCCGTGGTCGCGGCTGATCGCGAGGGCGGCACGGTAGGTGAGGAAGACCGCGATCGCGGCCATGATCACCAGCAGCAGGATGCCGGAACCACGGGAGAGACCGAGGAAGACCCGGTCACCCGCGCGGGAGGCGCCCCGGGCGTTGCGCTTCTGCTCGGCCGCGCCGGGTCGTGGGGTGGGTGGAGATGCGTCTGTCGTCTGCGTAGATATGTCCATCGGGTTCTCCGGTCTGCGGAGCCGCCTCGGCGGGCGGCTCGGAGGAGCCGTACCCCCCCGGTGTGCGGGCGTACGGCTCCGGGCGGCGGTGCACCGGACGGTGCGGCCGGGCTCCTCACGGAACTCGGCCGCACTCGCGGATCTTTAGCTCAGGCCCTCGATGGTGGAGCGGACCTTGGTGATGATGGCGTCGGGAACCGGGGCGTAGTCGATCGTGGAGAGGACCTTCTGGCCGTCCTCGGAGGCGATGTAGCGCAGGAACGCCTTGGTCGCCGGGAGGGTGTCGGCCTTGTTGCCCTTGTCGCAGACGATCTCGTAGGTGACCAGGGTGATCGGGTAGGCACCCTCCGCCTTGGTCTTGTAGTCCAGCTGCAGCGCCAGGTCCTGGCCGGTGCCGACGACCTTGGCGGCCGCGATGTCGGCGGTGGCGGAATCGGTGGACGGGGCGACCGGCTTGCTGGCACCCGTGTCGATCGAGACGGCCTTGATGCCGTCCGAGACGTAGGAGAGCTCGAAGTAGCCGATGGCGCCGGAGGTCTGCTTGACCTGCTGGGCGACACCCGCGGACTGCGGAGCGGACTGGCCGCCCTTGGCCTGCCAGGCCTTGCCGCCGGAGTACTTCCAGTCGGACGGGGCGGTGGCGATCAGGTACTTGGTGAAGTTGTCCGTCGTGCCCGACTCGTCCGAGCGGTGGAACGCCTGGATCTTGAGGTCGGGGAGCTTCGCGTCGGGGTTCAGCTTCTTGATCGCCGCGTCGTTCCACTTGGTGATCTTGCTGTCGAAGATCTTGGCGAGGGTCGGCGCGTCCAGGACCAGGTTGTCGACACCCGGGACGTTGTAACCGAGGGCGATCGGGCCGCCGACCATCGGGAGGTCGATGCCCTGGCCGCCGGCGCAGACCTTCTTGGAGGCGGTGACCTCTTCCGGCTTCAGCGCGGAGTCGGAGCCGGCGAAGGCGACCTGACCCTGCGTGAAGGCGGTCACACCGGCGCCGGAGCCGGAGCCCTTGTAGTTGATCTGCACACCACAGGCCTGGGAGAAGGCCTTGACCCAGGCGTCGATCGCGTTCTTCTGCGCGGACGAGCCGTCGGCGAGCAGCTGGCCCTTGGCGTCGTCGCACTTGATCGAGCTGGCGTTCGCGGAGGCCGAGGCGGTGCTCGAAGAACCGCTGCCGCCACCGTTGTCGTCCGAGCCGCACGCCGAGAGGGTCAGGGCACCGGTGACGGCGACAGCACCGAGAGACAGGGCGCGCAGCCGGTTCTTGCGCTGAAGCTTCACTTTCGGGAGTTCCTTCCAGATGCGCCACCGTCGGCGGCGTGCGAGGTAATCGTGGTGGGGTGAGGGCCTCCTGTCTGTGCATTCATGGCCGCTCACCGCACCGGGTAAGGCCGAAATTAGGCAGAACAGGTGAAGGCGCCGATGGCCATAGGTAAACGGAGGGTGAACCCCTGCCGTCAACCCGGTTAGGTCACGGAACGCTCACGGGGAGGGCACGCGCCGGTTCCAACCACCGGGTTACGCGAACATTTATTCGCCGTTCGCCATCGCAGTCGGTATGACGTCACAGCGCTCGTCGCCCCGACACGGGAACCCGTGTGCGACGCACGCCGTCTCGTCCCACGAGAGCCGACGAAAGGCACGGGCATGGAACGGCGTTCCTTCATATCGGGCGGGGCCGCCGCCCTCGCGGCGAGCGCACTGGCGGGGTGCGGCTCCGGCGGCACCCCCACGTCCCGCGCGACCGGGGCGCCACCCGCGTCCACATCCTCTCGTACGCCGCTGAAGACCACCAGCGCAGCGGCCGCCGCCAACTGGACCGCCCTGGCCCACGCCCTGTGCGGCACCCTGGTCCGCCCCGGCGACGCGAACTGGACGACCGCCCACCAGCTCTACAACACCCGCTTCGACGGACTGAAGCCGTCCGCCGTGGCCTACGTGGCCCACGCCGACGACATCCGCACCACGCTGGCGTACGCCCAGGCCCACCACCTGAAGGTCTCCGTCCGCAACGGCGGCCACTCCTACGCGGGCTACTCCTCCGGCGACGGCCGCCTGATCTTCGACGTCTCCAAGCTCAACCGCATCCGGGTCTCCGGCGGCACCGCGGTCGTCGGCGCGGGCGCCAAGCTGATCGACGTCTACCGCGGCCTCGCCGCCAAGGGCGTGACCGTCCCGGCGGGCTCCTGCCCCACCGTCGGCGTCTCCGGCCTGGTCCTCGGCGGCGGCCACGGCGTCGCCTCCCGCGCCTACGGCCTGACCTGCGACAGCCTCACCCGGGCCACGCTGGTCACGGCGGACGGCACACAGGTCGTCGCCGACGCGACGACGAACAAGGACCTCTTCTGGGCGCTGCGCGGCGCCGGCAACGGCAACTTCGGCGTCGTCACCGAGCTGCAGTTCACCACGCACCCGACCCCGCAGGGCGTGACGGCGTACCTCACCTGGCCGTGGGCGAAGGCCGCGCAGGTCCTGAAGGCCTGGCAGGAGTGGGGGCCGTCCCAGCCCGACGAGATCTGGTCGTCGCTGCACCTGGAGAACTCGGGCAGCGCCCCGCGCGTCTCGGTCGCCTGCTTCTCCATGGGCACGTACGGCGAACTCCAGAACGCGGTGGACGCGCTCGCCCACCAGGCCGGTGCCGACGCCACCTCGGTCTCCCTGCGCCGCCACGGCTACGAGGAGGCCATGGAGATCTACGCAGGCTGCTCCTCCTTCGCCACCGAGCCCCAGTGCCACCTGCCCGGTGCCACGCCGGGCCGCTCCACTGCGGGCAGGCTGGGCCGCGAGACCTACGCGGCCCGCTCCGACTTCTTCGACCGCTCGCTCTCGGCGGCCGGCATCCAGACCGTGCTGCGGCAGATCGGCGCGGTGCGGGGCGGCGCCGGAAGCATCGCGTTCACGGCGCTCGGCGGCGCGGTCAACCGGGTCTCCCCGACGGCGACCGCGTTCGTGCACCGGCGGTCGCGGATGCTGGCGCAGTACATCGTGTCGTGGGGCGCCGGATCCTCCGGGAGCACCGGCCGGTCCTGGCTGGACGCCGCGCACACCGCGATGCGGCCGTACGCCTCCGGCGCGGCCTACCAGAACTACGCGGACCCGACGCTGACCGGCTGGAAGAAGGCGTACTACGGGGACGCGGTGACGAAGCTCGGCAAGGTGAAGGCGCAGTACGACCCGAACCGGTTCTTCTCCTACGCGCAGGGGCTGTAACCGGCCGCGGGGGTCGCGGCGGGTCTTCCCGGCCGCGGCCCCCGGTGGGGCGGCGGCCCCGCGCCACCGACGGGGCGGGCCCGACCTCCCGGCTACGCCGCGAGGTCCCGTTCCTCCGACTCGACCGGCGTCCGGGCGCCCGGCACCAGGCCGACCCCCGCCGGCCGCCGCCGCACGATCCACCCCATCCGGGGGGACCCCTCCAGCGCCTTCGTCACCGGCGTCAGCAGGGCGGTCGCCAGCGGGGACAGCAGCAGCACGACCGCGGTGCCGAGGGCGAACCCGCCGACCACGTCCGTCGGGTAGTGCACCCCCATGTACACCCGGCAGAACCCTTCCAGCAGCGCCAGGCCGATGCCCACGAGACCGAACCTGCGGTGCGCGACGAACAGGCCGACGCCCAGCGCCATGGTGATCGTCGCGTGGTCGCTGACGAACGAGTAGTCGGTCTTGCCGGAGACCAGGACGTCCAGCCCCTGATGGGTGAGGAAGGGCCTCGGCCGCTCGACGAAGCCGCGGATGGGGACGTTCACGAGGACGGCGATCGCGGCGGCGAGCGGCGCCCACACCAGCGCGGCCAGCGTGCCCGCCGCGTCCTCGTCGCCCCGGCGCCGCACGGACCACCAGCACCACAGCACCAGCAGCACCATCGCGACCAGCAGCCCGTACTCGCCGACGAACTCCATGACCCGGTCGAACCAGTGCGGTGCGTCCCTGGCCAGGCCGTTGATGTCGTAGAGCAGGTCGACGTCGGGGTTGGACCCGGATTCGGCGAGTACAGCCATCGTGCCTGCGGCCCCTTCGTCGTCGTCCCGGACGCACCTCGTGTGCGCCGCTCGCGGCCACCCCCGTGGTCGGCTACGTCAACAGGAACGCACGGCCCCCATGAGTACGTTCCACCTTCCACCGAATGATCACGCAGACGTTACCGAAGAGAGACACAAACCCCCAGCTCAGGGGGTGGGTTATACGCTCCGTTCACACCGTGGTCGGGAGCGCTTTCGCGCCATCCTCGGTGACCCGGGTCGCCCCGAAGTAGTCGGCGCCGTCGATGGGGTCGAACCGGATGACCGCCCCGGTGAACGGCGCGTCGATCATGTAGCCGCCGCCGACGTAGATGCCCACGTGGTGGATGGCGCGGGAGTTGGACAGGTCGGTGGAGAAGAAGACCAGGTCCCCCGGGAGCAGCTCGTTGCGCGCGGGGTGCGGACCGGCGTTGTACTGATCGTTGGCGACACGCGGCAGCGTGATCCCGACACTCTCGTACGCCGCCTTCGTCAGGCCGGAGCAGTCGAACCGCCCACCGTCCTGAGCTGTGCCGTTGCCGCCCCACTTGTACGGGGTGCCGAGCTTGTTCTGGGCGTACTCGATGGCGCCGGCGGCCTGCCTGGTCGGGGAGAGCCGGCTGACGGGCGCGGCGAAGCTG
The DNA here is from genome assembly GCF_044767465.1 of Streptomyces sp. NPDC101237. Lineage (NCBI taxonomy): Bacteria > Bacillati > Actinomycetota > Actinomycetes > Kitasatosporales > Streptomycetaceae > Streptomyces > Streptomyces sp. NPDC101237. Next base: position 14,624 of record NZ_JBIWNY010000006.1, on the reverse strand, counting down.
TCCGCCAGCGTGGTGATCGTCCTGACGTAGTTCTGGGTCTCCTTGTACGGCGGCACACCCTTGTACTTGATGACCGCGTACGCGCCCGCGTTGTAGGCCGCGAGCATGTTGTCCGAGATGTTGCCGGGGACGTCCTTGACGTACGAGGCGAGCTGGCAGTCGTAGGAGGCGGCCGACGGAATCGCGTCATTCGGGTCCCAGACGTCCCGGTCGCCGTCCCCGTCTCCGTCGATGCCGTGGGTGGCCCAGGTGCCCGGGATGAACTGAGCTATCCCCTGCGCGGCCGCCGGGCTCTGCGCCCTCGGGTTGAACCCGCTCTCCTGGTAGAGCTGCGCCGCGAGCAGGGCCGGGTTGATCGCGGAGCACAGGTTGCCCCACTTCTGCACGAGCGTGGAGTAGGCAGCCGGTACCGCGCCCTTGGCCAACGCCTTGCCGGCCCCGCCGGCGCCGCCCAGCAGGTTCCCGGCGACGATGTACACCCCGACCACGAGCAGCATGACGAAGCTCAGCCCGACGCCGACCGCCGCGCCACCGATCACCCAGACTTTCCGCACGCCCCAACCCTCCCCCATGCCAGGGCTGTTCAACGCCATTTCGGCCGAGAGTGGCGCTATTTAGCGGCAGGACGGCGTGGCTGACGCCGTTTCAACCGGTCACGACGTCCTTGTACAGCTCGCCGGCCTCGCTCCCGAGCACCACGCTGTAGGACGTGTCGGCGGTCGAACCGCCCTGCTCGTGCCCGCCCAGCACCCCGACCACCTGGTGGTCGCCGTTCACCCAGGGACTCCCGCTGGTGCCGCCGGTGAACTCGGGGCAGTCGATCCGCTGCTGCGTGGCGCTGTGCGCGACCGGCTTGTTGGTGCAACTGACGGGCACCTCACGGGAGTCGGGATATCCGGTGACGGTCACCGCGGTGGCCCCGGTCGCCATGCCGCTGACGAACCGGTTGGCGCCGGTCACCTCCTCGACCTGCCTGCCGCCTCGTGCCTCCACGGCGGCGAAGGCCACGTCGCTGTCCTCGTCCCGCCCCTTCGCCCAGCCGTCGGGCAGGTACCGCTCCGCCACCTTCCACACCCCGTAGGGCGCCTGCCCGTCCCGGTACCCCGGTACGAAGACGAGCCCGCCCGCGTCGTCGCCGTCCACGCAGTGCGCGGCGGTGACGATCAGGTCGCGGCGCGGGCTGTGCACGACGGAGGCGGTGCAGAAGTGGTGCCCGGCCAGGTTCCCCGCCTGGTCGGCGCTGAACAGCGCCCCGACCCGCGCGCTCTCCGCGGTCGGCCCGACCAGCGCGGTCACTCCGAACGGGCCGGGGCCGTCGTCGGCGGCCGCCACGGACGCCGAGGTGGCGGCCAGCACGGCGGCCGCGCCGAGCGCGAGGCGGCGCGAGACGGAAGAGATGCGTGAGGTGCTCTTCATCAGCGCCCACTGTGTCCCAGGAAAGTGAGAAACGGTTCCCTCTTTCGCTGAGATTTTTCTGTGAACCTCGCCTCAGAACGTCGTCGTCATCCCGCCGTCCACCGCGATCGTCTGGCCCGTGATGAAGGAGGCCGCCCCGCTCGCCAGGAAGACGACGATGCCGGCGATCTCGGCGGGGCGCCCCCAGCGGCCCAGTGCCGTGCGCGTGCGCAGCCACCGCTCCCCCTCCGGGTCCTCGGCGAGTTCCGCGTCGACGTCCGTGACGAACGTGCCCGGGGCCACCGAGTTCACCGTCGTGCCGCTGGGTCCCAGGTCGGCCGCCAGCGCCCGGGTCAGCCCGTCCAGACCGGCCTTCGCGGTGGCGTAGGCGACGTCGCCGGTACGGCCCAGCCGGCCGACGACCGAGGAGACGTTGATGACGCGGCCCGGGGTGTCCCGTGCGGCCAGGCCCCGGGCGACCGTCTGGCTCAGCGCGTACGCCGAGGTCAGGTGGAGGTCCAGGAGCGCGGACAGCTCGTCCGGGGTCATCTCGTGGACCCCGCGCCGGTCGCGGTGGCCCACGTTGTTGACCAGGATGTCGATCGCGCCGAGGGCGTCCACGGCCTCCTCGGCCGCCTGCCGGTCGGTGACGTCGAACGCCGAGCCCACCGCGTCGAGGCCCTCGTCGCGAAGGCGCCCGGCCACCGCCTCCAGCGCCGCCGGGTCACGGCCGTTGAGGATCACCCGCGCGCCCGCGCCCGCCAGCCCCCGGGCCATCTCCAGACCCAGTCCGCACACGGAGCCGGTCACCAGGGCGGTGCGCCCGCCGAGCGCGAAGTCCACGCCACCGCTCATCCGGCCGCCTCCCGGAAAACCGTCGTATCCGTCGTGCCCGTCGTGTCCCGCTCACCGTATCCGGCGGCCGCGGGCGGTCCGGCGGCCGTCCGGGGGCGGGAGGCGGTCACCGGCTCTGTGGCACGGTCACCGGCGCTGTGGCACGGTCACCGCCGGGGCCCGCCCGTCGGTGGCGTGCGGCCTCATCCGCCGGTCACGGTCCGTACTGCCCCGGCCCCGAGCGGCCACGTCACTCCGGTCATCTCCTCCGACAGCGTCCACAGCCTGCGGGCCGCCACCGGATCGCTCGCCGCCGGGCTGCGGCCGGCCAGCGCCGGTGCGCCCCGCATGCCGCCCATGCCGTCCGGGCCGACGTAGCTGGCGCCGGGCAGGTCCTGGGTCGCCGCGTACAGCGTGGGAAGGGCGCCCGCCCGGTCGTCCTGCGCGACGACCAGGTTGCCCAGGCGCAAGCCGAGCCGGGCCAGCGGGTTGGCCGTGCGGCTCTGGAGGTTGGTGGCCGCGTAGCCGGGGTGGGCGGCCAGCGCGCGGACCGGGGAGCCCGCCTCGGTGAGCCGGCGCTGGAGTTCCAGGGTGAACAGCAGGTTGGCCAGCTTGGACTGGGCGTAGGCGCGGGTCGGGCTGTAGCCGCCGCGGAGGTTGACGTCGGCGAAGTGGATCACGCCGTCGCCGCCGCGGTGCAGGCCGGAGGAGAGCGTCACCACCCGGTCCGTGAGATACGGCAGCAGCAGGTTGGTCAGCGCGAAGTGGCCCAGGTGGTTGGTGCCGAACTGCATCTCGAAGCCGTCCGCGGTGGACTGCTCGGGGAGCATCATCACGCCCGCGTTGTTGATCAGCAGGTCCAGCGGGCGGTCCCAGCCGGCCGCGAACTCCCGTACCGAGGCGAGGTCCGCCAGGTCCAGGCGGCGCACCTCCGTGCTGCCGGCCAGCCCCGCGGCGGCGGCGCGCCCGCGCTCGGGGTCCCGCACCGCGAGGACGACGTGCGCACCGGCCCGGGCCAGCGCGTCCGCCGTGGTGCGGCCGATGCCGCTGTTGGCGCCGGTGACCACGGCCGTGCGGCCGGCGAGATCGGGGAGGTCGGATGTGTTCCATGTGCCAGTTTTCTCAGCCATGGCGGTCAATGTAGGCGTCGACAACAATGCTGTCAACGACAACAAAGATGCCAGCGCCAACATACGGGTTACGATGCCCTCCATGCCGCACAGCCGCCCCTACCACCACGGAGACCTGCGCGCCGCGCTGCTCACCAGCGCCGAGCGCACCCTGCGCGAGAAGGGCGCCGCCGCGCTGTCCCTGCGCGAACTGGCCCGCGACATCGGCGTCAGCCACGCCGCGCCCGGCCGCCACTTCAAGGACAAGCAGGCCCTGCTGGACGCGCTCGCGCTGAGCGGGTACGAGCGCCTGCAGCGCGCCCTGGACGCGGCCGACGACCCCACCGCCCCCCTGGAGCCGCGGGTCACCGCGCTCGCGCAGGCCTACCTCACCTTCGCGGTGGACCATCCGGAGCTGCTGGAGCTGATGTTCGCGCGCAAGCACGACCCGGAGAGCTCCGTGCAGACCGCCGAGGTCATCGACGCCTCCCTGGGGTCCTTCACCCGCCTGGTCGCCGACGCGCAGTCCCGGGGCGAGATCATCGAGGGCGACCCGGAGCGGCTCACGCTCGTCGCGGCCGCGAGCATCCACGGCCTCGCCGCCCTCATCGCCGGCTGCGCGCTGCCGGCCCACGAGGCCATGGCCGGACTGGACGAACACGTCCACCACGTCCTGCACGGCCTGAAGCCCCGCTGACGACGGCCCACCCCGCCCCGGTCGACGCGCGTCGACGGCCGTCCCCGCGCCCCGGGTCAATCGGACCCCAACGTCCGGCCATCCACGGCCCAATGATCAGTATTCCGCGGCCGTCCTTGAGTAACGCGGAAGTCAGAATTCCGACACCCACCTTGTTGTCGCGTACTGAACAAGGCGATGGTCGTCGCGGGCCGCCGCCCCCACTGGCAACCACGCCGGTGGCCCCCACCCGCAGGCCTCTGCCCCCCTCTTCCAGGAGGCTGTACGTTGCGCACGACCACCCCCGACACCCCCCACATACGCGGCAGATGGCGCCGCGCCGGCTCGGCAGCCGCGGCCACCGCCGCCCTGCTCGCGGCCGGACTCGGCACCGCGGCCCACGCCACCGCGGCCACCGCGACGGCCCACGGGGTCAGCGCCCGGACCGTCGCCGCCCAGGTCGCCAAGGCACATGTGCGGTACGAGAAGGCCGGCTGCGGAGCCACCCCGAAGAAGGGCTTCGCCGCGTGCGACGCCCTGCGGGTCACCGGCGGCACCACCGCGTTCATGGAGAAGCAGGCCGCGCTCAAGGGCGTGACCCCGAAGACCGTCCGGCCGGACGCCGCGTCCGACTCCCCCACCGGATACGGCCCGAACGACATCCAGTCGGCCTACGGCCTCACCTCCGCCGCCGCCTCCGCCGGCTCGGGCGAGACGGTCGCCATCGTCGACGCCTACGACGACCCGAACGCCGCCGCGGACCTCGCGACCTACCGCTCGCACTACGGCCTGCCCGCCTGCACGACGTCCAACGGCTGCTTCAAGAAGGTCTCCCAGACCGGCTCCACCACCTCGCTGCCCTCCGCCGACAGCGGCTGGGCCGGAGAGGAGTCCCTCGACCTCGACATGGTCAGCGCGACCTGCCCCCAGTGCAGCATCCTGCTCGTCGAGGCCAAGTCGGCCTCCGACGCCAACCTGGGCACCGCGGTGAACGAAGCCGTCAAGCTGGGCGCGAAGTTCGTCTCCAACAGCTACGGCGGCTCCGAGTCGTCCTCGGACACGTCGTACGACACCTCGTACTACAAGCACCCGGGCGTGGCCATCACCGCGAGCGCCGGTGACGAGGGCTACGGCGCCGAGTACCCGGCCGGCTCCCGCTACGTGACGGCCGTCGGCGGTACCGCCCTGAAGTCCTCCTCCACCGGCCGCGGCTGGACCGAGTCGGTCTGGAGGACGTCGAGCACCGAGGGCACCGGCTCCGGCTGCTCCGCCTACGACGCCAAGCCCACCTGGCAGACCGACACCGGCTGCGCCAAGCGCATGATCGCCGACGTCTCCGCGGTCGCCGACCCCGCCACCGGCGTCTCCGTCTACGACTCCTACGGCGCGGACGGCACCGGCTGGAACACCTACGGCGGCACCAGCGCCTCCTCGCCGATCATCGCCTCGGTCTACGCCCTGGCCGGCACCCCCGCCGGCAGCGACTACCCGGCCCAGTACCCCTACACGGCGGCCGGCACCTCCGCACTGAACGACGTCACGAGCGGATCCAACGGCTCGTGCTCCACGTCGTACTTCTGCACCGCCCGGTCGGGCTACGACGGCCCGACCGGCTGGGGCACCCCTGAAGGGACCGACGCCTTCACCGGCTGAGCCCCGGCAGGACCTCCCCGTCGGGTCACGGGGAGCCGCCACCGTGAGGGGGACGTGGGGTCCCCTCGGCGGCACGCAAAAGGGAAACGGGTCACGGCAGCCGGCCGCGGCCCGTTTTTCCTCGTCCTCACCCACCCGGCCAACTCCCCTGAGCGCTCACCGCCTTCACCGGCTGACCGCCCGTCACCATCCCCGTGGGCCCCGACAGCAGCCGGGGCCCACCGGCCGCTTCCGCACGGCCACCGTGAGAACATCGTCTCGACCCCTCACCCGACCGGCCCTCATCCAACGCGCCAGGTCATAAAGGGGGTCAACGACGGAACCACACGACAGGTTCCGCTCAGGCCTCATTGCCCGGCGTGACCTGCCGTGATACACAGAGTGACCGTACGATCCCTTCGTACGAAACCCGCCAATCGATGACGTCAAGTCGACATACTCCGGCGACGTTTTCGGCGAGAATGATGCGTGACCTCTGCACCCGGCAGGGGCGAACGGAACTACCCACCAGGGGCGGTGACTTACGTGTTCTATGCGGCCGACAAGGGAGACATCAACACCATCATCGGCGGGATCGCTCCGGACTGGGGCCCCTTCGGCAGCCTGGGCAACGAGGCGAAGACGATGATCCAGGTGGTCATGGCCGTCGCCATCCTGCTCTGCCTCGGCATCGCCGTCTGGGGTGCCGCCAAACAGCGCATCGGCGCCACGGCCCTCCGCGACACCTTCAGTGCCGAACAGGGCAAGGGCCTCATCATCGCCGGACTGACCGGAGTCTTCATCATCGGCTCACTCGGCACCCTGTTCACGATCGTGTACGGCATGGCCGTCTAGCCAATCTGCACCTCCCTTTCCCCCGCTCCGAGGTTGCGTCTCCCTGATGTCGAGTCAACACACCGCGCCCGCGCGGGAACCAGCACGGCTACCGTCGTACTGCTACGCGTTCCGGTACGACGTGGAGGGGGAGTACCCGGCATGAGCCTCGGAGACGAGCCCGGCTACCCGGAGACCGGCCACACCCGCACCCGGCTGCCCGAGAGCGACCCCTACGGCGGCGCGTCCCGCCGCGGCGGCCGCTCCTCCTCCAGAAGCCTGGTGACGGTCGTCGGCGTGGTCGTCCTGCTCATCGCGGCGATCGCCTTCGCGAACAGAGGCGGCGGCGGGGACGCACCCGCGGCGAAGACGACCGGCGGCAACGGATCCCAGCCCAGCAGCAACTCCACGGCGGCGAGCGGGACACGGCCGGTGGAGACGAAGAGCACCGAGGGAATCCCGACCGGCTTCGCCCACAGCGAGCAGGGCGCGCAGAGCGCGGCGGCCAACTACTCGGTCGCCCTTGGCTCGACGGACATGTTCGTCACGGCCAAACGGCACGCGATCGTGGACACCATCTACTCTCCCGACGCCGCCGCCAACAGACAGGCCGGGCTGGACAGCGCCTACTCCAGCGCGAAGTTCCTCGCGAACATCGGCCTCAACAAGGACGGCAGCGCACCGGCCGGCCAGACCTTCGTCTCCCGGGTCGTCCCGGTCGGCACGAAGGTCACCCTGTTCAGCACGGACACCGCCACGGTCGAGGTCTGGTACACCTCACTCTTCGGTCTGTCCGGCGCGGCCTCGACCAACCCGGTGACCGAGAGTTGGTACACCACCTCCTACGAACTGACATGGGCCGACAACGACTGGAAGATCACCGACTTTCAGCAGAAGGACGGGCCGGTTCCCGTCGGTCGTGACCAGCAGGCCGCCACGGCCGACGACATGACCCGGGCCGTGGAGGAATTCGGAGGGTTCACGTATGCGCGCTAGCCACCGGCTCCTCAAACTCGGCGTGGTCCTCGGCACCCTTCAAACGGCCGCGGTACTACAGGCCACCTATGCCGCCGCCGCACCCTCGCCCTCCCCCACACCGAGCGGTGACGCCTGCGACCTCATTCGCGGCCCTGCCAAGGACTACTGCGAGAAAGGCGGCGGCAGCGGAGGCGGTGGCTCCACCACCGACCCCCTCACCTCCACCCTCGACCCCCTCTCCTCCCTCGCTCAAGGCTGTGCCAAGGCCGCCTCCTGGACCGTCGACAAGCTCAGCGCAGCCGTGAAGGAGACCGCCAACGTCGACTTCACCAACGAGAAGTTCCTCCAGCAGTACGCCGTCGTCTTCGCCGCCTCGACGATCCTCACGCTCCTGCTCTGGCTCCTGGCCGTCGCCAAGCGCGCGGTGCGAGGCGTCCCCCTCAGCACCGCCCTCTCCGAAGCCATCGGCTTCCTCTGGCTCACCGTCCTGGCGTCCGCCTTCACGCCCCTCATCCTTTACACCGTCGTCTCGGCCACCGACGGCGTCACCGACGTCCTCGCCAAGACCACCGGCAACCAGACGGACACGTTCTTCGGCACCTTCTCCGGCGCCCTCGGCAAGGGCGACGACATCGGCGGCGGCCCGATCATGCTGATCGTCGTCTCCCTGGTCAGCATCCTCGCCGCCGGCGTCCTCTGGCTGGAGCTCGTCATCAGGGCCGCCCTGCTCTACGTCGGCGCCCTCCTCGGCACCGTCGTCTACGCCGGCCTCGTCGACAAGAACCTGTGGGGCCACGTCCGCCGCTGGGCCGGCATCATGATCGCCGTCATCCTCGTCAAGCCCGTCATCGTGATAGTGCTCGGCCTCGCCGGCGCCCTGTCCTCCGACGGCGGCCCCGACGCGTTCTCCGCCGTCGTCTCCGGCCTCGCGATCATCCTCCTAGCCATCTTCGCCAGCGCGATGATCTACCGGTTCGTCCCCGGCTTCGGCGACGAGATCGCCGCCGGCCGCAGCAACCGCATCATGTCGGGCGCCGAGGGCAAGGCCGCAGCGGTCATCAGCAGCCCCGCCAACCTGGTCGCCCAGGGCATCAGGACGCACAGCGCCCGCGCCGACAACAACGGCGGTGGCGGGGGCGGCGGTTCCGGCGCCTCCGGTGCCCGCCCGTCCAACCCCGCCTCGGGCGGCGTCGCCGCGCACAGCACCCGCACCCCGACCGGTGGTGGCGGATCTGTCCCCTCCGCCGCACCCGCACCGCGCACGCCCAGCCCGGTGAACACCCCGCACGCCGGCAACACCCGCAACAACAGCTCGGGAGGTGAAGGGCGTTGACGACCGAGTCCCACCTGTCCCATCCGGTCACGCCCCGCCGTACGTATCTGATCGGCCGCGCCAGGCCGAACGCGATCGTCGGCAGGAACCGTGAATCCGGCGAGATCGTGCTGATCATCGCGGGCGCGTTCCTCGGCATGATGTGCGGGCTCCTCGTCCCCGTCCTCTCCCTGCGGATCGTGCTCCTCATGGGCTTCCCGCTGCTCGCGCTCGCGGCGGTCTACGTGCCGTACAAGCGCCGCACGTTCTACAAGTGGTTCGAGATCAACCGCAGTTTCAAGCGCACCCTGCGCCGGGGCACCGTCTACCGGTCATCGGCCGCCGAGGCCGGCACCCGGATCGACGGCCGCGAGGTCGAGATCGGCCCGCCGCCCGGCATCGGCCGGATCAGCTGGCTCGCCGCGCCCTTCGGCCCCGACGAGATCGCCGTCCTCCTGCACGCCGACCGCAAGACGGTGACCGCCGCGATCGAGATCGAGGGTCCGGGCGTCGGCCTGCGCGACTCCGAGGACCAGGAAGCCCTCGTCGACCGCTTCGGCACCCTGCTCAAGCACGTGGCCAACGGCGACGGCTTCGTCACCCGCCTGCAGATGCTCGCCCGCACCCTCCCCGCCGACCCCGACGCCCACGCCAAGGACGTCGCCCAGCGCGGCGACGAGAAGGCACCGGGCTGGCTGTCGCAGTCGTACGACCAGCTGCAGTCCATGGTCTCCACCAGCAGCGAGCAGCACCGCGCCTACCTCGTCGCCTGCATGCACTACTCACGCGAACTGGCCGCCGAGGCCCAGGCGATGGCCCGCGCCGCCCGCCCGCAGTCCGGCCGCAAACTGGACCGCGACGCCGGACTCGCCGTCGTCATGGCCCGCGAACTCACCGACATCTGCTCCCGCCTCCAGGAAGCGGACATCCGCGTCCGCCAGCCCCTCGGCCAGGGCCGCCTCGCCTCCCTCATCCACTCCATGTACGACCCGGACCACCCCATCGACCACATCCAGGCGATGACCCAGCGCAACGCCTGGCCGGCCGAACTGGACGCCATGGAGCCCACGTTCCTCCAGGCGAAGACCCGCGAGTCGAGCACCCGCGCGCCCTGGTGCCACGCCACCGCCTGGGTCAAGGAGTGGCCGATGACCCCCGTCGGCGTCAACTTCCTCGCCCCGCTGCTCGTCCACACCCCGGACGTCATCCGCACGGTGGCGGTCACCATGGACCTCGAACCCACCGAGGTCGCCATCGAACGCATGCTGACCGAGAAGACCAACGACGAGGCCGAGGCGTCCCGCGCCGCCAAGATGAACCGCACCGTCGACCCGCGCGACATCGCCGCCCACAACCGCCTCGACCAGCGCGGCGAGGACCTCGCCAGCGGCGCCGCCGGCGTCAACCTGGTCGGCTACATCACGGTCTCCTCCCGCACCCCGGAGGCCCTCAACCGCGACAAGCGCACGATAAGGGCGTCCGCGGGAAAGTCGTACCTCAAACTGGAATGGTGCGACCGCGAGCACCACCGCGCCTTCGTGAACACACTTCCCTTCGCCACCGGAATCCGAAGGTAGAGGCTGATGCGCTGATGAGGGACCCGCTGTCCGTCCTCACCGAAGCCTTCACGTCCTTCCTGTTCGGGAAGGTCGAGACGACCCGCTCCCCGGTCCGCACCTCGACCGGCCAGGCCCAGGCGGTCTACCTGCCCACCGCCGCCCCCGGCCTCGGCGACTCGGGCGTCATCATCGGCCGCGAGGTGTACTCCGGCAAGGGCTACATCTACGACCCCTTCCAGCTCTACGGCCAGCAGCTCCCGGCCCCGCACTGGCTGGTCCTCGGCGAGTCCGGCAACGGCAAGTCGGCCCTGGAGAAGACGTACGTCCTCCGGCAACTGCGCTTCCGCGACCGGCAGGTCGTCGTCCTGGACGCCCAGGGCGAGGACGGCGTCGGCGAGTGGAACCTCATCGCGGAAGAGCTGGGGATAACCCCCATCCGGCTCGACCCGGCGGCCGCCCTGAACCACGGCATCCGCCTCAACCCGCTGGACCCCTCCATCACCACCACGGGCCAGCTGGCGCTGCTGCGCACCATCATCGAGGTGGCGATGGGCCACGGCCTCGACGAACGCTCGGGCTTCGCCCTCAAGGTCGCCCACTCCTACGTCAACGAGACGATCCTGGACCGCCAGCCGGTCCTGACGGACATCGTCGAGCAGCTGCGGCACCCCGAACCGGAGTCCGCCGAGGCGATGAACGTCGCCATAGACGACGTACGGGCCTGGGGCCTGGACGTCGCCCTGGTCCTGGACCGCCTGGTCGACGGTGACCTGCGCGGCATGTTCGACGGCCCGACGACCGTCGGCATCGACCTCGACGCGCCGCTCATCGTCTTCGACCTCTCCCACATCGACCGCAACTCCATCGCCATGCCCATCCTCATGGCGATCGTCGGCGTGTGGCTGGAGCACACCTGGATCCGCCCCGACCGGAAGAAGCGCATCTTCCTGGTCGAGGAGGCCTGGCACATCATCAACAGCCCGTTCGTCGCCCAGCTCTTCCAGCGACTGCTGAAGTTCGGCCGCCGGCTCGGCCTCTCCTTCGTCGCGGTCGTCCACCACCTCTCCGACGTCGTGGACGGCGCGGCCGCCAAGGAGGCGGCGGCGATCCTGAAGATGGCGTCGACCCGGACGATCTACGCCCAGAAAGCGGACGAGGCGCGCGCCACCGGCCGGGTCCTCGGCCTGCCACGCTGGGCGGTCGAGATCATCCCGACCCTCACGCCGGGCATCGCCGTCTGGGACGTCAACGGCAACGTCCAGGTGGTCAAACACCTGGTCACCGAGACGGAACGGCCGCTCGTCTTCACGGACCGCGCGATGACCGAGTCGTCCGCCGACCAGCTCGCCGCCGACGACGCCCTGCGCGCCGCCGAACTGGAGGCGGAACAGCGGGCGGCGGCCTTCGTCGAGCAGCACCTCGGCGACTCGGAATCGACGGTGGCGTAGGGAGGACCCGATCGTGAGACCGGACCCCCGGCAGGAGCGCGAGCAGCTCAGCGGCGGCGGCATCCCCGACGGCCTGCTGATCGGCATACTCGCGTTCCTGCTCGGCATCACGGCACTGGTGTGGACGGCGACCGGCCTGGCGGCCTGGTTCGCGCAGGGCGCCTGGCCGTCGTCCGTCGACCTGACCCGCACCCCGCTCGCGATGCGCCACCTCATCGGCGCACCGCACGACGTCGCGGGCGCCTGGCCGGACACACCGCCCGCCCAGCTGTCCGGATGGGGGCTGTTCTGGGGCCTGTTCATCGGCCAGCTGATGATCCTGCTGGTCCTGACGGTCTTCGTGATGGGCACGGTGGCCCGCTGGCGTGCCGGCAGAAGACGACGAGCGGCGGAGAGGCACGCCGCCGCCACGGCACCACCGCTCCCGGAGCCCCGCACGGCACCGCTACCGGCGCCGCCACCAGCACCGGCTCTCGCACCGGAAGCGACACCCGAAGCCGGCCCGGCACCGGCCGTCCCCGCCGTGACCGAGCCGCTCCCGGCGGCCCCCGTCCTCATCGAGTCGACGGCCGCCTTCCTTCCCGCGGTCGCCGCCCAGGCCGGAGGATGGACGGACATCCACATCGCGCCCAGGGACAGCCGCCGCGCCACCGCGGCCCAGGCCATCCGAGACGCGGCCGGCCCCGCCCTCGTCGTCACCTCGAACCCGGCCCTGTGGTCCGACACCAAGGACGCCCGCGCCAAGCTCGGCCCGATCCTCCTCTACGACCCCCACCACCTCTGCGACACCCCGGCCCGCTTCCACTGGTCCCCCACGGCCCACTGCGACGACAAGCAGACCGCGGTGCACCGCGCCCAGGCACTCCTGACCCCCGTGAAACCCACCGCCAGGATCGACCAGGCCGTCACCGACACGGCCGAGACGCTCCTGCGCAGCTACCTGCACGCCGCCGCCCTGGAGAACCGCACGATCCGGCACGTCCACCGCTGGGCACAGGGCACCGGCGTCCAGGACGCCGTCCGGACCCTCCGCACCCACCCGAAGGCGGCTCCCGGCGCGGCCGGCGAACTCGAGGCCGCCCTCACCTCCCACCCCGAACGCCGCGACATCGCGCAGGAGTTGACGGCCCGCGCGCTCGCCGCCCTGTTCACGGTCAACATCCGCGAGGCGTGCACGCCGAACCGATCCGATGCCCTCGCCCTGGATTCCTTCGTCTCCGAAGGGGGCACGCTTTACCTGGTGGGTGAATCCATCGAAGACCCCAGGACCAACCCGGGCGCGATGCCTCTCGTGACGGCACTCGCCTCCAGCGTGGTCGAGCGCGGCCGGCGCATGGCCGAACGGTCATCCTCCGGTCGGCTCGACCCACCACTCACCCTGGTCCTGGACGACGTGGCGGCCGTCGCTCCGCTTCCTCAGCTGCCCGATCTGCTCGCCACCGGCGTCGACCAGGGCCTGCCGACGCTCGCGCTGATCCGCTCCCACGAACAGGCCCGCTCCCGCTGGCCGCACCGGGAGCTGCCGGTCCGCCCGACCGCCTAGGAAGCCCACTCCAGGACGAACTCGAACTCGTCTTCCGAGTCGTCCTTGTCGAACGGCACGGTCACCCCGCTCGGTACGAACCCCGCCTTGCGGTAGGCCCCTTGGGCGCGCGGGTTGTCCTGGTGCACCAGCAGCCGCACCCGCTCGACGCCCTGTTCCCGCGCCCAGGCCACACCGGCGTCGAACAACGCCTTGATCAGACCGTTCCCGCGGTGCTCGGGCCGGACGAACACGCCGACCACATGTCCCTGCCGCCGCTCGACCGGGGCTCCGGCCCAGTCCGTCGAGCCGGCCTCTTCGACCAGCACGGTCAGGCTCCCGGCCCACGTCCCGTCCGCCGCCTCGGCGATGAACTGCCGCGCCCCGCTCGGCTCCTCGGCCGATCGCTCGGCCCGCTCCCGGTAGAAGGAGTCCGGCCGTGCCACGGCGTCCTCGTAGGTCTCCATGAAGGCGATACGCGCCACCGGGTCCCGCAACGCGACGAGCCGCAACCGCTTCACGGCCTCCCACTCGTCGGCCCGTATCGCGCGAACAACGTAGTCACCGCCGGTGATCCCATCCATACGGCCACGGTAGCCGCAGCCGTCCACACGCCTCACCTCGTTTACGACGGCTCGCACGGCGCCCGTTGTCAGTGCCCCGGCCTACTGTGGAGGCCATGACGACTCTGCCGAACCGCCCGCACACCGCCCTGCTGATCGTGGACGTGCAGAACGGAGTGGTGGATGGCTCCCCTCATCGCGACGAGGTCATCGCCAACATCAACACCCTGCTCGCCAAGGCCCGTTCCGAGTCGGTCCCGGTGATCTGGATCCAGCACTCCAGCGACGAGCTGAAGCCGGACAGCGCTCCCTGGCAGTACGTCCCGGAGCTGGTCCGTGAGGAGGACACCGAGGCCCTCGTCCCCAAGCGGTACGGCGACTCCTTCGAGGACACCGAGCTGGAGTCCGTCCTGGCCCGGCACGGCGTGGGCCGCGTGGTCGTCACGGGCGCCCAGACCGACGCCTGTATCCGCTCCACGCTGCACGGGGCGATGGTCCGCGGTTACGACGTCACGCTGGTCGGAGACGCGCACACCACGGAGGACCTCACCGCGTACGGTGCGCCGGCGCCGGAGCTGGTCATCTCCCATACGAACCTCTACTGGCAGTGGCAGGAGGCTCCGGGCCGAAAAGGCGGCACGGTCGCCACATCGGACGTAGTGTTCTAGAAATGCGGAAAGGCCCACACCATACGGTGTGGGCCTTTCCCAATGATTGTTCGGCGGTGTCCTACTCTCCCACAGGGTCCCCCCTGCAGTACCA